>CAYSUY010000129.1:0-12053 GCA_964434345.1 uncultured Acetobacteraceae bacterium
CGGTCTCGGCCGCCGCGCCGCCGAGGATGAAGCTGAACTCCAGCGCCGAGGCGCGGGTGAAATAGGTCGCGGCGGGTATCGCCACGACGTTGGTCTCGATGCCCGCGCGCGTGAGCATCGCCGCGATGGCCATCGCCGTCTGCTCGTCGTTCGGATAGCGGTCGTTGGGGGCATGGAAGGTCAGCTTGAACCCGCCCGGCACGCCGGCCTCGGCGAGCATCCGCCGCGCAGCATCGCGGTCGCTCCTGGGCAGGCCGATCTCCGGCGCATGCCCGAAATACCCCGGCGGGACGAACTGTCCGGTCGGCACGCCTTCGCCGTCCATGACGCGATCGACCAGGGCCTGGCGATCGATCGCCGCACTGATCGCCTGACGGACCCGGACATCGCGCAGATGATTGGGCGTCGGCGCGCCGGCCCGGTCGCGCACGAAGGGCGACTGCGCCCGGTCGCTGTCCAGATGGATGTACATCACGCGGTTGCTGGCGACGCGCGCCAGCCTGATCCGGTCGTCGGAGCGCAGCCGTGCGGCGCCGGCGGTCGGCACGTTCTCGATCAGGTCGACATCACCGGCGAGCAGGGCGGCAATGCGCGCGGAATCGTTGGGCACGATGCGCAGCGTCACCCGTTCCCAGCGCGGCTTCCCGCCCCAGTGCGCCTCGTTGCGCGCCAACACGATGCGCTCGCCCGGCACATAGGCGACCAGCCTGTAGGGCCCGGTCCCGTGCGCCGCCGTGGCGGCGTTGAACGCCTCCTGGCCGGCCTGTTCGACGCCGCGCGGGACGATGGCGATGCGGCTGAGCGCCCCGGGCAGCAACGGGTAGGGCGCGCTGGTCTCGATGCGCAGGGTCAGCCGGTCGACCACGGTCACGGCCTTGATCGGCCGCACGAAGGGCAGAAACGAACTCGGGCTGCCCTTGACCGCCGCGACGCGGCGCAGGCTTGCCGCGACGTCCTCCGCCTCGAAGGGCGAGCCGTCATGGAATCGCACGCCGTCGCGCAGCTTGAATTCCCAGGTCGTCGCATCCAGCGCCGTCCAGGACAGGGCGAGGCCGGGCACCAGCCCTTGCGTGTCGTCCTGGTTGATCAGCCCGTCGAACACGTTGCGCGCCAGCGCGCTGTTGGCCCCGAGCACGGTGAAATGCGGGTCCGCCGAGGTGACGGCTGAGCCGAGCGCGACGCGCAGGTCCTGTGCCGCGACCGGAGGCGCGACCGACAGGCCGAGGAGGAGCGCGGCGAGCGCCGTGCGCAGCTTCATGATCATGGTCGTATCCCCCAATGGCGCGCCGGCCCCCCGACGCCCTCGGGAGTCCTACAACCGATGCAGGATCCGGTCGAGGAACTCGCGTGCGCGGGGCGCCGCCGGCGCGCTGAAGAACCGGGCCGTCTCGGCGCGCTCGACGATGCGGCCCTTGTCCATGAACACGATCTCGTCGGCGACCTCGCGGGCGAAGGCCATTTCATGCGTGACGACCAGCATCGTCATGCCGTTGCGCGCGAGGTCGCGCATCACGCGCAGCACCTCCGCGATCATCTCCGGGTCGAGCGCCGATGTCGGTTCGTCGAACAGCATCAGCTTCGGCTCCAGCGCCAGCGCGCGCGCGATCGCCGCGCGCTGCTGCTGACCGCCGGACAATTCGCCGGGAAACTTGCCGGCCTGGTCGCCGATGCCGACCCGGTCGAGCAGGCGGCGCGCCGTCTCTTCCGCCTCCTGCCGCGGCTTGCCCTTGGCGATCCGTGGCGCGAGCGTGACGTTGTCGAGGACGCTGAGATGCGGATAGAGCTCGAAATGCTGGAACACCATCCCGATCTCGGAGCGCAGCCGCGGCAGGTCGCGGCACGCACGCAGCGACGCGCCGTCGAAGACGACGTCGCCGTCCTGGAACTCCTCGAGCCGGTTGATGCAGCGCAGCAGCGAACTCTTGCCGGAGCCGCTCGGTCCGCAGATCACGACGCACGTGCCGCGCCGAAAATCGGCCGAGACGTCCTCCAGCGCGCGGAAGCTGCCGTAGCGGAGCCCGAGATTGCGGATCGAAACCAGTGGATCGCTCATCGCGGTATCCCCGCCTTGCCTTCGAGCCTGCGGGCGAAGACGGAGCCCGCGAGGCAGACCACGAAATAGACCAACGCCGCGAAGAGATAGAGTTCGACCGGGCGCATCGTGCGCTCGGTGACCAGGAACGTGGTGTGCAGGAATTCACGCATGCCGACGACATAGGCGATGGTCGTGCCCTGGAACACGATCACGCATTCGGTCGCCAGCGACGGCATCATGCTGCGCAGCGCCTGCGGCAGCACGACGAATCGCATCGCCTGGGCGTAGGTCAGTCCCGTCGACAGCGCCGCCTCGAGCTGGCCACGGCGGACCGACTGAATGCCGGAGCGGACGATTTCGGCGAAATAGGCGGAAAAGAACACCACGAAGGCGGCAAGCACCGATGCGAAGTCGCCGACCGGCCGGCCGGTCAGGATCGGCACCAGGAAGAAGAACCAGAACACGATCAGGATCAGCGGATTGCTGCGCAGCGCATGGACCAGCGTCGTCGCGGGATAGCGCAGCCATCTGCGCCGGCTGATCCGCCCGAGCGCGACGACGCAGCCCAGCGGGAAGCTGAGCGCGATCGTGATCGCGGCCAGCTGGACGCTGTTCCACAGGCCGCGCATGAGGAACGGCAGATTGTCGTGGATGACCGCCCAGTCGAAACCCATGGCCCGTCACCGCCGCGCGATCAGGCCGGGGATGCGCAGCCGCCGCTCGAGCCAGCCCATGAAAAGGACCACGAAGGCCGTCGTCGCCATGTAGGTCGCGGACGCGACGGTGAACGCCTCGATGCCGCGGAACGACCAGGATTCGATCGAACGCGCCGCATAGGTGATCTCGGCGACGCCGATGGTGAGCGCGAGCGCAGAGTTCTTGAAAGTCGTCATGAACTCCGAGGCGATCGCCGGGATCATGACGCGGAACGCATAGGGCGCGATCACGTGGCGGTAGACCTGGAACTCGCCGAGGCCGGTCGAGCGTGCGGCGGCGAACTGGCCTTTCGGGATCGCGGCGATGCCCGAGCGGATCTGCTCGGCGACGCGTGCCGCCATGTAGAGGGACAATCCAATGAGCGCGGTCAGGAGGGGCACGTGGTCGAGCCCGTTCCACGCCATCATCCAGTCGCGCGGCAGCAGCAGCGGAAAGACGAAGAACCAGATGAAGAGCTGCACGAGCAGGGGCACGTTGCGGAACAGCTCGACATACGCGCCCCCAAGGACACGCAGCCAGCGCGAGCGCGTCATCCGCATGCTGCCGATCGTGACGCCGATGGCGAGGGCGAAGATCCACGCCAGCAACGACAGCCCGATCGTCATGGCAATCCCGTTCAGGATCCAGCTGCGTGCGGGATCGACGAGGAGCATCCCCCAGTTGAACGTGTAGTTGAGGTTCATGGCCGCAGATCCGCCCGTGCGTCGCCGGAGCGGATCGCGGCCAGCGCCGTCGCGATCCGCGCGACGCCGCGGCGGATCTCCTCGACTCCCGCCTTGATCACGAGGCGCGCATGGCCCTCGCCGGCCGCGCCGAAGGCGATGCCGGGCGTGGCCGCGACCCGCGCGGCGGACAGCAGGTGGTCCGACATCGCGAGCGAATCCAGGCCGAAGGACGAGAAATCCGGGAAGACGAAATACCCGCCTTCCGGCAGCGCGCATGACACGCCGGGGATGGCGCGCAGCCCCGCGACCATCGCGTCGCGCTGGCGCGCATAGTTCGCCGCGATCTCGGCGAAGGGCAGATCGCCTTCGCCCAGACCGGCGCGGATCGCGGCTTCGGCCCCCGCCTGCGCCATCGTCGCGGGACAGGTCGCGGCGTGGGTGTGGATGCGCACGACGCGCTGCGCGATATCCGGCGGGGCGGCGAGCCACCCGATGCGCCACCCCGCCATGTTGTAGACCTTGCTGATCGTCTGCACGGTCACCGTACGCGCGCGCATGCCGGGCAGCGCGGCAAGGCTCAGATGCGGCCGCCCGTCGAAGACGAAATGCTCGTAGGCCTCGTCCATCACCGCGACGATCCCTGTGTCGCGGACCAGCGCCGCGACCGCATCGAGTTCCCCGGCTGACAGCACGCGCCCGGTCGGATTATGCGGCGTGCACAGCAGCAGCACGCGGGTGCGCGGCGTGATCGCGGCGCGCAACCGGTCTATCGGCAGTCGGAACCCTTCCGCCGCGTGGAGTGCCACTGGCACCGGCGTCGCTCCGGCGAGCCGGATCAGCGGCTCGAAGCCGAGATAGCCGGGATCCTCCAGCACGACCTCGTCGCCGGGTCCGACCAGCGCGAGCAGCGTCGCGAAGAGCGCTTCCTTGGCGCCGACCGTGACGATGATCTCGCTGTCCGGATCCACGGCGAACCCGTTCTCCGCCGCGAGCTTGTCGGCGATCGCCCGACGCAGCCCCGGCGCGCCGCGGGTGTCGGAGTAGAAGGCCGAGCCGGGGGCGTCGAGGGCCGCGCGCGCGGCCTCCACGGCGACCCGCGGCGGCGGTCCCTGCTGGCCGAAATCGATCACGTCCGCGCCCGAGGCCCGCAAGGCGCGCACGCGCGCGATCAGACCCTGCGAGCGCGAGTCGCCGATCCCGGCCATGCGTGCCGCGAACGGGATCGACACGCCTGCCCGGCTCGGGTCCATCACGCGCGCCGGGATCCGCTGCCCTGTGCTACTGCGCCGCCTGGACGAAGCGTTCGGCGCCGTCCGGGCACTGGTTGCGGATCATGAAGCGGACTTCGGGCGAGAGTTCGCGCTCGTACCCGGCCTTTGCATTCGGACCCTTGAACCAGGAATCGTAGAGCGCATCGTAGCCGCCGGTCGCCACGAAATGGCAGAACGCGTGATCCAGCATGTCGCGCCACGGCGAGTCGTTCTGCTGCACGATGATGGCGCTGACCGTGCAGAAGATGTCGGGACCGCGCACCTCCCAGTCCTGCGGGTTCGGCGCCGACATGGCGAGCGTGAGCAACGCGTCGTCCATCGTCATATGGGCGTCGGTCTTGCCCTGGCTGAGCGCGATGAACCCGGTCGAATGCTTGTCGAACGGCACGACGCGCACCGGAGGCTTCATGCGCCCGTCCTGGTTCATCGTGTTGAGGAGCCGCTCCTCCAGGCTGCCCTGGGTGACGCCGACACGCTTGCCCGCCATGTCCTTCGTATCGCGGATCGCGCTGTTCTTCGCGACCAGCTTCTTGACGCAGACGGCATTCGTGATGAGCGAGAAATCGATGACCTCGTCGCGCTCGACCGACTTCCCTGCGCTCCCGAAATAGGCGTCGATCGAGCCGTTGACGATCAGCGGAATGCGCGTCTGGGGGGTCACGGGCTTCATCTCGAGCGCGAGCTCCATCTTGAGCCGCTTCTCGATGATCGACTTGAGCGCCTTGCCGAGGTCGATGGACCAGCCCACGCGCTCGCCGGACTTGTCGGTGTATCCATAAGGCGGCGTCGACTCCCGCACGCCGATGACGATCTTCTTGTCGCGCTTGATCGTGTCCAGCCGGCTCTGCTGCGCCGCGGCATCGTTCCAGGTGCCGCCCAGAGCGACCGCCGCGAGCGCGAGGATCGCCGTCCTGATTTTCATTGCGCCCATGATCATCTCCCCTTGGTTGCGCGGAGCATGCGAGCATTCGGCACGCGCGCCAAGGGCTTTTCGCGCGTCGAACGACCATCAAGCGGAGGTGAAGGCAGCCTTACGAATATCTCAACTGTCGCCGCCGCCGATTCCGTAGGAACATGCAGGATAAGGTCTTTCATGAAACGCCCGCCCCTCCGAGCTCTCGCCGCCTTCGAGGCGGCCGCCCGCCTCGGCAATTTTTCCGATGCCGCGCGCGAATTGGAGATCACCACCTCGGCCGTCAGCCAGCAGATCAAGATCCTCGAGACGTTTCTCGGGACGCGTCTGTTCGACCGTCTGAGCCGCGGCGTCCGGCCCACCGAAAGCGGCGCGGCGTTCCATGCGGCGGTGCATGAGGCCTATCGCCGGATCGACGACGGAACCCTGCGCATCCTGGGACCGCGCGAAAGCGAGACGTTGACCGTGCGCTGTGGACTGAGCTTCGGGCTTCGCTGGCTCGCGCCACGGCTGCCGCTGTTCCTGGCCGAGCACCCGGACGTCGATCTGCGGATCGTGACGCCGATCTTCGGATCGGCGGAGCGCGAGCCCGACATCGAGATCGTCTATGGCCAGGTCGGGTGCGAAGGCCGCCGATGCGAGCATCTGCCCGCCGAGGACATCGTCCCCATGTGCAGTCCGCAATTGCTGCGCGATGGCCCGTCCCTGCAGGGGCCGGCGGACCTCGCCAAGTTCCGGCTGATCGATCCGCTGGTCACCGACCTGACCTGGGAGCGCTGGTTCGCGCTCCATGGCGTGATGGTGGTTCCGCATCGACGCGTGAGCTTCGACAGCGTCCTCATGGCGTTGCAGGCGGCGGCTTCGGGCATGGGCATCGCGCTCGAGGGCGATTTCCTCGCCTCCGAGGATCTCGCGAGCGGGCGTCTCGTCGTGCCGCCCGCCCTCGTCGAGATGCGTGTGCGCCGGTCGCTGCGCACGCTCGTCATGCGCGAGGACAAGTGGCAGGAAGCCAAGTGTCGGCAGTTCCGGGACTGGCTGTTCCGCAATCTTGGTCCGGGTTAGGGCATCGGCGCGGCAAAGGGGACGACATGGGCGAGATGGGTAGCGGGGCCGCCGCGGGCGTGCGCGTCGGAATCGACATCGGCGGCACCTTCACGGACATCGTGGCGATCGACTCCGGCGGCGGCATCCGTGCGCGCAAGGTCTCGTCGACCATCGACGACTACAGCCGCGGGATCGCCGAGGGCGTGCAGGGGCTGCTCGCCGAGGCCGGCATCGCGCCGGATGCGGTCGGGGAGGTCGTGCACGCGACAACGGTGGCGACCAACGCGGTGCTCGAAGGGCGGGGCGCGCGCACCGGGCTCGTGACCACGGCGGGGTTCCGCGATGTCCTCGAGTTCCGGCGCGTACGCGTGCCCGTGCTCTACGATCTCGGCTACGTGAAGCCGCCGCCGCTCGTGCCGCGGCGATTGCGCCTCGAGGTGCGCGAGCGTCTGGGACCGGACGGCACGGTGCGCGTCCCGCTCGACGAGGACGACGTGCGCCGGGCCGGCGAAACTCTCAGGGCGGAAGGCATCGAGGCGGTCGCGATCTGCCTGCTCCATGCCTACGCGAACCCCGATCATGAGCGCCGCGTCGCGGAGATCCTGCGTCCGATCCTGGGACCGGATGTCTTCGTGTCCTGCTCGCACGAGATCCTGCCTGAAATGCGCGAGTACGAGCGCACCAGCACGACGGTGGTGAACGCCTTTCTTGGCCCGTTGATGCGCCTCTATCTCGCGGCGCTGCGCGGCCGCCTCGACGGGATCGGCGTCCGGCGGCGTCTGGGCGTGATGCAGTCGAATGGCAGCCAGATGGGGGTTGCGGCGGCGGCGGAGAAACCCGCCTATCTCGTCGAGAGCGGTCCGGCGGCGGGCGTCATCGCCGCGGCGCGGATCGCCGCGCGCGAGGGCATCGCCAACGCCATCACGCTCGATATCGGCGGCACGACGGCCAAGACCGCGATCGTCGAGGGCGGCGAACCGGCGCGCACCAGCGAATACGAGGTGGGCGGCGGGATCAACGTGTCCAGCCGGCTGGTCAAGGGCGCCGGCTACGCGATCAAGCTGCCTTTCGTCGACGTTTCCGAGATCGGCGCGGGCGGCGGCAGCCATGTCTGGTTCGACAAGGGCGGCAGCCTCAAGGTCGGCCCGCGCAGCGCCGGCTCGACGCCGGGGCCGGTCTGCTACGGCGCCGGCGGTACGCAGGCGACCCTGACCGACGCGATGCTGACGCTGGGCTACGTCAATCCCGATCACCTCGTCGGCGGCGCGTTGCGTCTCGTGCCCGCGGCCGCGCGCGCGGCGATCGCGGATCAGGTCGGAACGCCGCTCGGCCTCGGACCGGAAGCGGCCGCGCATGGCGTGTTCCGGGTCGCCGTCGCCACCATGGTCCGTGCGGTCAAGTCCGTGTCCACGGCACGCGGCCGCGATCCGCGGGACTACACGCTGATCGCCTTCGGCGGCAACGGCCCGCTGCTGGCCGC
Source organism: uncultured Acetobacteraceae bacterium (assembly GCA_964434345.1). GTDB lineage: Bacteria > Pseudomonadota > Alphaproteobacteria > CACIAM-22H2 > CACIAM-22H2 > CAIOSQ01. The sequence goes on from CAYSUY010000129.1 coordinate 8,126, forward strand.
GGCGATCGCGGCGGAACTGTCGATGCCGCGGGTCCTGGTCCCGCCCTTTCCCGGCGTGCTCAGCGCGCTCGGCCTGCTGGTCTGCGACACCGCGCAGGAACTGGTCCAGGCGATGCCGGGCCTCGTCGGCGACATCGACGCGGCGCGGCTCGCGGCCGGGTTCGACGCCCTTGCCAGGCGTGCGCACGCGGCGCTCGTCGCGGACGGTATGGCGGCCGCGCGCATCGACGTCGTGCGCTTCGCCGACCTGCGCTATGCGGGGCAGGCCTTCGAACTGACCATTCCCGTCGACGCACAGGCTCCGGATCCCGCGCGGCTCGCCGCGGATTTCCATGCCGAGCACCTGCGCAGCTATGGACATGCGGCACCGGGCGCGCCGGTCGAGCTTGTCGCCATCCGCGTGGTCGCGCGCGTGCCGGGCGCCACGCAGGCCGGGCGCGCCGTCGAGACCGCCGGTGCGACATCGACGGCGCGCGAGAGGACGGCCTATTTCGGCGCTGTCCACGGCGCGCGCACGACGCCGATCGTCTCGCGCGCCGCCCTCGCCGCGCGCGGCCCGTCGGCCGGGCCGCTGATCGTCGAGGAATACGATTCGACGGTGCTGGTGCCGCCCGGTGCGCATGCGCGGGTCGACGCGAACGGCAACATCGTCATCACCGTGGAGGCATGACGTGCAGGACAGCATCGACCCGATCACGCTCGAGGTCATCCAGAACGCCCTGTCCTCGATCGCCGACGACCTCGCGCTGGTCATCATGCGCGCGGCCTACTCGAACATCGTGCGCGACTCGATGGACTATTCGACGGCCGTCTGCGATCGCGAAGGCCGGACCATCGCCCAGGGACTGACGACGCCGGTGCATCTCGGGTCCTTTCCAGACGCGATGCGCAATCTGATCTCGTCCCATGGCGCCGGGATGCAGGACGGCGACGTCTTCGTCTTCAACGATCCCTATGGATCGGGCGGCATGCATCTGCCCGATTTCTACATCGTCAAGCCGGTATTCCTGGACGACGCGCTCGAAGGCTTCGTCGCGACGCTGGTGCATCAGCAGGATATCGGCGGCATCGCGCCCGGCGGCATGGCCGTCTATGCGACCGAGATCTTCCAGGAAGGCCTGCGGTTGCCGACGCTCAAGCTGTTCGAGGCCGGCCGGCCGGTCGACGCGATCTTCCGCATCATCGAGCGCAACACCCGCGCGCCGCACAACGTCATGGGCGACATCCGCTCGCAGATCGCCGCGTGCAACAGCGGCGAGCGGGCGTTCCGCGCCCTGGTGGCACGCTACGGCTCCGCTGCGTTCCGCCGTTATGCCGATGCGTTGCATGACTATGCGGAGCGTCTGATCCGCGCCGAGATCGCGGCGCTTCCCGACGGCACCTGGACCTTCGAGGATTTCGTCGACGGCCTGGGCGAGGATCCGGCCGAGATCCGCTTCCGCGCCACGCTGACCATTGCGGGCGACGCCATCGCGATCGACTGGGCCGGCACCTCGCCCCAGGTGAAGGCGGCGATCAACGGTCCGATGCCGACGACGCGCGCGATGTCCTATCTCGCCGTGCGCTGCGCGATCGGCGCGGACATCCCGAATTGCGAGGGCTACATGCGCGCGATCTCGGTGACCGCGCCCAAGGGCAGCATCGTCAACCCGCATGACGACGCGGCGTGCGGCGCGCGCGGGATCATCTGTTTTCGCATGTTCGACACGCTGATGGGGGCCTTCGCACAGGTGGTTCCCGACCGCATCCCCGCCGCCAACGAGGGCGGATCGAACAATCCGCATATCGCCGGCCGGACGCGCGACGGCAAGCCGTTCATGGTCTCGGGCGGGCTGATGGGGTGCTGGGGCGGCAGCGCGCGCCATGACGGTCAGGAGGGGATCTCGAACCCCGCCGCCAATCTCGGCAACACGCCGATCGAGCTGCTCGAATCCCGCCATCCCGTCGAGATCACCTGCTACGCCTTCGTCGAGAATTCCGGCGGGCCGGGTCGTGCCCGCGGCGGCGCGGCGCTGATGCGCGGCTATCGTCTGCTCGCCGACGAGGCGGTGCTCGTCATGCGCTCCGACCGCCGCGACCATCTTCCCTACGGCCTGTCCGGCGGATCCCCGGGCACGCCGTCCTGGAACGTTCTGAACCCCGGGCCGGATCAGCGTCTTCTGCCGGCCTGCCCGATGTCGAGCGTCCCGATGACGGGCGGCGACGTCTTCCTGCACATCCAGGCCGGCGCGGGGGGCTTCGGTGATCCGCTGGACCGCGCTCCCGAACGCGTGCTCGCCGATCTGCGCGACGCGCTGATCACGCCGGCCTATGCGGCGGACGTCTATGGCGTGCGTGTGCGGGACGGGGAGGTCGATCTGCCGGCCACCGCACATTTGCGCGCGGAACTGCGCGCCGGCACACGAGGCGGTCCGGACTACCTCGACCATTTCCACCGTTCGGTCGGAATACCGCGCCGCGCGCCAAGGACGGCGTGAGGTCGCGGCGGTTGCGCCGCCTCAGGCCGCCGCCTCGGCGTTTTCCAGCGCGACGCGGTCGCGGCCGCTGCGCTTGGCGCGATAGAGAGCCTCGTCGGCGCGTCGGAAGAGGAGTTCCCAGTCGCCTCCGGTGCCCGGATCGAGTGCAGCGACGCCGATGCTGGCGCGCGGGCGCAGACGCGCACCGTTCACGTCGACCTCCGTGACGCGCAGGGCTGCGCAGAGACGTTCGGCCGCCGCCTTGGCCTGATGCGCGTCGGCCTCGCGGAAGAGGATGCAGAATTCCTCCCCGCCATAGCGCGCGACGACGTCCCCGGGGCGCACCCCGCCCCGCAGCACCTCGCCGGCACGGGCCAGGAGCGCATCCCCCGTCGCGTGGCCGAAGACTTGCGCGAGCAGGAGCGCGGGAACGAAGGCCAGCATCGTCTCGGGCGTCGGCGCGAGGGGCTCGGCGTCGATGCGCCATTCGGGCAGGATCAGGGCGATGCGCGCCACGAGCCCGAGCGCGCCGATGGAAAAAAGAGCACAAGCAAAGCTGCGCCACGGCACGCGCGCGAGCCCGTCCGCGCGGGCGAGCTCCCAGGTGCTCGCGCAGAGCAGCACGCAGAGAACGGTGGAAGACAGCAGCACCCGCAGCCCGTACCACGCGCCGCTCGTGCTCAGAAAGGCCATGACCGGCGCGGCCAGGACCACGAGGACAAGCGGCCAGCGCGGCGGCGGGCGGTCCGACGCGAAGCGGGTGACCGCGCGATGAACGAGTAGGGCGGTGGCCCAGAAGAGCAGGTTGGCGCCGAGGATCGATGCCGCCTCCGGGATATGCGCGCGCAGCAGGTAGAGCAAGAACCCGGGCACGAGGCAGGTCATCGCCGCGGTCGCTTCGCGCGCTCTGGGCCCTGGGTTGCCGCGCAGGCTCGCGGCGAGGACGAGCGCCGACATGACGCTCGCGAGCGTCTCGAGGACGATGACGGGTGGGGATGTCGAGCTGCATGGGCCGGCCAGGAGGGGAAGGTCAGCGCGCGCGTATCGCGGCCAAGAGCCTCGTCGCGTGGCCTGAAAAATCCTAGGCCGTGGGCTCGGCTCCGCCCGTTCGCGCCTCGCGCCGCCTGCCGGCGCAGCGCCGGATCACTCCAGCGCCAGGCCCTGGAATCGGATGACCCCGTCGGCGACGGCGCGGAATCCGCGCAGCCGCGCGCCATGGGCGAAGCGCCAGTTCTCGTGCACCAGATAGAGGCGGTGACGCGCGGGCAAATGGATGGCGGCGGCCTCGTCATAGGCGGCCCGGCGTTCCTCCTCGGCGAGGCTGGCGCGCGCGCGGTCGAGCGCGGCGTCGACGCGCGGGTCGCAGAAGCGGCTGTCGTTGTTCGCGCCCTTGCAATGGTTGAAGCCGTAGATGTTTCCGTCGGGATCGAGCCGCCCGCTCCAGCCGATCAGGAAGGCCTGGAACTCGCCCT
>CAYSUY010000130.1:0-11953 GCA_964434345.1 uncultured Acetobacteraceae bacterium
CCGTGTACTGGAACGGCGCGACCACGCCGATCGGGGCAAGGCGGAAGGCCCGCAGCATCAGCCACTGCCCGACCACCAGCGTGACCGCCAGCATCAGGATGAAGCCGAATTGCGACGGCTCGACCGGTTGCCAGACGAAGGGCGCGCCGACGGCGCCGAGCAGCAGGAGAGAGGTGTTGATGTAGGCGAGCAGGGAGGCGTCGGTCTCTGTCGAACTCATTTTGCGCACGAGCACCATGCTGGTCGCCCACAGCGACGTGCCGAGCATCGCCACCAGCGCCATCACCTGGATGCCATCTCCCGTCGGATTGACGATCACGATGGCCCCGACGAAACCGATCCCGATCGCCGCCCAGCGATGCGTCCCGACCTTCTCGCCGAGCAGCGGAACGGAGATCGCGGTCATGAACAGCGGGCCGATGAAGCCGATCGCGAAGAGCGTCGCCAGCTCCAGATTGCGCAATGCGACATAGAAGAGCAGGAGCGACGCGCCATTGAGAACGCAGCGCGTGAGATGCAGACCCAGGCGCTCGGTCCTGAATACGGCCAGGCCGCCAGCGCGCATGAAGAATGGCAGCAGCAACGTCAGGACCGACACGCTGCGCAACACCAGGAACTGCATGATCGGCAGCGCGACGATCACGGTCTTCGTGAGCGCATCGCCAACCGCGACCGTGACGAAGGCCGCGATCATGAAGGCGATCCCCGCGAAGGGCCGATCCTGGAGCTTTCCGTCGGACATGGGACGCGATGGCGGCGCGGCTTCGCGGACGAAGGACGCGCCGCCTGACCGTCAGCCTTTTTTCGCGCCGTACTGGCCACCACCCTGGATCGCGCGGATCTCGGCGGCGCTGCGCGCCTTGCGAAGCGCGGCGAGCTTGACCGCCTCGTCGTCGAGCATCGCCTTTGCGTTGGCGAGCACGGCTTCCGCCTTGTCGGCCGGGAACTTGACGGCACCGTTCTCGTCCATGTGGATGAGATCACCGGGCGCGACATCCATGCCGCCGACCGAGACCGGAACGTTGACCGACTGGACGGCCATCTCGCCATGCCCCGCGGTGACGCCGCCGAGCAGCATCTGGAACTTCATCCGCCGGATCGCGTCGACGTCGCGCGACGGACCGTTCGAGAGCAGACCGACGCAGCCGACGGCCTGCATCGAGGTCGCCATGATCTCGCCCGCGAGGCCGGCCTTCGCCATCAGCTCGGGCGGCCACTTCTGCTGGATGACGAGGATCGTCGGCTTCTTCATCGCGTCCATGGCGTCGATCACGTCCATGAAGCTGAGGCGGCCGGAATAGTTCGGGTCGGGGAGGCCGAAGACGCAGGTGACGGCGTAGCCGATCACGGCGCCATGCTCGGGATAGACGCAGCGGATCGAGGTGTCCGTGTACCAGTTCTCGGTCCAGGGATTGTAGAGCCCGAGGCAGAGCGGGCTCTTCGGGTAGGTGGCGACGACGTTGGTGATCGTCGGCGTGTCGATCTTGCGCAGTTCCGCGAACAGCGCATCCTCGGCGGTATCGGCCATGGCGAGCGTTCCTCGTTTTGGTTTCAGGTGATCCCCAGCCCGGCCTCGTCGACCGGACTGGCGAGGTTGTAGAGGAGATCGCCGCGCCGGACGAGCGATCCGACGCGACGCGAGACGATTATCCCCGGACCGCGGAACAGGATGTCGCATGGCGCGCGGTCGAGTTCCCCGATCGGATAGATGCGCCCGGCGATCTGACCGTTCGCGACCGCATCGTCCAGGTCGCATGCCGGTTCGAAGATCCCGTCCGTTTCCGCCATCGGGGGGGCGCCCTTGCCCTGGAGCATCAGCAGTCGCGGCGTGGCGAGTTCGGGTTTCCGATGGTCGCGCAGGATGCCCCAATGGGCCAGGGCACGGCGAACGCCGTCGCGTCCGATGTCCAGCATGCGGCGGTCTATCGTGCCGCCGCCGCCCAGTTCGGTGGACACCATCACGACGCCCTGGCGGTCGCATTCGGCAGTCATCGAGCCCGCATTTGCCGTCGCACCGGAAATCACCACGCTCGGTGCTCCGAATGCGCGCGCGCCATCCAGCTTCGCGCGGCGATGGGCCGTATCACCGCCCCAGTGGAGATAGGTGCAGGGCGTGTAGACGCTGCTCTTGCCGCCGCTGTGGAGATCCATTGCGTACCGGCAGCGCGGGATGATTTCCCGCGCGACGAATGCAGCCAGGGCCGAGGTCGGACCAAGGCGCGGGTCACCCGGGAAAACGCGGTTGAGATTGCCGCCATCCAGCGGCGAGCAGCGCGCGGCATCGAGCACCGCCGGATAGTTGAGCGCCGGCAGGATGTACACCCTGCCGGCGACATGCGCCGGCTCAAGCTCGCGGGCGAGCGCCTGCATGATCGCCTGACCTTCATACTCGTCGCCATGCGTTCCGGCGCTCAGCATGATGCCCGGACCGTCGCCATTCGCGATTACCGCGATCGGCACCGGGACGATCGAGAAGGCGTTGCGGTTGTCGGAATGGACGAGCCGTATGGTGCCGAAGCGCTTGCCGGGCCTGTCGAGATCGATATCGATGTCGCCGCTCATGGTTCCTCCGGTGGCGCGCATTGCCAAAGCCGCGCCTCGTCGGCACTCTATCGTCTCGCCGGGTGCGAAGGGGGATTGCATGGAGAGATTTCTGCGGCTTGTTCTGGCAGCACTCCTGTCGCTTGCGGTGACCCCGCTCTGGGCCGGCACGTTGCGGATCGGCATCTCCAGCGACACGACGTCGATCGATCCGCATTTCGCCGAAATCGGAACCAACATTGTCGTGCGGCAGCACGTCTTCGACTCGCTTGTCGATGTCGGCCCGGACATGACCCTGCGCCCGGGGCTCGCGACGTCGTGGCAGCCGACCGCCGACCCGCTCGTCTGGGACATCGCGCTTCGCGAAGGCGTGCGTTTCCATGACGGTACGCCTTTCACCGCGCGCGACGTGGTGTTCTCCTTCCGGCGCGCGCCCGACATCCCCGGTGCGCCGTCGAGCTATCGCCGCCACCTCGAGGACATCGCCGAGGTCGAGGCGATGGGCGATCATCGCCTGCGCATCCGCACGCGTCTGCCGCTGCCGACCCTGCCGAACAGCCTGGCACCGATCGCCATCGTGAGCCATCGGATCGGCGATCGCGCCGAACCGGGCGATTTCAACACCGGTCGCCATGCCATCGGCACCGGCCCCTACAAGTTCGTCGAGTGGGTGTCCGGCAGCCATGTGCGTCTGGCGGCCGATCCCGGACATTGGCGCGGCAAGCCCGTCTGGGACGAAGTCGTGATGAAGCCGATCGTGAATCCCGGCGCGCGGGTTGCGGCTCTCCTGGCGGGCGACGTCGACGTAATCAACGACGTTCCGCCGATCGACGTCGCTCGTCTGTCGCGCGATGCGCGACTGTCGGTCTGGCAGGGACAGTCCGCGCGCGTGATCTTCTGGACGATGGACGTCTTTCGCGAACAGACACCGCACGCGACGGCAAAGGACGGGTCGCCGATCGCGAACCCATTGCGCGACCCGCGCGTGCGCCGGGCGATCGCACTCGTGCTCGACCGGAACGCGATCGTGGCGCAGGTGATGGACGGGTTGGCGGTCACCGCGCATCAAGTCGTGCCGCCGGGCATTCCCGGGCATGATCCGGGGTTCCGCATGCCGGCGCCGGACCTCGCCGCCGCGCGTCGCCTGATGGCCGAGGCCGGACTCGCGGACGGGTTTCGTCTCACGGTCCACGTCACCGCCAACCGCTATCCGAACGACGTGAAGCAGGCGCAGGCCGTGGCGCAGATGCTGGCCCGGATCGGGATCGAGGTGAAAGTCGCCAGCTTGCCGCTCGCCATCTACTTCAACGAGGCGCGGAAGTTCGAGTTTTCCTTCGCCCTTGTCGGCTGGGGCTTCACCGCCGGCGACCCGTACGTGATCCTTCGCGAGACCTTCCAGACCCGTGCGACCAACAATTACGGGCGCTGGTCGAACCCAACGGTCGACGGATTGCTTGCCGTCGTGCGCGTCGAGATGGACCGGTCGGCGCGCGAGCGCGCGATCCGCGACCTGCAACGCATCGCGCTCGAGGATTTCGCTCTGCTGCCGACCCATTTCCAGATGAATGTCTGGGCCACGCGCAAGGGACTCGCGTTGACGCCGCGCGGCGACGAGTCGACTCTCGCCGAGAACATCAGGTCGAACTGAACCGCGCCATGCAGGAGAGCAAGGGATGTCGCGCACATTGATCGTCGCCGCCGCGCAGATGGGACCGATACCGCGCAGCCAGTCGCGCCAGGACGCAGTGGCGCGGCTGATCGGGATGATGGAGGAGGCGCGTCGCATGGGCGCCGATCTCGTCGTCTATCCCGAGGCCGCCCTCACGGCCTTCTTCCCGCATTGGTGGATCGAGGACGATGCCGAACTCGATGCCTGGTTCGAGCGCGAGATGCCCAACGCTGCGACACGGCCCCTCTTCGAGACGGCCGCGCGCCTGGGGGTCGGGTTCAAGCTGGGCTATTGCGAACTCGACATGACGACCGGCCGGAAGCGCCGGTTCAACACGGCGATCCTCGTCGACAGGCTGGGCCGGATCGTGGGCAAGTATCGCAAGATCCATCTTCCCGGGACCGATCGCCACCGTCCGGAGCATCCGTTCCAGAATCTCGAGAAACGCTATTTCGAGGTTGGCGATCTCGGCTTTCCTGTCTGGGAAACCATGGGCGGCCGGATGGGGATGATGATCTGCAACGACCGGCGCTGGCCCGAGAGCTGGCGCGTGCTTGGCCTACAGGGCGTCGAACTCGCGATGCTCGGATACAACACGCCGGTCCATAATCCGAACACGCCCGAAACCGACGACCTCAACAATTTTCACAATCACCTCTCCGTGCAGGCGGGCGCGTATCAGAACGGCACCTGGGCAGTCGCTGTCGCGAAGGCGGGGCTGGAAGAAGGCGTCGACCAGATCGGCCAGAGTTGCATCGTCGCGCCGTCGGGCGAGATCGTTGCCCAGGCCAGCACGCTGGGCGACGAGATCGTGGTTGCGCGCTGCGACCTCGATCGTTGCGCCGTCTACAAGAAGCACATTTTCGATTTCGCCCGGCATCGGCGGCCCGAACATTACGGGCTCATCCTCGAGCGCACGGGGGCCGGCGAGCCGCTCGGCAAGACTCCGGGCTGACGGCATGGGGGTCGGGCATGCCGCGGTCCTGCTCGCGGCCTTGATCTGGGGAACCAACCATGTCGCGACCCGTGCGCTTGGAACCGAGGTTCCTCTGCTCGCTTTGACGTTCTGGCGCTGGGCCATCGCGCTTGCCTTCATGGTCCCCATCGCCTGGCCGCTGATCCGCCGCGACGCGGCGTTGCTGCGTGCCAACGCAGGGTCCGTTGCAGCGGCTGGGCTGAACGGCATGGGGGTCTTCGGGGTCGCGATCAGCGCTGCGCCGTATTACACGACGGCGGCGAATGTCAGCCTGATCAGTTCGACGTCGCCGCTCTGGGTTCTCGCGATCGCCGCCGCGACGCGCAGCGAGCCGGTACGTGGGCGTCAGGTGGCGGGAATCTGCGCGGCCTTCGCGGGTGCGGCGCATATCGTCTTTGCCGGCGACTGGCGCCGTGCGGGCGAGATGTCCTTCGCGGCAGGTGACCTGATCGCGGTCGCCTCCGCGGTGCTATGGGCGGTCTTCTCGTTCCAACTCAAGCGCGTTCCGCGCGAGATCCATCCGCTCGCGACGACCACCTGCGCTGCCGTGTGCGGGTTCGGTCTCCTAGCGGCGCTCTACCTGATCTGGGGGCTGACCGGGCACCCGTGGCTACGTCAGCCCGATGGGATTCTGGCGGACGGGCAGGCGCTGTCGCTCGTGGCCTATATCGCGATCGGTCCGTCCCTGCTTGGCAATCTTGCCTTCATCGCGGGCGTGCAGCGCGTGGGCGCGGCGACGGCGGGGGTGTTGCTCTATCTCACGCCGGTCGTCTCGACCCTGCTCGCGGTCGCCCTGCTTGGAGAGACACTGCAGGGCTTCCATGCGGTCGGCATCCTGTGCATCGCGACCGGTTTGTTCCTGGCGACGCGCCGGTGACGTGCGGCGATCCGCGGGCTTATATCTTCGAGGGAAGCCACAGGACGATCTCGGGAAACACGGTCACGAACGCCGTGAACGCGATCATGATCAGGAGATAGGGCACGGTATAGCGCGCTATCGCGCCGAGACCTTCGCCGGTCAGTCCCTGGATCACGAAGAGGTTGAAGCCTACGGGCGGCGTGATCTGCGCCATCTCGACGACGAGGACAATGAACACGCCGAACCACACCGGGTCGAAACCCGCGGCCTTCACGATCGGCAGCACGATCGGCAGGGTCATCACGATCATGCTGAAGCCGTCGAGGAAGCAACCCAGCAGGATGTAGAAGGCCATCAGCGCCATCATCAGCATGAACGGCGACAGGCCGAGGCTGGTGACGAAGTCGGCGACCGCGCGCGGCACGCCGAGGAATGCGCTCGCGTTGCCGAGGATCGAGGCCCCGAGCACGATGATGCCGATCATGCTGCAGGTCTGGACGGAGCCGAGGCAGACGTCGCGGATCGTCTCGCGGTTGAGCGCGCCCTGCATCCAGCCGACGAGCACGGCGCCGAGCACGCCCACCGCGGCGGCCTCCGACGGCGTCGCGATGCCGCCATACATGGAGCCGAGGACGCAGGCGATGAGGAACACGGCGGGGCCGAGCTCGCGCAGGGATGCCATGCGCTCGCCCCACGACGCGCCGCGCAGCTGCTTCTCCGATTCCGGGACGAGGGACGGATCGAGCCGCGTGTGGACCATGATCCACGCCATGAAGCAGCCGGCGAGCAGGAACCCGGGGATGAACCCGGCGGTGAAGAGCTTGAGGATCGAGACCTCGCCCAGCACGCCGTAGATGATCATGATGTTCGATGGCGGGATGAGGAAGCCGAGCGTGCCCGCGCCGGCGAGGCTCCCGATCGCGATGCGGCGGTCGTAGCCGCGCCGCATGAGCTCGGTCAGCGATATCCTGCCGACGACCTGCGTGGTGGCCGCCGACGACCCCGAGATCGCGGCGAAGATCGAGCAGCCGATGATGTTCACGTGGAGCAGCCGGCCGGGGAGCAGCCCCGCCCATGGCGCCAGGCCCTGGAACAGCGACCGGGAGAGCCGCGTGCGGAAGAGCAGTTCCCCCATGATGATGAAGAGCGGCAGGGCGAGCAGCTCGGACGTCGTCAGGATGTTCCAGGTGTACTGCGGCAGCAGCCGCTCGAGCGGGATGTTGCGGAAGAAGGCGAGCAGCAGGACGCCGGTCGCCATCAGCGTCAGGCCGACCCAGATGCCCGCGCCGAGCAGGCCGAAGAGGAGCGAGAACGCCGTCGCGACGATGGTGCCCACGTGTCCGTCCTATTCGCTGAGCGCGGAGACCTGGAGGCGCGGGTCCTCCAGCTGGAGGCCGAGGATCGCCTGCGCGAGGCGTGCGGCCATCTGGAGGGCGAGCATCGCCGCACCCGCGACGAGCAGGCTCTGCGGGATCCAGAGCGCGGTGTCGCTCGCCGGCGAGGTCTGGCCCCGCTCGAACGCGCGGATGGTGAACCAGAAGAGGGAGTTGGCGAGGAAGGCCGTCAGCGCCGTCCCGGCGGCCGCGCTGGCGATCTCCAGCGCGCGGCGTCCCGCGGGACCGACATTCGAGAGCAGGAGCGCGACGCGTATGTGGCCGCCCGCGCGAAGGGTGACGGCCGCGCCGAACATGAAGCCCGCGCCCATCAGGTAGGAGCTGTATTCCCACGCCACGCGGATGTCGCGGCCGAGGACGTTGCGCGACGCGATCTCGGCGAGGATCAGCAGGGTGAGCCCGAAGAGGCAGGCCGCGCCGAGATAGCCGCCGAGGCGCGCGAGCGCGTCGATGCCCCGGAAGAGCGCCGCGAGGGGCGCCGGCGCGCCGCGATAGAGGTCGTCTGGCGATGCGGGCATCGGAAACCGGACGGGACCGGGGCGATGGCCCCGGTCCCGCTCCCTGCTGCGTCAGTTGGTCTTCTTGGTCTCGGCCATGTAGGCGCGGACCGCGGCCTCGCCCTGCGGCACGCGCTTGAGGTACGCGTCGACGAGCGGCGCCGTGCGGGCGCGGAACTCGGTCATCATCGCCGGCGGCAGGTTCACGACCTCCATGCCGCCCTGCTTGAGGCGCTCGAGGCTGTCCGTGTCGTTCTTGAGCGACACGGCCCAGAACTCCGGCTCGAGGCGCTTCGCGACGTCCTCGAGCGCCTTCTGGTGCTCGGGCTTCAGCTTCTTCCAGGCGTCGAGGTTGATCGTGACCAGCTGCGAGGACCAGGTGTGGTTCGTCGGGTAGACGAACTTCAGGAACTCCCAGAACTTGCCGTCGACGCCCGAGCTCGAAGAGGTCGAGACGCCGGCGACCGCGCCGGAGGCGAGGGCGGGGATGGTCTCGCCCCACGGGATCAGGATGCCCGCCATGCCGGCCGCGTTGAGCATGTCCGCGGCGTTGCGGTCGGGCACGCGCACCTTGATGCCCTTGAGGCCCTCGAGCGTGTCGGCCTTGGCCTTCATGTGCAGGTACTGCGTGGGCCACGGCACGATGTAGAGGATCTTCTGGTTGTTTCGCGCGGCGACCTGATCGTAGATCGGGCGCGTATGCTTCTGAAGCGCGCGCATGTCGTCCTGGGAGCTGATCAGGAACGGCAGCGATTCGAGGCCGAACAGCGGCTCGTCGCCGATCTGCTGGTTGTTCAGGACATCGGCCATCGGCACGAGTCCGTCGCGCACGGCGCGCAGATGTTCCGGTCCCTTGAAGCCGAGCGAGCCGCCGGCATGCACGATGATCTGCACCTGACCGCCGGTCGCCTTGCCGACTTCCTCGGCATAGCGCTTCACGTTGGCGGTGTGGAAGTTGCTGTCCGGCCAGACCGTCGAGAGGTCGAGCTTCGTCTGTGCCTGCGCGATTGCGGCTGCGCCGAGCGCAAGGGCGCCAGCGGCGGCGGCCGTCGCGAAGGCGAGCGCGCGGCGGGTCATCGTCGTGGTCGTCATGTCGGTGTCACTCCCTGTGGTTGCGGGTTGGGTCGTCCATCATTCGGCGGCGTTGCTGCGCCACCCGTAATGCTGATTCGCGGCCTCTCGCGTGACCAATTCGTCACGCAAGTCACGTGCCAGCGCCTCGGAAGACCGCTCGGTCGCCGGGCCGATACCGGCGCCGCCAGGGGTCCGGACGACGAGCCGGTCGCCGGGCGGCACCATCTGGAAACCCTTGCCCTTGAGCTTCGCGCCGGAGGCGAGGCCGAGGTAGCCATGCGCACCATCGGCGCCGCCGTCCCGCCCGCGTGGCGGATGATCGATGCGATCGAAGGCGGCGAGCAGCTCGAAGGGGAGGCCGGCCGCGCTCTCGATCTCGATGTCCTGGCCAAGTCCGCCGCGCGTGCGTCCGGCACCGCCACTGTCGGATCGCAGTTCCTTTTTCCAGAAGATCACGGGGAGCATCGACTCCGCGATCTCGACGGGGGTGCCACGGACCCCGGACGGATAGGCGGTCGCGGAGAGCCCATCCTTGTCGGGACGGGCCCCCGTGCCGCCATTCGACGTGACGACCATCGAAAATCCGTATTTTCCGGTGCCCCCGGGCACGGGACCGCGGACATTCAGGTTCCAGATGCACGACGTGCCTTCGGCCGGGACACGATCGGGGATCGCCTGACGCAGACAGCCGAACACGACATCCGGCAGCATCTGGCCGATCACGTGGCGCGACAGCACGGGGGCCGGAGGCTGCGCGTTCAGGATGCAGTCCTCTGGCGCGCTGACGGTCAGCGGGCCCAGGGAACCGGCATTGTTGGGAATGCGCGCGGCGACGATGCAGCCAAGGCCGAAGACCGTGTACGCGGTCGTGTACGCGATCGGGACGTTGATGCCTTTGCCGCTGACCGGGGATGTGCCGGTGTAGTCGACATGGATGCCGTCGTCCGAGACCGTCAGGCGCGCGACCAGTTCGATCGGCACGTCATAGCCATCGGTAACCATGCGGTTGGTCCAGCTTCCTTTCGGAAGTCTCGCGATCTCGGCAAGAACCGCCCGGCGCGAGGAGGCGCAGATGAAATCGGCGAGGCCATCGAGGCTTTCGAGCCCGAACTCGTCCATCATCTCCAGCAATCGCTTCGCGCCGATGTCGTTGCACGCCGCGAGGCTGTAGACGTCGCCGACGGTGTCGACAGGCAAACGGGTGTTGGCGCGGATCATCGCCATCAGCGTCTCGTTCATCGTCCCGCGCTCGGCAAGCTTGAGCATCGGGATGAACAGCCCCTCCATGTAGACGTCGGTGGCATCGGGGCCGAAGCCGATGCCACCGATGTCCATGAGGTGGCTCGTGCAGCTGAACAGCGCGACGAGGCGTCCCCGGCGGAAGACGGGGGTCGTCACCACGAAGTCGTTCGTGTGGCCTGTCCCCTTCCAGGGATCGTTGGTGATGTAGATGTCGCCGTCCGCCATCGTCTCGGTCGGGAAGGCGGCGATGAAATGCTTTACGGACTCCGCCATCGAGTTGACATGGCCCGGTGTGCCGGTGACCGCCTGGGCGAGCATGCGGCCGGACAGGTCGAACACGCCGGCGGAGAGGTCTCCGGCCTCGCGCACGATCGGCGAGAAGGCGGTGCGCATGAGTGTCTGCGCCTGCTCCTCGACCACCGCAATCAGCCGATTCCACATGATCTGGAGGCGGATCTGGTCGAGGCCTGAACTGGTCGCGTTGGTCATCTCGGTCGCCTCGCTTCGGGATCAGGCCGCGGCCTGCTTGCGGGAGAGAAGAATGTTCCGCGCGCCGTCGATGGCGGCGTCGAAGCTTGCGGTCACGAAGGTGGTCGTCTCGTCTTCCGCAATCAGCGCCGGCCCCGCGATCCGCGCGCCCGGCGTCATGTCGGCGCGCCAGTAGATCGGAACATCGAGCATCCGGCCGAGACCGGGCTCGAAGACCGCACGACGCGCGCGCGGTTGCGGGGCCGCCGTGGGCTGGGGCATCGCGGACGCGACAGGGCGCTCGGCCTGCGTGCTCACGACGACGGACCAGCTGAGGATCTCGATCTCGGCGCCTGGAATGATCCGGGAGAAGAGACGGGCATAGGCGGCCTCGAAGCGTGTCCGCAATTCAGCGGCGTCGTCCGCGGCGAGAATGCGATCGGGGATCGCCACCAGGATCTCGTGTCCCTGGCCGACATAGCGCATGAAGGCGCCCCGGGATTCCCCGACCGCCCGGCCGCTGGCGCCGGGCACGACCACGGCCCGTGCCTCTTCGCTCAGGCGTGCGACGAGGGCATTCGCGATCCCGGGCTCGAAGCGGGAGAGACGCATGTAGCGGCTATGGACGACTTCATAGGCCACCGGCGCGCGCAGGAACCCGACCGCCGACCCGACGCCGGCATTCGCAGGAACGAGAACGCGGGCGATTCCAAGCTTCTCGGCGACGCGCGCGGCATGCAGCGGCGCGGCACCGCCGAAGGCGATCATCGTATGCTCGCCGATCGCCTTGCCGCGTTCGACCGCATGGACCCGGGCCGCGCTGGCCATCGTCTCGTCGACCATCTCCGAAATCCCGAAGGCGGCCATGTCGGTGTCGAGTGATTGCGGGACGCCGATCGCGGTCGCCACGGCCTGACGCGCAGCCTGGGTGTCGAGCTTGAAGCGTCCCGCGGCGAAGGCATCTGGATCGATGCGCCCCATCACCAGGTCGGCATCGGTGACCGTCGGGGCAGTGCCGCCGCGGCCATAGCAGGCGGGACCGGGCTCCGACGCCGCACTCTCCGGTCCGACCGCGATCCGGCCCAGCGTGTCGATCTTCGCGATGGAGCCGCCACCGGCGCCGATCTCCACCATCTCGATCACCGGGATGCGGAGGGGCAGCCCGGACCCCTTGAGAAAGCGCGCCGCGCGGTCGACTTCGAAACTGCGCGAACTCTGAGGCTGTCCGTCCTC
>CAYSUY010000131.1:0-11914 GCA_964434345.1 uncultured Acetobacteraceae bacterium
TCCGGCGCATCCTGCCGCCGCTCGGCAACCAGTTCGTCTACATCACCAAGATCTCCTCGCTGGCCTCGGTCATCGGCCTCGGAGAATTGACGCGCAAGGCCAACGAACTCAACGTGACCGAGTTCCGCCCGCTCGAGATCTATTCGGTCCTGGTGCTCGAATATCTCGTCCTGATCCTCGTGATTTCGTTCTTCGTGCGGCGCCTGGAGCGGCGCTTCGGGTCGGACGAGAGCCAGCGGCGCTGATGCCCAGGGAGTCCCACCAATGAAGGCCCAGCCCTATTCCGGCTATCTCCGCCGCGCCGTTCCGACGCCAGATCCCGAACTGACCCAGGTCGGCCCCGAATCACCCTGCGGCGAGTACATACGGCGCGCCTGGCAACCGGTGGCGATGCTGTCGGAACTGGGCGAGCGACCGCTCGCCCTGCGCATCCTCGGCGAGGATCTGGTGCTGTTCCGCGACCGCTCCGACCGGATCGGCCTGCTGCACCGGCACTGTCTGCATCGCGGCGCCAGCCTCGAATACGGCATCCCCATGGAGCGCGGCATTTCGTGCTGCTACCACGGCTGGACCTTCGACATCGACGGCACGATCCTGTCGACGCCGGCAGAGCCGCCGACCAGCCGCATCCGCGATACGCGCTGTCAGGGCGCCTATCGCGTCCATGTCCATGACGGCCTCGTCTTCGCCTATCTCGGGCCGCCCGAGACCACGCCGCCCTTCGCCGTCTACGATACCGCGCGCGCCGGGGCCGAGGCCGTCCCCTTCGCGATCCGCATGCCGTGCAACTGGCTGCAGGTCTACGAGAACACCCAGGATCCGGTCCATGTCGTCTATCTGCACACGCGCATCTCGGGCGCGCAGTTCGGCGATGCGTCGGGGGCCGACCAGGAGATCGAGTACCGCCAGACCCCGCTCGGGATGACGAATGTCCAGACGCGGCGCTGGGGCGATCACTACTGGACCCGCTGCACCGAGACGATCCTGCCGAACTGCAACCAGGGCGGCGCGATCTGGGAAGCCGCCGACAAGCGCAAGATCTTCCAGCGCGCTGCCTTCACGCGCTGGATGGTGCCCATCGACGACACGAACACGCTCGTGATCGGCTGGCGTTACTTCAGCGACGACCTCGATCCGCAGGGGCTCGGCGACCGCAGCAAGGTCGGACGGCAGAGCATCGACTTCATCGGTCAGACCGAGGAAGAGCGCAGCTACGAGGAGCGGCAGCGCCAACCCGGCGACTACGAGGTCCTGGTGTCGCAGCGCCGCATCGCGGTCCACGCGCTCGAGACCCTCGCCTCGTCCGACCAGGGCGTCGCCATGCTGCGGCGGATGCTGCGCAAGAATATCCGGGCCCTTGCCGAAGGCACCGCGCCCGTGCCGGTTCCGGCCGGGCCCGACGGACTGCTCGCCACCTATGTCCAGGACACCGTGATCCCCGCGCCGCCGGCGGCAGAGGCCAAGCTGGAGCGCGAGCGGCTGGCGCGTGTCGGCAAGCGCGTGGCGGATCTCGTTCTGGCAAGCGCGCAGCAGCCAGCGGCCGAACGGCGCGACTGGATCGACACCCAGTTGACGAGCGCGCCGCCGGAGGCTTGAGCCGCGGCGGCTCAGCCCGCCGGGATCGGCACCTCGCCCTTGAGGACGGTACGGCGAACGACGCGCGGTTCGACGGCCGCGTCGTACTCGGTCGCGCGATGCACGGTCGCCCGGTTGTCCCACATCACGAGGTCGCCCGGCCGCCAGACATGCTCGTAGACGAAGCGCGGCTCCGTGCAGTGGTTCATGATGCGCTCGAACAGGCCGCGGCTCTCGTACGCGGTCAGGCCGACGAATTCCTGGGCGTGACTGCCGAGATAGAGCGCGAGGCGCCCGGTCGGCGGATGGACCCGCACCAGCGGTTGCTCGACGGGCGGCGCCTTTGCGCGCTGCGCCTCCGTCATGCCTGGATACCCCGCCTTCAGCCGCGACACGTGCAGATCGTGGATCGCGCGCATGCCCCGGTAGCGGGCGCGCTCCTCCGCGCCGAGTGCCTCGTAGGCGCCGATCATGTCCGCGAACATCGTGTGTCCGCCTTCGCGCGGCACCTGCTCCGCGTAGAGCAGGGTCGCGAGCGCGGGCACCGTCTGGAACGATGCATCGGAATGCCAGAACAGCGTTCCACGATCGGGATGCACCGCGTTGGGCTTGCCGTCAGGGCCGATGTTGGAGAGTTCGAAGATCTCCGGGTGCCGGTCCTTGTGGTACTCGTTGAGAACATGGACCTCGAGCGGCCCGAAATGCCGGGTGAATGCGATATGGGTCTCCGGCGACAGCGTCTGGCCACGCACGACCAGAAGCCGGTGTTGATCGAAACCGTGACGCAGCGCCTGCACCGTCTCCGGCGCCAGCGGTCTGGAGATGTCGACGCCGATCGCCTCGACCCCGAAATCGCCCCTCAGTGGGCGCAGTTCCACATTGCCGTCGCTAGCCGTCGTCATGCTGGTCTCCCCCTTGCCGCGGGCCGGTTCCCCGACCGACGCGCGCCGCGCTATGCTGGCGCCCATGATCCTCTATTGGACGAAACTGTCCAGCTATAGCGCGAAGCTGCGCATCGCCTGTGCCCTCAAGGGCCTGACGCCGGAATTGCGGCTGCCGCCCGAGGGCAGCTACCGCAGCGAGGCCTATCGCCGCATCGTCCCGACGGGGACGGTTCCCGCCCTGGTCGATGGCGACATGGTGCTGAGCGAGAGCGACGCGATCATCGAGTATCTCGACGAACGCTTTCCCGCGCCCAGCCTCCTGCCAGGAACGGCGAAGGAACGTGCGCGGATCCGGTTCCTGTCGCGGTTCCACGACCTCCATCTCGAGCCGCCCCTGCGCGCGCTGTTCGCCCAGGTCGCGCCGTCGACGCGCGACGCCAAGGCCGCCGCCGCAGGCTGCGACGCGGTCGAACGCAAGATCGCGCTGCTGGAGACGCTGCTCGATCCTGTGGGGCCTTACGCGGCGGGCATGGGACCGACGCTCGCCGATTGCGGATTCCCGCCGACCCTCGCCATCGCCGACGGGCTGCTGCCGCTGCTCGGTCGCTCGCCGTCCTACGGCCCGCGCATCCAGTCCTGGCGCGCGGCCCTCGCGGCCGACCGGCGCATCGAGAGCGTCATGGCCGATTATCGCGCGGAGGTCGCGGCCTGGCTCGCCGCGCGCAGCCAGGCGTGACCAGGCGGCTCACCGCCCGCCAGTGACGTCGATCGTGGTGCCGTGGATGTAGGACGCGCGCGACGACGCGAGGAAGACGGCCGCCTCGGCGATTTCTTCCGGTTCGGCCGCGCGGCCCAGCGAGATGGTCGGCAGCCCCAGCTGGATGCGTGCCTCCCCGCCGATCTCCTGCAGCATCTCCGTGCGCGTCATGCCCGGACGCAGGCCACAGATCCGGATCCCCTGTGGCCCAAGGTCCTTCGCCGCATTCATCACGAAGGAATCGACCGCGCCCTTGCTGGCCGCATAGGCGGCCCAGCCCGGCACGCCGCCCATGCGGGCGGCGGCGGACGAGATGTTGACGATCGCGCCGCCCTTCCCGCCATGGCGCGTGGACATGCGCTTCACCGCCTCGCCGACGCAGAAGAAGACGCTGTCGACATTGGACGCGAAGACGTGCCGCAGGAACTCCGCGTCGCAATCGGCGATCTCCCGCTGACCGCCGACGATCGCCGCGTTGTTGATCAGCGCCGTCGGCGTGCCAAGCTCGCGGTCGCAGGTCGCGAAGAGCCGGGCGACATCGTCGCGCCGGCTCACATCGGCCTGTACCGCGATGGCCCGGCCGCCGCCGCTGCGGATCTCCGCCGCCACCGCTTCCGCTTCCGCGATGCTGCGCGCCGCGTTGAGGCAGACCGCGAAACCCTCGCGCGCCGCGATCCGGGCGGCCGCCGCGCCGATGCCGCGCGACGCGCCGGTGACGACGAGGATCCCGCTCATTTCCGCGCTTTCGGCTTGGCCTTGACCACGGCCTTGCCGGCCGGCTTGCGCGCGGGGGCGGCGTTCGCGCGCATGAAATCGATGCCCTGCGCGAGCGCGGTCTGGAAGATGCCGATATCGACCCCGTAGGCCATGAGGCGGAAGCCCTTGGCGAGGTAGTCCTTCATCCATTTCTGGTCGGCCGCCATGAAGGCCGGCGTCTTGCCATGGCGATCGCAGGCGGCGACGACGTCGTCGACCGCCTTGAGGTAGCGCGGATTGTCGAACTGCGCCGGGATACCCATGAAGTTCGTCAGGTCGAAATGGCCGAGCCAGAGGACGTCGACGCCGGGCACGGCGGCGATGGCGTCGCAATTCTCGGCGCCGACCGCGGTTTCGATCTGGCAGATCACCAGCGTGCGCTCGTTGCCCGCCTTCATCTTGTCCAGGACCGAGCCCCCGGTGAAATCGTCATGTCCGACCCCGAAAGCCGCGCCGCGACGTCCAACGGGCGGATACTTGCAGCAGGACGCGATGAACGCCGCCTGCTCGGCCGTGTCGACCATCGGGACCATGATGCCCATGGCGCCGACATCCAGCATGCGCGCGATGAAATCGTACTCGGTGGTCGGGACGCGGACCATCGGCACGATGCCGAGCCCACGGCAGAGCGCGAATTGCTGGCGCAGCGTCTCGGTGCTGATCGCCGTGTGCTCCATGTCGTAGAGCATGAACTCGGCGCCCGCCGCCTTGCAGATCTGGGCGATGCCCGGGGTGAAGAACTCGAAGATCATCGCGCCGAACGCGCTGCCGCCCGCGGTGATCTTCGCCTTGACCGGATTGTCTCGCATGGGGTCCTCCCTCAACGGCCGAGATGCGCGAGGGCCGCATGCTGCAGCGCGTCGCGGTTGACGAGATAACGGGGCGCCACGCCATCGGCCAGCGCGCGTACCGCTTCGAAGGTGTTCCGGGCGATGCCGGTGAAGCACTCGTCCGTGTAGCAGAGACCGTGCGGCGTCACGATGACGTTGTCGAGCGCCAGGATCGGATTGTCGGGCGGCGTGGGCTCCACCTCGAAGACGTCGAGCCCGGCACCGGCGATCCGGCCAGCCGCCAGGGCCTCGAAGAGCGCCGCCTCCTGAACGATGGGCCCGCGGGCGGTATTGATCAGGAAGGCGGTCGGCTTCATGAGCGCGATCTCCCGCGGCCCGATCAGCCCACGCGTCGCCGCGTTGAGGGGACAGTTGATCGACACGAAGTCGGAGCGCCGCATCACCTCGTCGAGGCTCGACACCAGTTCGATGCCCAGACCCGCGAGGCTGGCCGGATCGACATAGGGGTCGTAGGCGACGTGCTTCATCTCGAACGGACGTGCGAGCCGAAAGACCTCCGCGCCGATATTGCCGACGCCGACGAGGCCCAGCGTGCGCCCGGTCACGCCCATGCCCATGTGGCTCGTCTTCTCGGCCCAGCGCCCGGTCCGGGTCAGCCTGTCCTTGAGGAAGAGCTTCTGCGCCAGGGCGAGAACGAAGGTGATGACGTTGGTCGCGACCGGCCGGCGCACGCCGTCGGGGGCGATCGACAGCATTACGCCGCTGGCGCTGCAGGCGGGCACGTCGATCGCGTCGTACCCGACGCCGAAGCGCGCGACCAGCCGCAGCCGCTGATCCGCGCGGCCGAGCGTCGCAGCGGTCACGCGTTCGACCATCGCGCAGAACACGTCGTGATGCGCCGCGAAGTCGGGCGACAACTCGCTCAGCGGCCCCGGCATGTAGCTCCACTCGATCCGCGGATGGTCGAGCAGCGAGAGCACCGACGGGTCGTAGATCGGCACGCCCTCGGCGCTGAGGACGTCCTTGGAGATGGCGACGCGCAGCTTGTTCATGCGTTCCTCCGGCCAGGGGGCCGCCTGCGCGGCGCCCGGATGCGCGACGCTCCAGAGCGACGCACGACCAACACTATCGACGGCCCGGAAGGACCGTCAAACCCTCAGAACTTGCGCGCCCACGCCTCGGTCCACATCGGCAGGAACGCATCCTTGTTGTAGGGATGCGCCTTCGCGACCTCGACGTTGAACTCGCCGACGCCCAGACCCGGGCGGTCGGAGAATTCATAGTGACCGCCAACCGGGCGCGGCGCGTGCTCCAGAAGGTCGAAGCGCCACGGCACGCAATACTCGCAGAACGATTCCTGCATGATGATGTTCGTCGTGCAGGCATCGAGTTGCACCGCGGAGGCGGTCGCGACGGGACCGAAGGGATTGTGGAACGACACCGGCATGTAGGCCGCGTCGGCGATCGCCGCGATCTTCTTCGACTCGAGGATGCCGCCGACATGGATGATGTCCGGTTGCAGGACGTCGATGTCGTTGGTCGCGAGCAGCGCCTGCAGATGATATTTCGTGTAGCAGCGCTCGCCGGTCGCGAGCCGCGTCTTGATCGACCGGCCGATCTTCTGCAGCGCGCCGACGTTCTCGGGATCGCAGGGTTCCTCGAACCAGTAGAGATTGAAGGGCTCCATGGCCTGGGCGATCGCGATCGCGCTGCCCGGGCTGAAGCGTCCGTGACAGTCGATCAGGATCTCGACATGCGGCCCGATCGCATCGCGGACGGCGCCGATGATCTCGACGGCGTTGGACACCGTGCGCGAATCCGGATCGCGCCCGGCATTGACGAAGGGATCGAGCTTGAGGCCGCGATAGCCCTTCTTGGCGACCGCCTTGGCGGCACGGGCGATGTCCTTCACGCTCGACCCCGCGCCGTACCAGGCATTCGCGTAGGCCGGGAGGATCTTGTGGATCCGGCCGCCCAGCAGATCATAGACCGGCCGGTCGACCGCCTTGCCCACGATGTCCCAGAGCGCCTGCTCGATCGCGCCGATCGCGCTGTTGAGATAGGGGCTGCCGCGCGCGAACTCGTTGCGGAACATCTCCTGCCAGAGCTTTTCGATCTGGAAGGCGGACTGGCCGACCACGACGCGATGGGCGAGCATCTCGATTCCCGCCGCGACCATCTGCGGCTGGAACTCGCACGATCCCTCGCCGATTCCCGAGATGCCATCGTCGGTATGGACATGCGCGAACACGAAATTGCGCCACCGCGCGTCGACGACATGCACGTCGATGCGCGTCACGCGGCAATCCTTGCGACCTGCGCGCGCGGCCACTTTCTTCGCTGCCTTGGACACGGAAGTTCCTCCCCTTCGCAGTGCTTGCCGGTGCAAGATAACGACCTTCGCGAGTCGCGTCGAAGCCGCTCGATGGCCACGAGCCGCGACCGCGCCGGAACCCAGCCATGCAGCGTCGCCTCTTCCTCGCCGCCAGCCTCGCCGCGCAGATCCCCGGGGCCACGGCCTCCGCGGCGCCGCCGCCCGCCGCCGATCGCGCGCTGACGCGGATAGCGCTCGGCTCCTGCGCCGACCAGCGCGACCGCCAGCCGATCTGGGAGGCCATCCATGGATGGCGGCCGGAGCTGATGCTGATGGCCGGGGACAACGTCTACGGGGACAGCTTCGCGAGCGACCTCCTCGAATTGCGGGAGGCCTACCTGGCCGCGGATCGCGTCCCCGGCTATGCGCGCATGAAGCGCGACCTGCCGGTGATGGCGATCTGGGACGACCATGACTACGGGGTGAACGACGCCGGTGTCGAGTTCCCCTGGAAGCAGCGGAGCAAGGACCTGTTCTGCGCGTTCTGGGGTGTCGCCGCCGACGACCCGCGGCGCGGTCGCGAGGGGCTCCATCACGCGCGGATCTTCGGTCCGCCGGGCCGGCGGGTCCAGGTCGTGCTGCTCGACACGCGCTGGTTCCGTTCGCCGCTGCGACGCACCGACCAGCGCGGCGCGGCTGGCCGCGAACGCTATCTGCCGGACGACGATCCGGAGAAGACCATGCTCGGCGAAGCGCAATGGCGCTGGCTCGCGGAGCAGTTGCGCCAGCCGGCCGAATTGCGGCTGATCGTCTCGTCGATCCAGGTGGTGGTCGAGGGGCATGGCTGGGAGCGCTGGGGCAACCTCCCCCGCGAGCGCGCGCGGCTCTACGCGCTGATCGCCGAGACGCGCGCCTCCGGGGTCGTGTTCCTGTCCGGAGACCGCCATCTCGGCGCGTTCTACCGCCAGACGGAGGACGTCCCCTATCCGCTGCACGAGATGACCTCGAGCGGGCTCACGAAATCCTATCGCTCGCGCGAGCCGGGTCCCAATCGTCTCGGCGACATCCTGGGCGAGGTCAATTTCGGGACGGTCGCGATCGACTGGCGCGCCGGGCGGATCGATCTCGCGCTGCGCGACGTGCTGGGCGCGCCGCAGCGTCAGCTCGCCCTGGAGCTGGGCGAGCTGCGCGCGCGCTGAGACGGCTCAGACGCTGTCAGTGCGGCGTACGATCGCGTCCTTGCGCTTGACGACGTCCGGGAGCAGGCGGGTTCCGAGGCCCGGCTTCTCCATCGGATGGACATGGCCGTTCTCGATACGCGGCAGGTCGGTCACCAGCTCCTTGTACCAGCCCGTGTAATAGGCCCGCACCGTCTCCTGGATCAGCGCGTTGGGACAGTTGAGCGACAGGTGAATCGACGCGATCAGCGTGATCGGACCGGTGCAGTCATGCGGCGCGACCGGCAGATGATGCGCCTCGGCCATCGTCGCGATCTTCTTCGCCTCGCTGAGCCCGCCGCACCAGGCGAGGTCGAGCATGACGATCCCCGCCGCCTTCTTGGCCATCAGCTCGCGGAAGGCGAAACGCGTCGCCAGGGTCTCGCTGGCGGTGATCGGCACGCGGGTGAACTGCGCGAGCTCAGCCACCGCGTCGAGATTGTTCATCTTGACGGGGTCCTCGAACCAGAAGGGATCGAAGGGCTCGACCGCGCGGAAGACCTGCTTGGCGCCCGTGAGGTTCCAGAGCGAATGCATCTCGAGCATCACGTCCATGCGGTTGCCGACCGCCTTGCGGATCTTCTCGAAGGGCGAGATCGCGCGCGCCAGGTGATCGGCGCCGAGATAGCAGCCATTGCTCGCCTCGGCGGCATAGTCGAACGGCCAGATCTTCATCGCCGTGATGCCCTGCTCCAGAAGGGAGTGGGCGAGCTCGTCGGCGCGGTTGAGGAAGGCGTCGAGATCCTCGTAGGGGCCGGCCTTGCTCGCGAGGCCGAAATTGTCGGTCAGCTGCCCCTTGCTCGAGCGCACGTACTGATAGCCGGCGCAGGTGTTGTAGATCCGGATCTTCTCGCGGCTGAGGCCGCCCAGCATCTGGTGGATCGGATGACCGACCGACTGCCCGAAGATGTCCCACAGCGCGATGTCGACCGCCGACACGCCGCGCATCTCGGCGCCGGGCCCCGCGAAGCCGAGATAATGGTTCCGCAGGACATGGCTGATGCGGTCGATCTCGAGCGGGTTGCGCCCGATCAGATGCGGCGCCGCCGTCCCATGCAGATAGGCGGCGGTCATGTCGGTGCCGAAGAAGCTCTCGCCGAGCCCGACCAGTCCCTGGTCGGTATGCAGCTGGAGCCAGATCAGGTTCGGAAATTCCTCGAGTTGGATCGTCTCGACTGCGGTAATCTTCATGGCATCTCCCCTCGCGCGGCGCGCCGCGGCACCGGGACGAAACATGCGGAGGAAACGGGAACCATGGCAAGGACGACGGTCGAGGCGGTCGATTTCTTCTATCTCGCGATGCCCGTCATCGAGGATGTCGGCGACGGCAGCCAGGACGCCTGCGTCGTGCGGGTCGTCGCAGGCGGCAAGGTCGGCTGGGGCGAATGCGAGGCAGCCCCTCTGCCTTCCATCGCGGGGCTCGTGGCGCCGATGTCGCACAGCGCCTGCCACCCGGTGATCGATTCGGTTTTGGGCGAAACGCTGGAGACCGTCGAGGACATCCACCGCATCGCCGCACGCGTGCGCGCGCGCAGCGCCGACATGCTGCAGAGTTCGCATATCCTGTCGGGCATCGACATGGCGCTCTGGGACCTGCTCGGTCGGCTGCGCGACGAGCCTGCGTGGAAGCTGCTGGGCTGGAAGAAATCCTATCCCAAGCTGCCCTACGCATCGGTCCTGTTCGGCGACACGCCGCAACAGACGCTGGAAAAGGCGCGCGCGATGACCGCGAAGAACTTCCGCGCCGCGAAGTTCGGCTGGGGACCGTTCGGCACGAAGGACGCCCAGTACGACGCCGACCATCTGGTCGCGGCGCGCGAGGGCATGGGCAAGGACGGCATCCTTCTGGTCGACGCCGGCACGATCTGGGTGGACGATGTCGAGCGCGCGAAGCAGACCCTGCCCGCGCTCGAGAAGACCCGTGCGACCTGGCTCGAGGAGCCGTTCATCTCGAGCGCGCTCGGCGCCTATGGCGAGCTTGCCAAGGCATCGGGCGGACGCGTCCGGCTGGCCGGCGGCGAGGGCGCCTATGACTTCCACGTCGCGCGGAACATGATCGACTATGGCGGCATCGGCTACGTGCAGGTCGATGCCGGACGCATCGGTGGTCTGACCGACGCCAAGCGCGTCGCCGACTACGCCCAGGCGAAGGGCGTCACCTTCGTCAACCACTCCTTCCAGTCGCAGCTCGCGCTCAACGGCTCGATCCAGCCCTTCGCCGGCATCGAGAAGGACGAGATCTGCGAATATCCGATGGAAGCGCGCGATGTCGCCTATGCGATCACGGTCGAACGCCTCGATCGCGGCGCCGACGGCATGGTCCGCCTGCCCGAGAAGCCCGGGCTGGGCATGACGGTCGACACCGCGCGGTTCAAGCCGTATCTGCTCGACGTCGAGATCAAGGTCGGCGGCAAGGTCCTCTATCGCACGCCGGCGATCTGACGCCGCGCCCTTCACGCAAAATCAGGAGACAGATCATGTCGAAGCACCACGCGAACTTCATCGCGGGCGAATGGGTCGCGGGCGCCGAAGCGTCGCGGAACATCAACCCGTCCGACACGAACGACGTCGTCGGCGAATACGCGCGCGCCAGCGCCGCGGACGTCGCGAACGCCATCGCGGCCGCCAAGGCGGCCAGCCATGGCTGGGCGCGCTCGACCCCGCAGGAGCGGCACGACGTGCTGCGCCGCGTCGCCGACGAGATCCTGGCGCGCAAGGACGAGCTCGGCCGCCTGCTCTCGCGCGAGGAAGGCAAGACGCTCGCCGAGGGCATCGGCGAGACCATCCGCGCCAGCCAGATCTTCGCCTTCTTCGCGGGCGAGGCCCTGCGCCTCGCGGGCGAGAAGATCGCCTCGGTGCGCCCCGGCGTCGAGGTCGAGATGACCCGCGAGCCGATGGGCGTGGTCGGGATCATCACGCCCTGGAACTTCCCGATCGCCATCCCCGCCTGGAAGATCGCGCCGGCGCTCTGCTACGGCAATGCCGTGGTCTTCAAGCCGGCCGACCTCGTCCCTGGCTGCGGCTGGGCGATCGCCGAGATCATCTCGCGCGCAGGCCTGCCCAAGGGCGTGTTCAACCTCGTCATGGGCCGCGGCTCGGTCGTCGGCGAGGCGATCCTCAAGAGCCGCGACGTGCACGCGGTCACCTTCACCGGCTCCGCCGCCACGGGCCGCCATGTCGCCGCCACCTGCGCGGGCCGCATGGCGAAGTTCCAGCTGGAGATGGGTGGCAAGAACCCGCTGGTCGTGCTCGACGACGCGGATCTCAAGACCGCGGTCGAATGCGCGCTCAACGGCGCGTTCTTCTCGACCGGCCAGCGCTGCACCGCCTCGTCGCGCCTGATCGTGACCGAGGGGATCCATGACCGCTTCGTCGCGGCGCTGAGCGAGCGCCTGGCGGGGGTGGTCGTCGACGACGCGCTCAAGGCCGGCACGCAGATCGGCCCGGTCGTCGACCAGAGCCAGCTGGACCAGGATCTCGACTACATCCGCATCGGCACGCAGGAAGGCGCGAAGCTGGTCTCCGGCGGCCAGATCCTCAACCGCGCGACGCCGGGCTTCTACCTGGCTCCGGCGCTGTTCACCGAGGCGACCAACGCGATGCGCATCAGCCGCGAGGAG
>CAYSUY010000132.1:0-11859 GCA_964434345.1 uncultured Acetobacteraceae bacterium
CGCGCAAGCGCTGGAGCAGGGCCGCGGCGTCGCGCGCGATCCGCTCGCGGCGGCCGTCTGGTATCTCGCGGCTGCGCAGCGCGGCAACGCCCTGGCGAAGGCGGAGGCCCCGCGCGCACTGGCGCGTCTCGCGCCGCCCGAGCGCGCGCTAGCCGAGGCGCGGGCGCGGGACTGGCGTCCCGCGCCATGATTGCCGGGGCGGTGGCCACGCCTGTATCCATCGGTGCATGCGCGATCCCGCCCTTGCAGCTTCCTGGTTCCGCCGCACCGGTGCACTCGGCGCACTCTGGCTTGCCATCGCGCTCGTCGTGGCACCCGGATCGCGCGCCGCGGACGACGCGACCGTGTCGCGCCTTCTGGGCGGCTTCGATGAACTCGTCTTCCGGGTCGACGGTACGGGGCTGACCGGGACGCGAAAATGGCGCGCAGGGCTGCGCGTCCAGATCGTCGGCACGCCGGAGGCCGGGGCGGAAGCGATGGCGATTGAGGCCGTGGCACAGGCCGCCGCCCTCGCGGGGCTCGCCATGGAACGCGTCGCGGCGAACGGGAATTTCGTGCTCCGCTTCGAGCGCACGACCTCCTACGTCGTCGAGGGTCGCACGGCCGCCTGCTACGCCACCACGCGCGCCGACGCCTCGGGCGCGCTTGTGCTGGCACAACTCTTCATCAACCAGGGCTATGCCGACCTCCGCGCGTGCCTCGTCCACGAGGTGATGCATGGCTTCGGGTTTCCCGGCCATCCGCACACGCTCGACTCCGTCATGAGCTACACCTATCGCCGCGACGCCTTCACCGAGCTCGACATCGCCGCGTTCCGGGCGCTCTACGACCCGCGCATGCGCACGAATGCCTATTACCTGCCCGGGCTTCTCGTCGCCCGTCAGATCATCGCGGAGCAGACCGGCGCGGTCTTGCCCGGCGCATCCAGCGCGCATCTGGCGCAGCGGCCGCTCGAGCGTGCGCTCGCCTATCTGACGGCGGAGGCGGAGCGCGGCAACGCCTATGCGCAGCGCCAGCTGGGCCTCGCGCATTATGCCGGCCAGCGCGTTCCGCGCGACGATGCCCGCGCGATCGCGTGGTGGCGCCGCGCGAGCGAAGCCGGCGACGCCGATGCGCGATATCTGCTGGGCGAGGCGGCACTTGCCGGACGCGGCGGCCCGCGCGACGCGCAGACTGCGCAGGATCATCATCTGGCGGCCGCCGCACGCGGCCATGTCCCCGCGATGATGCGCGCCGCGCGGTCGCTCGAGCAGGGGATCGGCAGCGCGCCCGATCCTCTCGGGGCGGCGATCTGGTACCTCGTCGCCGCCCAGAACGGGCACGCCCAGGCGCGGCAGGAGAGCGAGCGGATCCTCGCGCTGCTGCCGCCCTCCGAGCAGGCAAGCGCGCGACATCGCGCGCGGCTCTGGCATTCGATCCGCTGACGACAGCTGGCGGCGGGAGTCCAGCGGCGGGTTGCGGGACGGCGCTGGCTGGGGCAGCGTGCAGCACCGCGCGCCGTGCGGTGGACCTCAAGCGGATGGCATGCAGATGAGCCGGATCGAGAGCGTCGCGTTCCGCGGCATCAACGTCACGCCCAGGACCAACTGGTGCTTCCTGGAGGTGCGCACCGCGGACGGGCTCGCGGGCATCGGCGAATGCACCCTCGCCAATCACGAGGCCGTGCTGGCGGCGGAGGCCGAGCGCCTCGCCGCCACGGCCACCGGCGAAGATGCCCGGCATCGCAACCGCCTCGCGCGGCTGATCCCGCATGCGCCGGGCGGATTGGTCGCGGCGACCGTGCTCTCCGCCTTCGAGCAGGCGCTCGCCGACCTCGCGGCGCAGCGCGCCGGCGAACCGCTGCACCTCTTCCTGGGCGGTGCGTTGCGCGACCCGGTCCGGCTCTATGCGAACATCAACCGTGGTGCCTCTCCGCGCAGCCCGGAGGGGTTCGCTGCCGCCGCACGGCGCGCGGTCGCCGCGGGTTTCGGCGCGGTGAAGCTCGCGCCGTTCGACCCGCTCGTGTGGGAGGACGGGATCTCCGAGAGCAACCGCGCGGCCTATGCCGAGGGACTGGCGCGCATCGCCGCCGTGCGCGCGGCGGTCGGGTCGGAAATCGAGGTGATGGTGGATGCACATTGGCGCTTTTCGCCCGGCGGCGCGGCGGGGCTGATCGCCGATGTCGCGCAGTTCGGACTCTACTGGCTGGAATGCCCGGTCGCCGAGGCCAATCGTGCCGAGATCCGCCGCCTGCGCGGCATGGCCAATGATCGCGGCATGCGCCTCGCGGGGGCGGAGTCGCTCGCGGGCATCGGCGCCTACCGGCCCGTGATCGAAGGCGGCTGCTATGACGTCCTGATGCCCGACGTGAAACATGCCGGCGGGATCGAGGAAATCCGCCGTATCGCCGCGCTCGCGCAGGCCGCGGGAATCGAGATCGCGCCGCACAACCCGACCGGCCCGGTCTGCCACGCGCATTCGGTCCATCTCTGCGCCGTCGTTCCCAATTTCCTGGTCCTCGAGGTCCAGTTCGGCGAGACCGAGACGTTCTTCGAGATGATCGAGGGCGAAAGCCTGCGCTTCGTGCGCGGCGCGGCCCCGCTGCCGCGGGGCCCGGGGCTCGGCATTCATCTCGGCCCCGGACCGCACGCGCCCTGGGTACGCATGGACAGGCCCTGGCTGGACCCGCGCCTCGGGTGACGGCGGCGGTCGTCGTCGCGCGGCGCGGGCGCCCGTCCTACGCGGGGCGATGGAGCGCGCAGATCTTGTGGCCGTCCGGATCGCGGACATAGGCGATGTAATAGGATCCGGCGGCACCTTGCCGCAGACCGGGCGGGTCTTCGATCGGCTGGCCGCCATGCGCGAGCGCGGCGGCGTGGAACGCATCGACCTGTGCCGTCGAGACGCATTTGAAGCCGATCGTGCCGCCATTGGCGATGGTCGCGGGCTGGCCGTCGATCGGCTGGGTGATCGCGAAGGTGTTTCCGTCATGCCGGTAGAAAAGCCGGACATGCCCGCTTCCCGAGACGTTGCGCATACCGGCGCCGGCGCCGAGCGTCGCAAGCACCGCGTCGTAGAAGCGCTGCGCGCGCGCGATGTCGTTCGAGCCGATCATGATGTGGTTGAACATGTGCCTCTCCCTTCCAGCAGGATGCCCACAAGTCTAGCAGGCTGCACCGCCTGCCGCTCTGCGGAACATGGCTTGCGCGGCGCGCGCGCGACCCGGAATGATCCGATCCGAAACGCCGATGGAGCCTCAGGCCATGAAACACCTGTTCCGGCGCGCGGGCGCCGCGATCCTCGCCGCCGCCCTGGCCATCGCCGGGCCGGCCATCGCCTGCACCGGGATTTCGCTGCGTGCATCCGACGGCAGCGTCGTCGTCGCGCGGACGGTCGAGTGGGCGCTCAGCGACGCCGCACATGACCGCTTGATGGTCTTTCCCCGTCGCCACGCCTTCATCGGAACGACTCCGGACGGACTGACCGGCATGCGCTGGGAGGGCCGCCATGGCTTCGTCACCATGACGGCCTATGGGCAGCCCTTCGGACCGGACGGGATGAACGAGGCCGGCCTCTATGTCGGGATGTATTACCTGCCAGGCTTCGCCGCATACGCACCCCATGTCCGCGCCGAGACGGCGCGCGCGCTCAGCGTCGGCGATTTCATGCAGTGGATGCTGTCCTCCTTCGCGACCGTCGACGAGGTGCGCGCGCGTCTGGGCGACGTGCGCGTCGTGCATGTCGACGATCCACGCTTCGGCGGCGCGGCGCTCCCCTTCCACTGGAAGGTCGCCGATCCCTCCGGCCGGAGCATCGTGATCGAGATCGTCGAGGGTGGGACGGTGAAGATCTACGACGCGTTCCTGGGCGTGATCACCAACGCGCCCACCTATGACTGGCACCTGCTCAATCTGCGCAACTATGTCGGGCTCGATCCCGCGCCGCGCGCGGGCGTGACGATCGGCGAGGTCGATCTGCGCCCCTTCGGCGCGGGGTCCGGAATGATCGGCCTTCCCGGTGATTTCTCGCCGCCGTCGCGGTTCGTGCGCGCCGCCGCGCTGACCGCCACGGCCCGTCCCCTTGCCGGAGCGCAGGACGCGGTATTCGAGGCGTTCCGCATCCTCGACAGCTTCAACATCCCGCTCGGTGCGATCGCCCCCGCAGGCAGGACCGCGACCGACATCGAGGGTGCGACGCAGATCACCTCGGCCTCGGACCTGGCGAATCGGGTCTATTACTTTCACACGATGCACAACCGTCAGGTCCGCGCGATCGACCTCCGGAAGATCGATTTCGAGCGGATCAGGCCGCAGACGATCGAGGATGAACTGGCGCGGGCGCGCAACGTGCGCGAACTCCGGCCCCGTGACTGAGCCCACGCGCCACGATTGGTCCGAAACGGCGCCGCTGATAGGCTGGGCGCCGTTTCGGTTCGGACTGGCGTGGCTCCCCCGCCGCCGGCCCGGGTCTGGGGGCGCATCATGATTCCGGTCGAGTTCCATGCCATCTTCGCCCTGGCGGTGTTTCTCGGGCTGTTCGCAGCCCTCGTCCTCGACATCATCGATCTCGCCGTGGGCGGCATGCTGGCCGTGGCGGCCGTGCTGGCCGCCGGCATCCTGGACCCGTCGGATCTGCGGTCCGGCGCGAGCGCCGCCGGGCCGACGCTGTGTCTGCTCTTCGGCGGCATGGTGCTGGTCCGGATCCTGACACCGACCGGCCTGTTCGACCGTCTCGGCTATCTGATGGTGCGCTTCGCGAAGGGCAGCGGCGCGCGGCTCCTGGTCGCCTTCGCCCTCGCCACGGTCCCCACCTGCGCCGTGCTGCCCAACGCCACCGTGATCCTGCTCTTCGCGCCGATCCTGCTGCGCGCATGCGGCCGGATGGGACTCGATCCCGTCCCGCCGCTGGTGTTCCTGGTGGCGATCGCCAACTCCGCGGGTCTGCTCACGCTCGTCGGGGATCCCGCGACCTTCATCGTGGGATCCGGCATCGGGATGAGCTTCGACGCGTATCTCCACGGCGTCGCGCCCTTCGGTGTCCTCGCCATGGGTGCGCTCTTCCTGGCGAGCCTGGTCGTCCTGCGCGGCACCTGGACCGCACGCGGCGAGGCGATGGCCGACGAAGCGCCCCCGCCCCTCCAGCGGCCGGTCTACATCGCCACCGCACTGGCGATCTTCGCGCTCCAGGTCGTCCTGTTCGTCTGGGGCGACGCCGAAGGCATCAGCCCGCCCGAGGCCGCGTTCATCTGTGCCTCGCTCGGCCTGCTCGCGATCTACGGCCTGCGCGTGGAGGCGCCGGCCGCGGTCCTCGTCGACGTCGACTGGCGGACGCTCATCTTCATCGCGACGATGTTCATGATGGTGCAGGCACTGATCCATACCGGCTGGCTGCATGGCGGATCGGCGTTGATGATCGAGATGTTCGGGACGCGCACGGCGGTCGCCGCGATCGCCATGATCTGGGTGGTCGGCCTGCTGTCCATGGCGCTGCCAAACGTGCCGGTGGTCATCGGCCTGCTCCTGATCGTGAAGGGCTATCTGGTGGGGATCGAAGCCGTTCCCGAGGAGGCGACCGGCAGCGCCTTCACCGCCTGGCCGCCGCATCTCGTCCCTGTCTTCGTCGCGATGATGTTCGGCGCCACGCTCGGCGGCAACGCGACCGTGATCGGTGCCGCGGGGAATGTCGTCGCCTCCGGGATCGCGGCCAAGGCCGGACACAAGCTCGGCTTCATGCGCTTCCTGCGGATCGGTCTGCCGCTCACGGTCGCGCAGCTCGTCGTGGCCACGCTCTGCATCCTCTGGATGCTGCGGTGACCAACCGCCCTCCGCGGACGCTGGACACTTTCCGCGAGCGCTGCGGCTGGATTATGAAACGGCGATTGGAGATCTCTCCAATCGTCGCTTCCGTCTCCACTCCGGACGACGCCCAGGGTGCAGGAGACGATCCATGGCGCGCATCATCCCGTCGGAAACGGTCATTCCGTCCGGACCGGAGGCCAGACTGCCCCCGGAGCTCCGCACCCTGATCCGGCTGCGCGACGGGCTCGACGACCAGCATACGATCTACCATTCCGTGCGCTGGACCGAGGCGCGCGATGTCGGCTCGGTCTATGGCGAGATCGACTTCATCGTCGCCAACCGCTTCGGACGGCTGCTGGCCATCGAGCAGAAGGACGGACAGCTCCGGACCGGGGAGCATGGAATCACCGCCCGCTACACCGGCACGCGCAACCCCGACGGCTCGGTGGCGTCGTGGCAGGACAAGAGCGTCGTCACGCAGGTCAACCGGAACCTCAACGGATTGCGCAAGCAGTTCGCGCGGCGCCATCCCGGCCGGATGCTGCATGTCGATCATCTGCTCTACCTGCCCACCGCGCGGCTGGTGGGGTCGCTGCCCTCCTCGGTCGATCCCGCACGCGTCGTCGACGCGGATCGTGACCATGAGCTGGTCCGGATCGTCGAGACCCTGCTGGAGGCGGAGCCACCGGGCTGGTCCGTCGACTCGCTGGAGGATCTGCCGCGCATCACGGATTTCCTGTCGCAGACCGTCGGCGCCGTGCCCGATATCGGCGTCCTTGGCCGAACGGCGCGTGAGACGACGTCCTGGCTGTCGGGCGGATTGTCGACCTGGGCGCTGCGCCTGAGCCTCGATCCCTGGCGGTTGCGCGTGCGCGGCACGGCCGGCTCGGGCAAGACCCAACTCGCGCTGGAAATGCTCAAGCAGGCGCACGAGGCCGGCAGATCGGCGCTCTATGTCTGCTTCAACCGCCCGCTCGCCGACGCGATGAAGCAGCTCGCGCCCGATCCGCGCGCCGTGGCGACGTTCCACGAGCTCGCCCGTCTCGCGATCACCGAGGCCGGCGGCGCGCCGGTCGCGTTCGACCGACCGGACGCGTTCGACGACATGGCACAGGCCTTCGTCAGGCTCAGCCCGTCCTTCGGCAAGCCCTTCGACACGCTCGTGATCGACGAGGGACAGGATTTCGCCCCCGACTGGGCGCACAGCCTGATCGGCATGGCGCGCGACGACGCGCGCGTGCTCTGGCTGGAGGATCCCGAACAGGCGCTGTACGTGCACGACCCGGTCGCGCTGCCGGGCTGGCCCGCCTTGGCGAGCCCGGTCAATTACCGCTCCCCGCGCCTGCTG
This sequence comes from uncultured Acetobacteraceae bacterium, assembly GCA_964434345.1. Classification (GTDB taxonomy): domain Bacteria; phylum Pseudomonadota; class Alphaproteobacteria; order CACIAM-22H2; family CACIAM-22H2; genus CAIOSQ01. The sequence continues at coordinate 7,126 of CAYSUY010000132.1, forward strand.
GTCGAGTTCGCGAACTGGCTCGCCCTGACCGACGAGCCGGTGGTGTCGGCCGGTCCGGTCCAGGGCTACGACCCCGGCTGGATCATCCACGAGGACGCGGACACGCCGGTCGAGGCGACGGCCCAGGCGGTCCGCGACCTTCTGGAGCGCGGGTTCCGGCCGCCCAACATCGCGGTGCTCAGCTGCCGCGGGCTCGCCAGCAGCCGCATAGCCGGCCCACACGGCCCCACGCACCTCGCCGGGCTCGCGGTGAAGCGTCAGGCCGGCTACGACGCCGACGGCAATGCGCTCTGGACCGATGGCGAGCTGCTCGTCGACAGCGTCTACCGCTTCAAGGGTCAGGCGGCAGACGCCGTCGTCATCACCGACATCGATTTCAACCAGATCGACGCGCGCAGCCGGCGGCTGCTCTTCGTCGCGCTGACCCGCGCGCGGCTGCACGCGATCCTGGTCACCTCAGACCGCGCGGCCCGCGTGCTGCGGGACCGGCTCGCGTGATGGCGGCCGCGGCGCTCAGCGCCCGCCGCTCACGGTGACCACGGTTCCCGTGACGTAGCTCGCCTCGTCGGAGAGGAGCCAGGCGACGGCGTTCGCGCATTCCATCGCCGTGCCCGGACGCTGCATCGGCACCACGCCCGCGGCGGAAAAGGCACGGTTGGGATCGCCGCTGGCCGCGTGGATCTCGGTGTCGATGATGCCTGGGCGGACCGCATTGACGCGGATGCCGTCGGTTGCGACCTCGCGGCCGAGCCCGACCGTGAGGGCGTCGATCGCGCCCTTGCTGGCGGCATAGTCGACATACATGCCGGCGCCGCCGAGCACGGCGGCCGCACTGGACAGGTTGACGATCGCCCCGCCCGCGCCGCCGCGCCGCGTGCTCATCCGGCGGACCGCCTCGCGCGCGCAGAGCATCGAGCCCATCACGTTGACGTCGAACATGCGCCGCCAGCGGGTTGTCTCCATGTCCTCGAACCGGCACTGCATATCGACGATGCCGGCGTTGTTGACCAGCCCACCCAGCGGTCCCCAGTGCGCGTCGAGCGCGGCGAACATCGCGTGCGTCGCCGCCTCGTCGCCGACATCGGCCTGCAGCACGAGCGCCTTGCGACCGAGCGCGCGGACCTCGCTTGCGACGCGCTCCGCCGCGGCGGCGTCGCGCGCGTAGTTGACGGCGACGTCCCATCCTTGCGCGGCGAGCCTGGTCGCGCAGGCGGCGCCGATGCCGCGGCTGGCGCCGGTGACGAGAACGGTGCGAGGAGAGGTCATGACACGGTTCCTTGTGGCGAACACATGCCCGAGGATCGCATCCCGCCGCCGCACGGACAACGATGGCAGCGCGGGATCGGCAACGCGGGATCGGCGGGGTGGAGCCGGCGCCGCGCGGTTAGCGGATGTCGATCACGTAACGCAGCCGCCGCGCGCGGCCATCGGGATAGACCATCTCGAGCGTGACGGCGTCGGCGCCGCGATGGCCGGCGCGCGAGCGGTAGAGAAGCGCGGCGCCCTCGGTCGGCTGCTGGTTGCAGGCATGGCGCAGGCTGTCGCGCGCGTAGCCGGGATGATCGGTCCAGGGCTCGATCACGGCGTCGCCGCTCCGGGGCGGCTCGACGATGCGGATTTCGGTAAAACGGATCGGCGCGCAGTCGCGCTCGACCTCGTGCAGGAAACCGACCCGCGTCCGCTGCTCGGCGATCGCCGTGCGTCTGATTTCCCGCGGCTCCGGTGGCGGGCCGACCGTGATCGCGTAGCGGCGCTGGCGCGTCGAGCCGTCCGCGAGGACGGCGGTGATCGTCGCGCTGTCGGGCCCGAGATAGCCCGGCTCCGGCCGATAGGTGACATGAAGTCCATCCAACCGCCGGCGATTGCAGGCCGAACGGGGATCCCCCTCGGCATAGGTGACGAAGCCGTCGCCGGGCGTGACGGTCACCACGCCATGCGCCGGGCGCGCGACGACGCTGACGCGGGTGACGCCGATCGCGGCGCAATCGGGTCCGACAGCCTGCACGAAATCGAGGGCGAGAGGCTCGCCGGTCACGGCGGCCCGCTTCGTCTCGGCGGGCGCAGGCGGGGCGGTGACGGACCGGGCCGGGGCCGTGACGAAGTTCAGCCGCAGCGTGTCGTCGGCGCGGATGCGATCCATCGGCGCGGTCAGCTCGGCCGCGAGTTCCGGCGGACAGACCTGGCGCGGTACCCGCGAGACGAATTCCCGCCGCACCGTCAGGACCCGATCTTCCAGGCGGGTGGTCAGGCTGTAGGTGAAGGACAGGGTCTCGACACGGTGGTCCTCGATCCGCCGCGGCAGCGGCAGGCCCTCCGCGAAGGCGATCTCGACCACCTCTTCCTGACGTCCGGCGAAGCACGAGAAGGGGTGGCGCCGCTCCGCCGCCCGGCCGGCGAGGAGGAAAAGGCCGGGTCGCACGAGCAGGCCGAGACCGACCGGAATCGGGGGCGCGGCCGGCGGCGCGGTGTCCAGTTTCGCGTCGAGGGCGAAGCGCGCGCGCACGGCGTAGCGCGCGCCGCGGGCGTCGAGCGGATCGATGTCGAAACCGCCCGTGCCGGGTGTCCCGAGGCGACGCAGCATGTCCGCCGCCGCCGGTTCCAGGCCGGTCCATTGCATCGATGCCGCGACCGAGCGCAGCGCGGTCGCGAAGATCCCGGTCGCGGTCTGGACGCTCTCGCCGGAGATTGCGCCGTCGGCGGCGATGGCAAGGCGCGTGCGCAACGCCGCGACATGCGCGTCGGCCACCATAGCCGGCGTGCGACCGCGCCGGGCGCCGGCATCCGAGACATGCACCACCGGCTTGTCGTAGGTCGTTTCGCCGAGCACGCCGAAGGACGCGAGGCTCGCCGTCGGATCGTCGTAGACGCCGAGTTCCGGAATATGGAGCAGGACGTGGTCGATCACGCCGAGCGTCGCCGGCCCGCCCAGCGTGTAGGCGTTGCCGGAATTCAGAAGGACATGCTCGGAGGCGATGCCCTTTGCGGCCAGCAGGGCGGACATCAGCACCGCCTGGTCCTTGCAGTCTCCAAAGCGGTTCTTGAGGATCGCGCCCGCGGCGTTGGGGACCACGCGGCTGGTGCCGAGCACGATCATCACGTAGCGGATATTGGTCTTCACCCAGCGCGAGATCGCGGCGGCCTGCCCGGCCTTGTCGGCGATGCCGCGGGTGATCGTCGCGGCCAACGCCGCGATCTCGGGCGTGACGGCGATCGCGGCGCGCGCAGAGGCCCAATAGGCGCGGGCCAGATCCTCGTGATCCGCGAAGGTCGACAGGGCGAGGCGCGGGTCACGGTCCAGCGTCGAAGTCATGCGTTCCTCGGCGGCCTGGGTCGGACGCGACCGATAGGTGAAGACATGCTGCACCTCGTCGCCCGCCTCGCTGCGCGCATGCTCCATGTCCACGCCCTCGATCGCGAGGCGCAGACCCGGTGGCGCCATCACCCGGATGGTCGTGTCGGCGTAGGGCGTGGTCCGGGGCAGCGGCAGAAGGATCTGGAAATGCCCGGGAAAGACGTTCCCGAGGATGGTCTTGCGCGTCGTCATGACCAGCGTGTCGCCGACCGCCACGTCCGGAAAGATCACGGTCACGGTCTTGTTGTCGCGGGTGTAGACGGCGTTGGGACCCTGCGCCGCGTCGCGCGTGACGATGGCGGCCGGATCGACGTCGATGCGCCGGCCGTCGCGCTTCTCGGTGAAGGCGGCGAGCACCGCGTGGCGCTGCATGCCGTCGATGTAGGAATCCTGCTGCTGGGCGAGGCGCTGCGGTCCGTAGGCCCCGCCCCCGACCTTGATCCGCCGCGTCTCGGTGATCTCGCCGGTCCTGTCGGCGTTCAGCCGGATCGCCAGGTCGACGCCCAGGGCCCAGGCCGCACGTGCGGCCTGGTCTCCCGCCGGTTGAGCCAGACCCACGCAGGGCGCCGCGAGGACGATCGCGGCGACGAGAAGGACGAAGCCGATCAGGCTCGGTCCGGAGCAGGGGCCAAGGCGCATGGCGCGATCTCCCGGGCAGGCGGAGCGGACCCGGCGCAGGATGGCCCCGAACCGCCGCGCGGGACAAGACCCGGCCTTCGCCGCCGAAAGCCCGACCAGACCCTGCTGCGCCGATGGCCGCAAGGCGGCGTCCGGCTACTTTCGGGTCCCGCGGCCGGATTCCGCGCCTGACGCGGAACCCGGCCCGGCCCCGAAGCCTCAGGGCGCCGGCGTCACGAACTGCGCCAGGGAGTACTCGTCGCTGCGCGCGACATAGGTCAGTCCCTTGCGCGTCGCCCAGGTGTTGATCTGGTAGTAGAGCGGGATGATGCCGAGATCGCCGAGCGCGATCTCGCTCGCCTCCTGAAGGAGTTTTTCGCGCGCGGCGTCGTCGACCGTGCCCATCGCCTTCTCGGAGATCTCGTCGACCCGGGCGTTGGAATAGCGGCCGCGATTGGCCGCCCCGGTGCCCTTCTCTCGGTTCGGGGTTCCGACCAGGGCGCGCAGCGGCGAGGAGACCTCGCCGGTCCCGCTGCCCCAGCCGAGCAGCGCGACGCTGTAGGCGTAGTTCGGAGCACTGGCCTGCGACGCGAAGGTCGCCCAGGGCAGGGTCTGGACCTTGGTGTCGATGCCCGCGCGGTTGAACATCGGCCCGATCGCCTGCAGCACCTTGTCGTCGTTGGGATAGCGGTCGTTGGGACCGTGGATGGTCAGCGCGAAGCCGTTGGGATAGCCGGCCTCGGCGAGCAGCTTGCGCGCGCCAT
>CAYSUY010000133.1:0-11835 GCA_964434345.1 uncultured Acetobacteraceae bacterium
GCTGCACCAGGGGGTGCTGACCACTGGCAAGCTCAACGCAGCGCTGGGCCTCTACCACCCGCGCGTCTCGCCCAGGCTGCTGCTCCCCCAGGTGAGCCACTGCCGGCGGCGCTGCTGCGCCGCTGCGGCGCTGCGGCGCATGCTGCAGTGCGCCGGCTGGGGGCAGGCCCAGTCGCCAGAGGAGCCAGCGCGCATGCTGCTGAGCCGCAGCGGCCGCTGCCTGCCGCCGGCGCCATGCTGTGGGTTCGATGCCATGGCCAGACTCCTGTTCAACGCGTCCGCAGCAGCGCGATGGCGAGCGCGACTTCGGCGCCGTCCGGCGCCGCACGTGTGGTGGCGGCGAACCCGCCCCCCACCAATCCATCGAAGAAGACGAGTGCCTCCGCATCGTCACGCGCGACATGGCGGCTCAGGCAGCGCGCCCAGCGGGCGCGCCAGTCGGCCGCCTCCAGCGCCATCGCGCCGGCCTCGCCGTCGCCCTCGGCGCGGCGGCGCAGACGTGCGATCCCGAGGCACGCGTCCAGAAATCGCGCGCAGACGCGACCGGCGCGGCGCATCTCGTCGATCCGGCCTGCCTGGTCGAGCGTCCGGCGCAACGCAGCCCAGGACAGCGGCGCGCACCCCGCGACCGCGATCCGGTCGCGGCCGGCCGCCTTCGCCGCCTCCACCCGCGTCCCCGCACGACGCAGCGCTCCCGGCAAGCCATCCGACCGCTCGAACGGCTCGAACGCTGCCGACAGCGTCAGGGCGGGATTGCCGCCGACATGGGCGCGGAACGCCTCTTCCAGCCGCTCCGCGAAGCAGATGGTCGCATAGGCCGGCCCGGCGATCAGCAGATCGTCACCGCCGGCATGGATCAGCGCGCAATCCGGGAATTCGCGCTCCAGCAGGTCCGGCACCGCCGCGACGAAGAACGCATCGACCAGGCGCGACAGCGTGGCGATCCGGCCGAGGCTGCGGTCCTTGCCGAGCCAGCGCCCGAAGATCTGCCCCAGCCGGTCCATGTCCGCGCGCAGGACCGCGACGGGACCGCGCGCCGGCACCGCGCCACGCCGCGGCAGGAGGCGCGGCGCAACCGGCATGCCCGCCATCTCCGGCGCGTCGATCCTCCAGCCGCCGCGCACGCGGTCCCACGCCTCTCCGTCGCCCGCATGCAGCGGCGCGGTCATCACAGCGAGGCTCAGCCCGCCGGGCAGACCGATCTCGCGCACCGCGCGCCCGGACGGCATGGCGCCCTCGGTCCAGAGCGCGGCCGCGATCATGGGCAGGATCGCGCCCAGCGCCGCCTCGTCGTCGCACGCGACGCAACGCAACCGGCCCTCCGCCGCGGCGCGCACCGCCGGACGAAAGCCGCATGCGGGGCACGGCGCGGCCGTCGCCGCCTCGTCGGCGAGCACGCCGGTCGGAATGGTCGCAAGGCGCCGCAGCGCCGCGCCCTCCGCGGCGCGCTGCATGGCGCCCCAGCCGCGCTCGTAGCCGCCCTGCATGAGGTCGGCGGCGGACATCGCCGGCGCGGCGGCAAGGTCGATCGACATGTCGCCGCGATGACGCGCGCAGGCCCAGAGGTCGAGGTCACGACGCACCCCGTCCAGTCGCGCCTCCAGATCCGGCAGATCCGGCGCAAGCAGCACGAAGCGCCCGCCGGCGATGACCAGTTCGCAATAGGCGGGCAGGTCGAGCGCGCGGCAGACCAGAAAGGATGCCGCACCCAGTGCGGCCTCCATGAGCAAGGACCGGGCCTGGAGCCGGCGCACGGCATCGGGCGTCGCCAGCGCCTCCGGCCCGACGCGTTCCAGCGTCCGCGCGCAGCCGGAGAGGTCGCCGACGACGAAGCGGAACTTGCGCGTGGCACGGTCGCGGATGCGCGCCTCGTCGCCGAGTTCGCCGCGCGCGGCGTGGAAGCCATGGAGACAGGCCGCGACCGCCGCGACGCTGCGCGCATGCTCGTGGAGGGAGACCTCGGGCTGGTCGTGCGGCGAAGACGGGATCGCCCAGGTCAGCCGCTCCGAAAGGGCCAGCAGCGCGCGATGGAACATCGCGGCGTCGCTCGCGCCGGCGCAGAGATCCGTGAAGCCTGCGACGAATTCGGGCCATAGCCGCTTGCAGGCGATCGCCTGCGCCGCCTCGCCGGCCGGGCCGGGTCCCAGCGCATCGGCACGCGCGACGGAGGCGACATGGAAGCGCGGCTCCTGCGGCGGCCCGCCGAAGGTCAGCGCCGGGAACAGCGATCGCAACGCGAGGCCGCGGAAACTCGAGGCCCCGCCGGGGTCGCGGTCCTCGGCCTCCTCGTCGCGTGGCTTGCGCTCGAGACCCGCGGCGATGCGGTTGGCCTCGGCGACCAGCCAGTCGCGCGCGTCACGCGGATTATGGTGGCCGGCGGCGGCCGCGCGCACCGCGGCGAGGCGCATGCCGGCGGGAAGCACGGTCCCCGCCTCCTCCAGCGCGACGAAGAAGGCGTCCGTCCACAGCACGTGCCAATGGGAGGAGCGGCCAAAGAAGGCGGGCAGCACCTCCGGCGCGCGCGCCATGACGGCGGCACCGAGATCGGTGTTGCTGCGATGCGCGCGCTGCATGAACTTCCCGACATCGTGCAGGAAGGCGCCGAGCGCCGCCTCGTCGCGCGAGGGCGGTCCGTCGAAACTCATCGTCGCAATACGCTCGCGCGCTCGTCGTCGGGCTTCATGGGCGCATCGCTTAGCGCCTCCGCGCCCGCGACGCAAACCCGTCGCAGCCTCTCATGGCGTGCCCCTGCGCACCGCGCCGAGGAAGCGATCGGTGCCGGCGATGGGGTTGTTGAGATAGAACTCGTCACGGGGGAACACGTCGGTGAGCGGCGCACCCGTGCGTACCGGCCCCGGCTCCCAGCGATGCGCGCCGTCGGCGAACATCGCGCCCCAGTCGAAATCGCCGTCGTTGCCCGCCCGCAGATGGGCGAGATGGGCCGGCGCGCGGAAGGCTTCGCGCAGCGCCGCCGCGTCGAAACCGATCGGGTCGTTCGATCCGACCAGCACCGCCGCAGGCATCAGCAGCAGCACGTGCGGAAACACCGCGACGAAGGTTTCGGCCGTGCGCGCGGTCGGCGCCCATTGGACATAGAGCCCGCCGGGCGCCAGGCGCCGGCGGACTGCCTCCAGGAACTCGGCGCTGTAGAGCAGGCCGGAATGCGATCCTTCGGGCAGGATCGCGTCGGCCTCGATGACGTCGTAGAGCCGCGTCTCGCGCGCCAGCAGCCGTCGCCCGTCTCCGTAGACGAAGGTCCAGCGCGCGTCGGCACGCATCCTGGCGATCGGGCCCTGCGGAAAGCGCGCTGCGACCTCGTCGAGCACGGTCAGCACCGGCCCGATCAGTTCGACCGCGCGCACGCGGCTCTCTGGCCGGATGCCGGCCGCCCAGGGGGTGCCACCGCTGCCGACGCCGATCGCCAGGACCTCGCGCGGCGCGGGATGCAGAAGGGGGCCGACCGCGCCGAGGAACTGGTGGATCGGCAGGAAGGGGATGCGGCCCTGGCTGAAGCCCTGGATGTAGAGGGGGCTGCCCGCAGCGTCCGCCGAGTCGTCGCGAAACAGCGCGACACCCGAACGATCCTCCGACCATGCCGCGAAGCGATCCGGCTTTTCGCCGTGCATATGCGCCCAGAGCGCGGCGTTTCCAGGCATCAGCACGAAGAGCGCCGCGCAGGACGCGGCAAGCAGGGCCTCGGGAAGGCGCCGTCTGCCGGCGGCGAGAAGCCAGCCCGCGAGCAGCAGCAGCGACAGCAGCGCCAGCAGCTTGAGCGTTCCGGCCGTTCCCAACAGGTGCAGCGACACCAGACCGGTCAGGATCGATCCCGCGGCATTGCCGGCGATGTTGGCCAGCTGCACCCATCCCACCCGCATGCCGACGGCGGACAGGTCGCGCTGCACCGCCTTCTGCACGAAGGGAAAGGTCATGCCGATCAGGAAGGAGGGCGGCCCGATCGCCGCGGCTGCGACCACCACCATCGTGACCAGCGCGCCGCCGCGCAGCCGGCTGAGATCGACCGACATCAGTTCCGCCAGCGGCGCAAGGGGGGCCGCACGCCACAGCAGCAGGACAAGGACCGCCGCGAGAACGAAACCCGCGCCCTGCGCGATGAAGAAGGCCGGACGCGGATCGTCGATGCGGCGCAGCATGCGCGCCGCGACCGCCATGCCCAGCCCGTCGGCGAGCAGGAAGATGCCGAGAACGGTCGGAAAGAGATAGGCGTGGTACTGGCCGAACTGGCCGAACAGCCGGACCCACAGGATCTCCAGCGCGACGATCACATAGCCCGACAGGAAGACCAGGACACACCAGACCGGCAGGCTGCCATGAGCCGGCTCCGGCGCCGCAACGGACGTGGGTGCAGCGGCGCCCGCGCGCGGCGCGGAGGTCGCCCGCAGGCCGGGCACGAGACTGAGCGCCAGCAGCGCCGCCAGAACGTCGAGACCGGCGGCGAGCCGCAGCGCGCCCACGAACCCGATATTGCCGACGAGAACCCAGCCGCCGAGCAGCGCCCCCAGGCCTGCTCCCAGCGTGTTGAGCCCGTAGAGCAGGCCGATCCGCTCGGCGACCGCGTCGACGGAGTGCGATACGGCGCGCGCCAGCAAAGGCAGCGAGGCCCCCATCAGCGTCGTCGGCAGCACGAGGCCGGCGAAGCACAACGCGAAGATCGCGGCCGGTGCGTCGACCTTGCCGGCCAGCCCGGATGCGATCCAGTCGTAGAGAAAGGGCTTGGAGACCAGGGCGAAAAGCCCGACCCCGATCTCGGCCGCGGCAAAACCGAGCAGCGCGCCCACGGCGCTCAGCCGGTCCGCGAGACGTGCGCCGGCCAGCGAACCGATGCCGAGCCCCGCGAGGAAGGCCCCGACGACCAGCGCGGCGGAAATCGTGTCCGAGCCGGCGAAGATTCCCAGCATCCGCTGCCACACGATCTGGCACAGCAGCGCCGCGAAGCCGGAGGCAAAAAAGGCGAGCGACAGGCGCGGCATCATGCGCCGGTCCTCGGACGGCACGCGCCGCCGTGTCCGGTCACGCCCAGGCGCCCTTCGCCATCAGCCCGCCATCGACGTTGACGTAGCTGCCGGTCATGAAAGACGCCTTGTCGCTGGCCAGGAACAGCACGACATGCGCGACCTCGTCGGGCTGTCCGATGCGGTCGAGCGGATGGCACGCGGCCCAGGCGTCGCGCAGCCCGTCGATCGTCTGGCCGGAAGCCGCCGCCGCCTCGGCGACCAGCGGCGTCTCGATGGTGCCGGGATTGACCGCCAGCACGCGGATGCGGTCCTTCGCATATTCCAGCGCCAGCTGCCGGGTCAGCGAGAGATCGCCGCCCTTGCTCGCGGCGTAGGGCGCGACGCCCAGCGCCGATTGCAGCCCCTGGACGCTGGCGATGTTGACGATCACGCCGCCGCCGCGCGCCTTCATCTGCGGAACGCAGTATTTCGTCATCAGGAAGCGGCTCTTGAGATTGACGGCGATGATGCGGTCCCAGATCTCCTCGGGCAGCTCGTGCGCCGGGCGGTAGCTGTCGGTCGGCTGGATCCCGACATTGTTGCAGAGGATGTCGACGCCGCCGAATTCCGCCACGCCGCGCGCGACCAGATCCTGGCAGGCCGCGGCCCGGCTGACATCCGCGGCGACGAAAAGCAGCCGCCCCTCCGCACCCTGCGCCAGGCGTACGGTCTCGGCGCCGGCCGCCACGTCGATGTCGGCGCAGACCGTGTTCGCACCCGCGCGGGCGAAGCCGAGCGCGATCGCGCGCCCGATCCCCTTCGCGCCGCCAGTGACGATCGCGGTCTTGCCGGTGAACTCGCCCATGATCCCGTCTCCCCTGATATGACGCCGCCATGGTTCCGGGCGGCGGCCACGCCCGTCAACCGCCTTGGCGATGCGCGCGCGACCGCGTCACCGCGGGTCAGGCGTCGTGATCCGGAAATCTCCCAGCCCCATGCTCGCGCCCTTGCCCGCGCCAACCCATTGCGCGCGATCGAGCCACGGCCCGAGCGATTCGGCCTCCGGACCCAGATCGATGCGACAGGTCCCGACGAGGCCACCCATCTTCATCGTCTCGCGCTGGCGCGCGGAAAAGCGGGTCTGGTCCCGCCATGCCAGATCCGCATGCTCCAGCAGCGCCGCGCCGGCCGCACGCTTGAGCGCCGCGAAATCGGCCGCGATCGGACCGTCGCCATGCAGCGCGGCGAGCGTCGAGACGCGGCGGATCGCGGCGCCGATCAGATGCGCCGGACGAAACGTACCGGGCGTCACCAGATCGCCGTCCAGGCGCAGACGCAGCGGCGTGCGCAGCGACGCCACGACATGCCGGCCCAGCGGCACCGCCGGCGGGCTGCGCGGCGCCGTGGGCAGGCACTGCGCCCCGCCGTCGTAGACGAGCACCCCGGTCGCCGCGTCGAGTTCGTCGAGCGCCTCGACACGTGCCAACTGGAGCCGCGCGCGCGCCGGCCCCAGCCCGGCCTGCCCGGCCTCCGCCATCGCGCGCACGACATAGACCAGCCGCGCATTGGCCGTGCCCACCAGGGTCAGGACGGTCGACACCGTGTCGCCGGCGACGAACACGGTGTCGCCGCGATGCTCCGGCGCGAAGACATAGGGCACCGTCACAAGATCGATCCCCGAGGGCCGCGCCGCCTGCGCGGGCACATGCCCGTCGAACAGCGCGGGATAGGGGCACCCGTCGATCAGCGGACAGCCCGCGCAGGGCCGCAGCCGCATCGCGCAGACGACCCGCTTCAGCGCATGCCCGAACACACCGCGCCACGCCGACCCGCCGAAAGCCCGCAGCACGCCGTCCTCGAGCGCCGTGTACGCGAACCGATAGCGGACCAGCGGCAGCGAAATCCCGTCCATGGCGCGACCATCGCCCGCCATCACCCGCCCAGTAAAGGCGGCAGACGCGATGTGCTGGACGCGGCCATGGCAACACTGCGAGATCGGCCTTGACCCGATGGCGGGCCGCATCGACCCTGCGCGTCGGTCGACTCGCGGCCTGTCCTGCCATCGATCCCGGAGCCGATGGATGCGCTTCCTGCCGACTTCCCTGCCCGGCGTCGTCGTCGTCGAGACACCGCGCCTCGAAGACGAGCGTGGCAGCTTCGAGCGCAGCTATTGCCGCGACGGCTTCGCGGCCGCTGGCCTCCCGGATCTCGGGGTCCAATGCAACATCTCGGGCAATCGCAGCCGCCTCACGCTGCGCGGCATGCATTTCCAGGCGGCGCCGGAGCCGGACGCCAAGCTGGTGCGGTGCCTCTCGGGCCGGCTTTTCGATGTCGCGGTCGACATCCGTCCGGACTCGCCGACACGCGGGCGGTGGACGGCGGTCGAACTGGCGGCCGGAGATGGCCGCGCGCTGTTCGTGCCCGCCGGCTTCGCCCATGGGTTCCTGACGCTCGCCGACGACACGACGGTCTTCTACATGATGGGGGCGCCCTATCGCGCGGAGCTGTCCCGTGGATTTCGCTGGGACGATCCCGTGGTCGCGATCGCGTGGCCGGATACGCCCCTCGTCATCTCCGGGCGCGATCGGGCCCTGCCGCCGCTCGCCGCCATTGCCGTCGCAGACCTCGCGCGATGAGGCGCCTGCTCGTGACCGGAGCCACGGGCTTCATCGGGCGCGCGGTGCTCGATGCGCTGGCGCGCGCGCCGGTGGCCACTGTCGCCCTCGCGCGCCATGTGCCGGAGGATCCCGGCCATCGCGTGCGCTGGATCGCTGCCGACCTTCTCGATCCGGCGGCATGCGACCGCGCCCTCGCCGAGGCGGAGTGCGACACCTGCCTGCATCTCGCCTGGGATGTCGGGCCAGGCTACTGGACCGCGCCGACCAATCTCGACTGGCTCGCGGCCAGCGCGACGCTGCTCCGACGCTTCACCGAACGCGGCGGCAGGCGCTTCGTCGCGGCCGGCACCTGCGCCGAATACGACTGGTCGATGGCGGACGCCGCGCCGTTGCGCGAGGACGCCCCGCGGCGACCGGCGACGCTCTACGGCGCCGCCAAGAGCGCGCTCTGGGACGTGACGGAGCGCTTCGCGGCCGCGGTCGGCATCGAGGCCGCCTGGGGCATCGTGTTCCACGTCGTCGGGCCGGGCGAGCGACCCGGCCGGCTCCTGCCCTCGATCGTCGCGGCGCTCGACAAGGGAGAGCCGGCACGGTGCACGCCCGGCACGCAGATCCAGGACCCGATCGACGTGCGCGATCTCGGTGCCGCCTTTGCCGCTCTCGCCCTCTCCAGACTGTGCGGGCGCGTCAATCTGGGCGGTGGCGCGCCGCTCGCGATCGCCGACCTGTCGCGGCGCATCGCGGCGTGCTGTGGACGGCCGGAGCTGCTGCGCCTGGGCGCCCTGCCGCCGCGCGCCGGTGAGCCGGCACGCCTGGTGCCGGATCTCACGCGGATGCGCGACGAGCTCGGTTTCGGTTCTCGCCACGAGCGCGACGCCAGCATCGCCGACGCCATCGCCTGGCAGCGCGCACATGCGAGCCCGTCATGCGCCTGATCCCCCGCCTGCTGCGCCGCAAGCGCGCCGCGCGCCTGCCCGGCCATGTCACGGTCGGTCGCCACAGCTATGGCGTGTCTGCCCGCACCCTCGTCCGTCCGACCGCCGCAGCACCGATCGAGATCGGAAATTTCTGCTCGATCGGTCCGGAGGTGCTGATCTTCGGACAGGCTGACCACCCGACCGACCTGCCCTCCACCTATCCTTTCCGCACGCTGCTCTTCGATCCGGCCGCGGGCAACCGCGATGCCGTGACCCGCGGCGGCGTCGTCATCGGCAGCGACGTGTGGATCGGTGCGCGCGCGATGATCCTCTCCGGCGTCTCGATCGGCCATGGCGCGGTGATCGGCGCCGGTGCGGTCGTGACGCGCGACGTGCCGCCCTATGCGATCGCGGTCGGCAATCCGGCCCGCGTGGCGCGTCATCGCTTCGCGCCGGAGATCGTCGCGCGCCTCCTCGCGCTGCGCTGGTGGGAGTGGCCCGACGAACGCATCCGCGACCTGGAGGAGGCGTTCTACGGCTCCGTGGAGACGTTCCTGGAGCGCAGCGGCGGATGAGCGCCGGGCCGCAGGTCGCGATCGGGCTGCCGGTCTACAACGGCGCCGCGTTCCTGGACGAAGCGATGGCCTCGCTCTGCGCCCAGGATTTCGCGGATCTGCGCATCGTCGTCTCGGACAACGCGTCCACCGACGCGACGCCGGACATCCTCTCCGCCTGGGCCGCGCGCGATCCACGCATCGACCTGCACCGGCAGCGGGAGAACATCGGCATGATCGCGAATTTCGCCTTCGTGCGACACACCGCGCAGGCCCGGTGGTTCATGCTCGCGGCGCATGACGACCGCTGGTCGCCCAATTTCGTGTCGGCGCTCCACGCGGCGGCGACGCGCGAGCCCGGCTGCCTGCTCGCCGTCCCGCAGGTCGTGAAGACGACCATCGCCGGGGACGAGGATCTTCGCTTCGCCGTTCCCGCGGCCGTGGCCGCGGCGCATGGCCTCGCGCGCCGGCTTGCGCTCCTGCGCTGGGCCCAGAGCGGCTGGATCTACGGGCTGATCGACCGCGCGGCGCTGCTGCGCGCGCAAGGGGCGACCGAACGCTTCGGCCATGCCTGGGGCAACGAGTTCATCACGCTGCTGCCGTTCCTGCTCGACGGGCGCGTGGCGGCAGCGAACGAGGCCATCTACTACCAGCGCCAGACCCCGCTTTCCGAGGCGCGGTACAAGCCGCGCATCCTCGCCGACCAGAAGCGCCTCTATCGCGATTTCCTGCGCGAGGCGCTGCGCCTGCTCGGCGAGTCCGGCCTGCCCGCGGCGCAGCGCGCGGCTTTGCTGCCGGCGCTCCTGCGCTATGCGGGACGCCATGCCTGGAAGCTGCGGCGCCTCGTCCTGGCCAGCCTCGGGCTGCGCCGCCCCTGACCGATGCCGGCGTCAGCCGATGACGCGCGTGGACGGGATCGCGACGACGAAACGGCCGCCCCAGTCGCGCACATGCGCCATCGACGCGACGATCTCGTCGGCGATGTTCCAGGGCAGGATCAGCACATAGTCGGGGCGCGTGAGGGCGATGCGGTCGGGCGCGTGGACAGGCAGGCGCGATCCCGGCAGCAGACGCCCCTGCTTGTGGGGATTGAGATCGACGACATACGCGATCAGGTCCGTGCCGATCCCGCAGTGATTGAGCAGCGTGTTGCCCTTCGCCGCGGCGCCATAGGCGACGACGCTGCGGCCCTCCGCACGCGCCTGATGCAGGAAGGCGAGCAGCGATCCCCGTACCGCGTCGACCTTCGCCTGAAAGCCCGCATAGGCCGCGACGCGATCCAGCCCCGCGGCGCGCTCGGCGGCCCGAACCGCGGCGAGTCCGGGCTCCACGGGCCGCTTCGCGCCGTCGGTGCGGCACGCCAGCACGCGCAGGCTTCCGCCATGCGTCGGCAGCGTCTCGACGTCGAAGACGCGCAGCCCATGGCGCGCGAAGACGGCCTCGACCGCGAGCAGCGAGAAGTAGCAGTAATGCTCGTGATAGATCGTGTCGAACTGGACCTCGCGGATGAGGTTCAGGAGATGCGGAAACTCGACCGACAGCACGCCGGCGGGCTTGAGCGCGCGCGCGAGACCGGCGACGAAATCGTTGAGGTCGGGCACATGCGCCAGCACGTTGTTGGCGACCAGCAGATCCGCCGCACGCCCGGACGCCACGAGGTCGTCGGCCGCCGCACGACCGAAGAACCGCACCTCGACCGGGATGCCCAGCGCACGGGCCGCCTCGGCGACATTCGCGGCCGGCTCGATCCCCAGCGACGGAATGCCGGCGGCGACGAAATGCCGGAGCAGGTATCCGTCGTTGCTCGCGACCTCGACGACCTGGCTCGCGGGCGTCAGCCCGAAGCGCCGCGTCGCCATCTCGGCGAAGCGCCTGGCATGCGCGACCCAGGAGGACGAGTAGGACGAGAAATACGCATATTCGCCGAAGATGGTCTCCGGCGGCGTGACCGCCTCGACCTGGACCAGCAGGCAGGCGTCGCAAACGCGCGCATGCAGCGGAAAGGTCGGATCGGGCATCGCCGCGGCATGCGGCGGCACGTAGCTGTTGGCAAGCGGCGTGCGGCCGAGATCGACGAAGCTGCGCGTCAGCGGCGCGGCGCAGGATCGGCAGGCGAGAGACGTCATGCACCCAGGCTCCCATGGCGTTCGATGTCGTCGAGGACGAGTCGGCGGGCATCGGCGCCGGCCGCGAGCGACGCATGCCACGCCGCCGTCCAGGCGATGGCGGCGTCGGCGTCCAGCCGCCCGCGCCAGCCCAGCGTCGCGGCGGCGCGGCCCGAATCGAGCGTCAGATGCGGCGCCTCCGCCGGATGCGTACCGGGCGGCACCGTGGCGCCCGGCTTGCCGCCAAAGCGCGCGGAGAATCGCGCCACGACGTCGCCGACCGTCAGGAAGGCCGAGGGATCCGGCCCGAAATTGAGTGCCGCCGGCGCCGTACCGGGGCTGACGCACAGGGCCTGCGCGTGGAGCAGATAGCCGGCCAGCGGCTCGAGCACGTGCTGCCAGGGCCGTACCGCACCCGGGTAGCGCAGCGCGACGGGCTCTCCAGCGGCGAGCGCCCGCAACAGGTCCGGGACCAGCCTGTCCTCGGACCAGTCGCCACCGCCGATCACGTTGCCCGCGCGCGCGGTCGCGACCGCGACGCCGGCCGCCGCGAGGAAGCTCGCGCGATGGGACTCCACGGCGATCTCCGCCGCCGCCTTGGAGGCGCTGTAGGGGTCGTGACCGCCGAGCGGATCGTCCTCGCGGAAGGGGCGCCCGGCGCCGTCGTTGCGATAGACCTTGTCGGTCGT
>CAYSUY010000134.1:0-11728 GCA_964434345.1 uncultured Acetobacteraceae bacterium
GATATCGGCGGCGATCTTGAGCTTCGCGGGAGCGTCCATGTCAGCCGGTCTTCCTGATTACCGCGATCGATCCTCGCGGCATATGGCCAAGGCTAGGTTCAAGACATCATCAAGTCGAATTGCAAGTTGGTATCCCTGTCCATAAATTCGGTGAATGTAACAAATGGCGCTGGAAGGTCCGGGGCGATGCACGCGGGGATCACGTTGCGTCAGGTCGAGGCGTTCCACCTGATCGCGCGAAGCGGCAGCTTTTCGGAGGCCGCGCGCGTGCTGAACGCGACTCAGCCGGCGATCTCCAACCGGATCCGCGAGCTCGAGCGTCTGATCGGCGCGCGGCTGTTCGAGCGACAGGGGCGCGCGGTGCGGCTGACGCCGGCGGGCCGGGATCTCCA
Organism: uncultured Acetobacteraceae bacterium; assembly: GCA_964434345.1. Lineage (GTDB taxonomy): Bacteria > Pseudomonadota > Alphaproteobacteria > CACIAM-22H2 > CACIAM-22H2 > CAIOSQ01. The sequence goes on from CAYSUY010000134.1 coordinate 393, forward strand.
GGGGCTCGCCGAGCAGATGGTGACGCTCGGCCACGCCTTCGTCGCGCGCGCGGCGCCGAAGGGCGCTGTCGCCGGGGTGATGCGCATCGGCGCCGCGGATACGGTGGCGCTGACCTGGCTGCCGCGGCTCGTCGCGCGACTCTCGGCGCGCTATCCGCGTCTTGCGGTCGAATTGTCCGTCGATCTGTCCACCCATCTCCGCGCGAAGCTCGTGGAGGGCGATCTCGACATCGGCTTCCTGGTCGGCACCGCGCCCGGTCCGGAATTCGCGGAGATCCCCTTCGGTCAGATCCGCAACGCCTGGATGGCGGCCCCCGGTCTCGGGCTGGGCGGGCGGCGGGTGACGGCGCGTGAGCTGGCGGCGCATCCGGTCCTGACCCACTCGCGCGGCTCGCATCTCCACCGTGTGGTCATGAAATGGTTCGCGGCCGCCGGGATCCGCGACATCCGGATCCATGGGTGCAACAGCCTCGCGACGATGATCGAGATGACGGTGGCCGGGCTCGGCGTCAGCCTGCTCTCGCCGGATCTCGTCCGGCAGCGCCATGGCGAGGCGCTCGCGGTGGTGGACACCGGTGCCGCCCTCGCGCCGACGCGGTTTGCCTGCATACACGCCGGAACGGTGCCGGAGGCGGTCATGGCGACGATCCTGCGCGTGGCGCGCCGCGAGATGGCGCGCGAGCGCTGCTTCCGGCCCTGGCGCTGAGCCGTCGTGACGCCTATCCCGGCCGACGCACGGCGAGGGTGAGGCGCGAGGGATGTGCGGGACCCACATGGATCGCGTTGCGCGCGGGCAGGCGCTGAGTGTGCCGGCCGAGCGGTTCCCCGGTTCCCGGATTGACGTCGAATTGAGGGAAGTTGCTCGACGCGACGTCGATGCGGATCCTGTGGCCGCGCTCGAACCGGTTTGCCGTCGGCGGCAATTCGATCGCGATCTCGTAGACGCGTCCCGGCTCGATGAGATCGGGGGTTTGCGCGCCATCGCGAAAGCGCATGCGCAGGATCGCGTCGGTGAGGTTCAAATGGAATCCCTCCGGGTCGGCGGCACAGGGCGGGTGGACGTCGATCAGCTTGGCGGTGAAATCGGTGTCCGGTGCGCTGGACGACACGAACAGCCGCAGCGTGACCGGGCCGGCGATCTCCACCGGCTCGGCGAGCGGTTCGGTCTGGAAGACCTGGACGTCGGCACGCTGCGACAGCAGTGGAAAGGGTGCGGCGCAGCCGAGCAATTCGGGGCGCTCGCGCTGATGCATGGGGCCGTCGGGCAGGATCGGGCGCATGCGCGCGCGGCCGTGGAGATAGGCGGGGTCTGCGCCGTCGGGGATGGGCATCCATTCGAAGAACGCGGCGACGGCCGCCCCGATCGTCGGGACCGGGCGCGCGGGGTCATGCGTCCAGGCGATGGTCGTCTCCGGGATCGCGGTGCCGGCCTCGGCCAGGCGGCCGCCGGGAGCCAGCAGGAATGCGGTCTCGCGCGCATCGGGCGGCGGCCAGGCCACGGTCTCGATCCAGCGTCCGCCATGGTCGAGGGCGCCGTCCGGTGTGCGTCCGCCGGCGCCGCCGCCCATCACGAAGAGGCGGACCGGCGCGTCGTCCTCGACGCCCGTCGGCGCGTCCTTGAGCCAGCGGTCGAACCAGCGCAGGCGCTCGGGATTGTAGACCGCGTTGCCCCAGGCCGCGGCGGCGCCGAACTCGACCTCGCCGATCCGCGACACGCCGGCCCGCATGCCGCCATGGTTCCATGGACCGACGATCAGGCGCTGCGGCGCGGTGCTGCGACGGGCCATCTGCGCGAATTGCCAGGTCACTTCGGCGACGAAGCAATCGTACCAGCCCGTCGAGAACACCGTCGGCACGTCGGCATAGCGGTCGAGCCGCGATTTCTGGTCGAGCACCTCCTGCGTCCACCAGGGATCGAGCCCGTCGAAATTCTGATAGCGCATCAGCACGGCCTCGAGGTTCGGCACCGCGGCCAGCGGCGTGTGTGCGCGCTTGAAGGGCATGTGCTGGAGGAAGCCACGCATCGCCATCGCGCCCTCCTCGATGCGCTTGCGCGCCACGGGATCCGACCGGATCTCGGCGGCGTCGTAGGCGTGCAGGAACAGCGCGGGGACCATGTGCAGGCGCTGCGCCCCGCCGCTGCGCGATTCCCAGCCATGGGCGGTGATCGGCGCCACGTCGACCCAGAGCGCCGACAGGTGCGGCGGGCGGTGGAGCGCGGCGACGTTCTGGACGCAGCCGCTATGCGAGCTGCCGACCATGCCGACGCGGCCCGTCGACCAGGGCTGCGCCGCGAGCCATTCGATGGTGTCGTGGCCATCCTCGCCCTCTCGCGGATTGGCGCGATGATGATAGTCGCCGACGCCCTGCGAATTGCCGCGTCCGCGCAGATCCTGGATCGCGACGACGTAGCCGCGGCGTGCGAAATACTTGCCGACCGGCTCGACCTGCATGACCGGGTTCGACTTGTCGTACGAGGTCCGCGTCAGCAGGACCGGGAAACGGCCCGGGCGCGGGCTGCCGTCGGGAAAGGCCGGCCGGTAGATGTCGGTCGCGAGGCGCACGCCGTCGCGCATCGGCACCATGACGTCGAGCGAGACCGAGATGTTGTCGAGCGCGTCGCTGGCGTGCTGCATCGCAGTCCCCTCCCCGGGCGTGGTACCAGGATTTCCGCATGCGGCGGACGAATTGACAATGCGCGCGTCGCGGTCCGACAGTGACGGCCGCAGCCGGGGCGTATCGCCGCCGGCTCCGAGGGGGAGACCAGCATGACCGCCATCCTGAGCGCGCGCAGCAGCACGGACGACGAGATCGCGGAATGGGAGCTGCGCCGCGACATGGCGGCGGTGTTCCGCGTCGGCGCGCGTCTCGACTGGAACGAGCAGATCGGCAACCACAACTCGGTGATGCTGCCGGGCGACCGCGAGCGCCCGCTGTTTCTGATCAATCCGCGCGGCATGCTGTTCCAGGAGATCACCGCCAGTTCGCTGATCGTCTGCGATCTCGACGGCAATGTCGTGCGCGGCAAGGGCGAATTGCGCAAGGTCGCGTTCCACATCCATGCGCGCATCCATCTGCGCAAGCCCGGCGCCGCCTGCGTCGTGCATGTCCATCCGCCCTATCTGACGGCGCTGTCGCTGCTTGCGGACACCGAGCTCGAACTCGTGCACCACAACAACCTGCTGCTGAACGACCGGATCGTCTACGACCGCTCGGGCTACCAGCCGGTCGCGGACAACGAGGAGGGCGACCGCATCGCCGACCTGCTGGGCGACAGGACGATCATGGTGATGGCCCATCATGGGGTGACGACCGTCGGCCCGACCGTGCACGAGGCCTTCGACGAATGCTTCATCGCCGAGCGCAATGCCCGCATCCAGATGATCGCCTGGCAGACCGGCAGGAAGATGGCGCCTCTGCCCGATCAGGCGCGGCGCCGCTACACCGGACCGTGGTCCGCGCGGGCCGATTCGCGCATGCACCTGGATGCGTGGCGACGGGTGCTCGACAAGGAAGAGCCGGATTACGCGAACTGACCGGCGCGTCGCGCCGCCCGGCGATCAGCGTTCGGGCGTGACGACGCGCAGCCGCGCCAGCAGGGCCTGGCTCGCGCTGGAAGCGCCGGATCGCGGCGATCGTTCGCTGCCCCGCGACGCCGTCGGCCTCGCCGGCATAGAGACGCAGCCGGATCAGCGCCTGCTGGATATCGCGCAGCGTCTCGCGCATGACGACCTCCGCAGTCAGCGTCTCCAGCCGCGCCGCGGCACGCGCGTCGCCGCCGGCGAGGGCGAGCAGGTAATGCGCCCGCGCCCGCGCGAGATCGCGTCCGCCGGGGGCCGTGTCGCTTTCGTAGATCTCCGCGAGGGCGACATTGCCCTGGGGCAGCTGCTCGGCGGCGCGCTCGAGCCAGACGACGGCCTGCGGGAGATCGGGGACGCCGTCGATGCCGCGCGCGTAGGCCGCGCCGAGATTGTATTGCGAGGCGGCGAAGCCCTGCTCGGCGGCGCGCTCGTACCATCGCACCGCTTCGCGCTGGTCGGCCTCGACGCCGCGGCCTCGCTCATAGAGGACGCCGAGATTGTGCTGGGCGCGGCCCATGCCGCCGTCCGCGGCCTTGCGGAACCAGGATGCGGCCTGGACCCAGTCCAGCGCGACCCCATCGCCGGCGGTGTGCCGCGCGCCGAGTTCGAACTGCGCCTCGGCGTCGCCGCCTTGTGCGGCGCGGCGCAGGGCTTCGAGCGGATCGGCGGGCGCGGACGGCGCGACGCTCCGCGATGCCGGGGTCGGCCCTGCGGAGGAAGGCCCTGCGGAGGAAGGCCCTGCGGAGGGAGGTCCTGCGGGGGACGGCGCTGCCACGATGGCGGTCGGCGGTGGCCCCTGGACCTGTGGCGTCCCGGTCTGCGGATACGAGGCGCTCGGCACCGGGTTCGCGCCACCAGCGAGGCCGAGCCACGCGGCGCCCCCCCCGATCGCCGCGCCCGCGATCGCCGCGAGGGCGAGGCCGCGCAGCCCGGCGGCACGCAGGGGCGACGACGCGGCACCGGTCGGGTGCGCCGCCCGCTCGATCGCGGCGCCCAGCCACTCGGCCAGCGGAAGGCCGGCGCGCGTCGCGCCCTGCAGCGCGAGATCCTGATGGCGTTGAGCGATGCCATCGATCCGCCAGGGCTGTGGCGGGGCTGCGGCGCCGTTCGGCGCGCTGTCGCGCGTGAGCATCTCGGGATCGGGCGATGAGGCGGTCATGCGGCGCGTATGCTGGCAGGGCGTCCGGGAAGGGGAGCGGGGTCAGCGCCGTTATAGGGGCGCCCTGGCCCGTTGTCCCGAGTGGCCGTGGGTGGTAAGCAGCGCCGCATCGCGGCTGGGACGCAACGATACCGGGGTTTCGAAATCATGGGAACGAGCGCGACGTCTGGCGGCGGCAAGGTCGCCCTGATCACCGGCATCACCGGACAGGATGGCGCCTATCTCGCCGAATTGCTGCTGGGGAAGGGCTACGTCGTCCACGGCATCAAGCGGCGGTCGTCGTCCTTCAATACCGCCCGTGTCGACCATCTCTACGCCGACCCGCATGAGCGCGACGTGCGCTTCTTCATGCATTACGGCGACATGACCGACGCCACCAACCTGATTCGGATCGTCCAGGAAACGCAGCCGACCGAGATCTACAATCTCGCGGCGCAAAGCCATGTCCAGGTCAGTTTCGAGACGCCGGAGTATACCGCCAACGCCGACGGCATCGGCACGCTGCGTCTGCTCGAGGCGGTCCGCATCCTGCGGATGGAGAAGACGACGCGCTTCTACCAGGCCTCGACATCCGAGCTCTACGGCCTCGTCCAGGAAAAGCCGCAGCGCGAGACCACGCCGTTCCGCCCGCGCAGCCCCTATGCCGCAGCCAAGCTCTACGCCTACTGGATCACGGTGAACTACCGCGAGGCCTACGGCATGTTCGCCTCCAACGGCATCCTGTTCAACCACGAGGGGCCGACGCGCGGCGAGACCTTCGTCACCCGCAAGATCACCCGCGCCGTCGCGGCGATCCATCTCGGCTACCAGAAAAAGCTCTATCTCGGAAATCTCGACGCCAGCCGCGACTGGGGCCATGCCCGCGACTATGTCGAGGGGATGTGGCGGATCCTTCAGCACGGGGTTCCGGACGATTTCGTCCTCGCGACCGGCGAGACCCACACGGTGCGCGAATTCGTCGCGCGCGCCTTCGCCGAGACCGGGCGCGAGATCGTCTGGCGGGGCACCGGCGTCGAGGAGAAGGGTGTCGACGCGCGCAGCGGCGAGGTGCTGGTCGAAATCGATCCGCGCTATTTCCGGCCGACCGAGGTCGATTTCCTGCTCGGCGATCCGGCCAAGGCGCGGGCCGAACTTGGCTGGACCCACACCACGAGCTTTGCCGACCTCGTCAAGGACATGCTGCGCAGCGACCTCGACGTCGTGCGCCGCGAGCACGAGGCGATGGGGCGGCGGGGCGAGGGATGACCGCCTACGACCTGCGCGGCAAGCGCGTCTGGGTCGCCGGCCATCGCGGCATGGTCGGTGCGGCCCTGGTGCGGCGCCTCGCACGCAGCGGCTGCGAGATCCTGACCGCCGGGCGCGATCAGGTCGATCTCGTCCGTCAGGACGCCGTCGAGCGCTGGATGGCGCGCGAGCGGCCGCACGCGGTGCTGCTGGCCGCGGCACGGGTCGGCGGGATCGTCGCCAACGACACGCGGCCGGCGGAGTTCATCTACGACAACCTCATGATCGAGGCGAATGTCATCCATGCCGCCTGGCAGACGGGCGTCGAAAAGCTTCTCTTCCTCGGCTCGACCTGCATCTATCCGCGCCTCGCCGCGCAGCCACTCGCCGAGGATGCGCTGCTCACCGGTCCGCTCGAGCCGACCAACGAGTGGTATGCCGTCGCAAAGATCGCCGGGATCAAGCTCTGCCAGGCCTATCGCCGGCAGCATGGCGCCCGGTTCATCTCCGCAATGCCCACCAATCTCTACGGGCCGCACGACAACTACGACCTGCTGCACAGCCATGTCGTCGGTGCCCTGATGGTCAAGATCCACCGCGCCAAGCTCGCTGGCGCGTCCAGCGTGGAGATCTGGGGCACCGGAACGCCGCGGCGCGAGTTCCTGCATGTCGACGATTGCGCCGATGCCTGCGTGTTCCTGCTCGAGAGCTACGACGACGCGGGGATCGTCAATATCGGCGTCGGCGACGACGTCACGATCACCGAATTCGCCGAGACCCTGGCGCGGGTCATCGGCTGGACCGGTCGCTTCGACTACGACCGCAGCCGTCCCGACGGAACGCCGCGCAAGCTGGTCGACACGGCGCGCATCAATGCGCTTGGCTGGCGCGCGGGTATCGGCCTCGAGGACGGGCTGCGTTCGGCCTATGCGTGGTTCCTCGCCAACGCGCCTGAGGCCCGCGCGCCCGCGTGATCCGCCCGGCCGGCGCCGCCGGTCTCAGCGGTGGAAGGTGACGATCTCGTCCAGCGGCGCACGCTCCGACACCAGCCGGTTCTCGGGCGCATTTTCGTCCGCATAGCCAAGCGCCATGCCGCAGACGACGGTCTGGGTCTCGGGGATCGCCAGGATCTCCCGGATCGGTCGGTGAAACGGCGCGAAGGCCGCCTGCGGGCAGGTATGCAGCCCGTGACCGCGCGCCGCGATCATCACCGATTGCAGGAACATGCCGTGGTCGAGCCAGCTGCCGATCGCAAGCCGCTGGTCGATCGTGAAGATCAGGCCCACCGGTGCGTCGAAGAAGTCGAAATTGCGGGCATGCTGGGCATGCATGCGCGCGCTCTCTCCGCGCGCGATGCCAAGCAGTCCGTAGAGATCCCAGCCGACCTTTCGCCGACGCGAGAGATAGGGCTCGAAGAACTCGGGCGGATAATACGCGTAGGGCTGGCGGTGCTCCGACGGCACCTCGTGCGCCGCGCGCAGGGCCGCGCTCAGCCGGGCCCTGGTCTCGCCAGCGACGACATGCGCGTGCCAGGGTTGCATGTTGGTGCCGCTCGGTGCGCGCTGGGCGACGCGCAGGATGTGGACGACGAGGTCCTCGGGCGGCGGGTCGGGCCGGAAGCGCCGGACCGAGAACCGCGTCGCGAGCGCGCGGTCGACATCGTTGCGCGGCGCGATGCCGATCCGTGCGAGGCGTTCGTCGTCGCCGGTCATCGCACGCGGCTTCAGTCCGCGGTCCAGCCGCCATCGACGAGCAGCGACGTACCCGTGACGAGGGACGAGGCGTCGCTCGCCAGATAGAGCACCGCACCCATCAGATCCTCGACCTGGCCGACGCGCCCGAGCTTGATCTTCGACAGCACCCAGGCGCGGTTGGCCGGATCGGCGAGGCCCGGCCGGGTCATCGGCGTCTCGATGAAGGTCGGGCAGAGCGTGTTCACGCGAATGCCGTGCGGGGCCAGGTCGAGCGACGCGGCCTTGGTCAGCCCCTCGATCGCGAATTTGGTCGCGCAATAGACGCTGCGCTTCGGGCCGCCGACATGGCCCATCTGCGAGGAGAGGTTGACGATCGATCCCCGCAGACCGGCCGCCATCATCCCGCGCGCGACCTGCTGCATGACGAAGAAGGCCGAGCGCAGATTGAGGTCGAGGATGGCGTCGTAATCGGCCTCTGTGACCTCGAGGAAGGGCGCGTGGCGCGCGCCGCCGGCATTGTTCACCAGCACGTCGAAGGCGGGCCTCGCGCCGAGGGCCGCGCGCATGGCCGCCACATCCGTGACGTCGAGCGCCAGCGCCTCGGCGCTGGCGCCGGTGGCGCGGATGGCGGCCGCGGCGTCCTCGATCTCGCCGGCGCTGCGCGCGGCGAGGGTCACTGCGGCGCCGGCCTCGGCCAGGGCGGCGGCGGCCGCGAGGCCGATCCCGCGCCCCGCGCCCGTGACCAGGGCGCGCCGGCCGTCGAGCCGGAAGGATGGGGTCCGGGGCAGGGCGATCATTCGGCGGCCCCCGCATAGGGGACGTTGCGGCGGCCATAGCGGCGCACGCGCACATTCGCCTGCTCGGCGTGACCGTAGAAGCCCTCGAGCACGCAGAGCCGCGAGCAATGCTCGCCGATCAGCGCCGAGGCGGCGTCGCTGGTGACGCGCTGGTAGGTGCAGGTCTTCATGAACTTGCCGACCCACAGGCCGCCGGTGTAGCGCGCGGCGCGGCGCGTCGGCAGGGTGTGGTTGGTGCCGATCACCTTGTCGCCATAGGAGACGTTCGTGCGCGGCCCGAGGAACATCGCGCCGTAATTGGTCATCCGCGCCAGGAACCAGTCCGGATCGCGGGTCATCACCTGGACATGCTCGCAGGCGATGCGGTCCGCCTCGCGCGCCATGTCCTCGTCGTCGTCGCACAGGATGACCTCGCCGAAATCGCGCCAGGCCAGCGCCGCGACGTCGGCGGTCGGCAGGATCTTCAGCAGGCGCTCGACCTCGGCCATCGTCTCGCGGGCGAGCTTTTCCGACGTGGTGAGCAGGAAGGCGGGCGAGGTCGGGCCGTGCTCGGCCTGGCCCAGCAGGTCGGTGGCGCAGATCTCGGCGTCGACGGTCTCGTCGGCGATCACCATCGTTTCGGTGGGGCCGGCCAGGAGGTCGATGCCGACGCGTCCGAAGAGCTGGCGCTTGGCCTCCGCGACATAGGCGTTGCCCGGGCCGACGATCATGTCCACCGCCGCGATGGTGCCGGTGCCCAGCGCCATCGCGCCGACCGCCTGCACGCCGCCCAGGACATGGATCTCGTCGGCGCCGCCCAGATGCATGGCGGCGACGATCGCGGGATGCGCGCCGCCCTTGAACGGCGGGGCGCAGGCGACGATGCGCTTGACGCCCGCGACGCGCGCGGTGACCACGGACATGTGCGCCGAGGCGACCATGGGATAGCGACCGCCCGGCACGTAGCAGCCGACGGCGTTGACCGGGATGTTGCGGTGGCCGAGCACGACGCCCGGCAGGGTCTCCACCTCGACATCCTGCAGCGCGGCCTTCTGTTTTTCGGCGAAGTTGCGCACCTGGGCCTGGGCGAAGCGGATGTCGTCCAGATCGCGTTTCGCGACCTTCGACATCGCCTGCTCGATTTCGCCCTCGGTCAGCCTGAAGCTGGCCGGGGACCAACCGTCGAACTTCGCCGAGAGTTCGCGCACCGCGTCGTCGCCGCGTGTCTCGATGTCGCCCAGGATCGACTCGACCGTCGCCCGGACCTTGGCATCGGCCTCGGCCCGGACGCCCGCATCGATGCCCCGCTTCAGATGTCGCGCCATGTCGCCCTCGCTGTCTGATCCAGGCCCGGAACTGGCCACGCCGGGCCCTGCCGCGTCAATCTCCCCCAAAAACCTCCCCAGCTTTGATTTCCGCCCGAGCAGCCGTTCTTCGATTTTCATGCCGGTTCCGCGGAAATCAAAGCTGGGGAGGTTTTGGGGAGGTTTTCGGGAGGGGTTGGCGCGGCAGTTGCCGCAACGCCCCGGCCCCGCTATATGCCGGGGCGAGTTGGGGCGTCGCCAAGCGGTAAGGCAGCGGTTTTTGGTACCGCCATCCCTAGGTTCGAATCCTAGCGCCCCAGCCATTCTCCATCCACGTCATCCCCTAGCGATCCGGCGTCGTGGCCGCCAGGTCGGCGTCATGCTGCGCGCGGGCGAGTTCCCAGCCCGTCCGGCGATGGGCCGCCAGGGTCTCGCGCAGCAGGAACGGTTCACGCTGGCGCAGGGCGTCGAGCATCTGCTCATGCTGACGGATCGCCCGCGCCCAGGCCGCGGGATCGCGGTTGCCGACATAGCGGAACCGGTCCACGCGTGCCGACTCGGCCCGGTAGACGCGCGAGATCGCGGCGTTGCGGCCGGCATCGACGATGGCGAGGTGGATCTGCTTGTTGAGCGCGAAATAGCGCGGCCGGTCGCGGGCCGCGTGACGCTCCACCATCTGCGCGTGGAGCACGGCGATGGCGTCGATTTCGGCGTCCGATGCGCGCCGGCAGGCAAGCTCCCCGGCCTTTTCCTCGAGCGCCGCGAGCAGTTCGTAGGCGGCGCGCAGGTCGTCGAACTCGAAACGCGGCACGCTGGCGCCGCGATTGGGCTCGTGCACGAGCAGACCCTCGGCGGTGAGGATCTTCAGCGCCTCGCGCAGCGGCGTGCGCGACACCTGGATCCGGTCGCGGATCGCGCGTTCGGACAGACGGGCGCCAGGCGCCAGTTCGCCTTCCAGGATCAGGGCACGCAGCGCATCGACGGCCGCCTGCGTGGCGCGGCCATGGGCGGCCGGGGGCTGATCCGGTGCGCGATCGTGATCGTCGCGAGCTTGCCCGTCAGGTTGCATGCAAAAACAGCCCAGTTGCGCGAAAAAATCTTTTGTCGGCTTTCGATATCCCTATATTGCATGAAATCAAGCCTCGGCAAATGAGGCGTCGTTCGAGGAGCGCTCATGTCGACACCTGCGCCGTCTGCCCATCCCCCCGTTGTCGCGCTCGCGATGGGTGATCCCTCGGGGATCGGGCTCGAACTCGTCGCCAAGCTGCTGGCCGATCCCGAGATCCGCGATGCGGCCAGCTATCTCGTCGTCGGCGACCGTCGCGCGCTCGACGAGGGCATGCGCATCGCCGGTGTCCGCGTCGAGGTGCCGGACTGGTCCGAGGAAACGGGCGTCCCGCTTGGGCGCGGTGTCGCGGTCCTGCGTGATCTCGGCCATCTCGATCCCGCGACGCTCTCGACGGGCGTCAGCAGCGCCGCGGGTGGCCGGTTCTCGATCCAGAATTTCCGCACGGTGCTGCGGCTCGCGCAATCGGGCCTCGCAGAGGCCGTCGCCTTCACGCCGTTCAACAAGCACGCGATGCGGCTCGCGCGCCCGT
>CAYSUY010000135.1:0-11715 GCA_964434345.1 uncultured Acetobacteraceae bacterium
TCGTATTTCCCCGTCAGCCCAGTCCGATCGCGCCGCCGAACAGCGCGCGCACCTCGCGCACGAGGCGGCGGAAGCGCGGATCCTCGACGGTTTCCGCAGTACGCGGGCGCGGCAGGTCGACGTCGAAGCTGCGCGCGATGGCGCCCGGGCGCGCCGTCATCACATGGACCCGGTCGGCGAGAAACACGGCTTCCGCGATGCCGTGCGTGATCATCAGAACCGTCTTCCGGCTTTCCATCCAAATCCGCTGCAGCTCGAGATTCATGGTCTCGCGCGTCATCGCGTCGAGCGCACCGAAGGGCTCGTCCAGGAGCAGCAGATCGGGATCCGGGGCCAGCGCACGACAGATCGCGACGCGCTGCTGCATGCCGCCCGACAGCTGATGCGGCAGATGCGCCTCGAAGCCGGCGAGACCGGCGAGGCGGATCAGCCCATCGATCCGCGCGGCATGCGGGCGGGGATCCGCGCCGCCCATCTCGAAGGGGAAGGCGATGTTGCCGCGGACCGTCTTCCAGGGCAGCAGAACGGCGGACTGGAAGACGATGCCGACGCCCGGATGCGGTCCCTGGACGGGCTGACCTCCGACGCGCACATCGCCCTGATCCGCGGTGTCGAGGCCCGCGACGATCCGCATCAGCGTGCTCTTGCCGCATCCCGAAGGACCGACGACGGCGGCGAACTCCCCCCGCCCGATGTCGAGCGCGACACGATCGAGCGCCGTCATGGCGCCGAATCGCTTCGTGACGTCGCGGACCAGGATATGCGCGCTCATGTGCCGAGCGGCAGATCGCGGCCGCGCATGCTGACATGCCAGGGAAGCGCCAGGCGTTCGGCCGCCTCGACCGCGTAGTAGAGCGCAAGCCCGATCGCGGCGAGCCAGACGAGGATCGCGAAGAGCAGCGCGGTGTCCAGGTTGGCGTTGGCCCAGAGCAGGAGATAGCCGAGGCCGCGATCCGCACCCACCCACTCGCCGACCACCGCGCCGACGACCGAGAAGGCGACGGCGACCTTCAGCCCGCCGAAGACATGCGGCAGCGCGAAGGGCAGGCGCACGCGCCAGAAGATCCGCCATGCCGGCGCACGCGTGGCGCGTGCGAGATCGAGCATGTCCTTCTCCACCGACCGCAGCCCGACGATCGCGCTGACAAGCACCGGAAAGACCGCGACCAGGAAGCTGATCAGCAGCTTCGGCCCGATCCCGAGCCCGAACCAGATGACGATCAGCGGCGCCAGGGCGATCTTGGGGAAGGTCTGGATCACGAGCAGCACCGGCATGACCGCGCGCTCCAGCGACGGCGACCAGACGAGGATCGCGGCGGCCAGAACGCCGAACACCGCGGCGAGCGCGAAGCCGCCCAGCGCTTCCGCCAACGTCACCGCCGCATGAAAGCCGAGCTGGCGCCAGTCGTCCAGCAGACGCAGCGCCACCTCTGCCGGCGGGGGCACGAGATAGGCGGGAATGGAGAAGGCGACGATCGCGGCATGCCAGGCCCCGACCGCCGCGACCGCGGCGGCCAGGGGAACCAGCGAGGCGCGCAACGGCCTCACCTCACCGCGGCGCGTAGGCGTTGGTGAAGTACTGCTCCAGCGGCAGCGCCTGACGGATCATGTTCGTCTCCGTCATCGTGGCGATCATCGCCTGCCAGTCGCGCTCGGCCATGACGCCGAACGGCGCGGACGGCTCCGCGGGCGAGGCGGTCAGCTCCAGGCTGAGACGCAGCTGGTGGAGCAGAAGATCGCGGTCACGGGCGCGGTCGGTGCGCAGCGTCAGCGCGGCGTCGATCGCCCCGGCCGGATCCTGGCGCGCGGCGGCGAAGGCCTTCGCGGTGCCAGCGAGGAACCGGCGGATCCGGTCCTCGTTCTGCTCCGCCCAGACGCGATTGACGACGATGCCGCTCTCCAGCGCCGAGACGCCGAAATCGGCATAGGCGAAATGGCTGGCCGCGAAGTTGTTACGCGCAAACAGCGGCAGCGCGAAATAGGTCACGCCGGTCACGACGTCGGCCCTGCCCTGCATGAGCAGCGCATTCTTCGCGCCGATCGCGGGATTGAGGACGCTGATCTTCGACGCCTCGACGCCGTTGCGGGCGAGCAGCGCGGGGAACATCTGCGCCGTCGATTCGGACGGCGCCATGGCGACCACGCGCCCTTCCATCTCCTTGGGCGTGCGCACGGGATTGGCCGCAGCACTGATCATCACCATCGGGTTCTTCTGGTGGATGCCGAAGACGCCGCGCACCGGCATGCCGTTGGAGGCGCCGATCGCCATCGTGCCGAGATCGATGAAGGCGAGCGGATCGGTCCCCGCGGCGACGAGGCGGACGACGTTGCCCGAGGAGTTGCCTTCGGAGATGGAGAGATCGAGCCCCTCCGCCTTGTAGAGCCCGCGCGCGATGCCGGCATAGAACACGCAATGCGTGCCGTAGAGCGACCAGTCCAGCTTGAGCGCCAGCGTCTGTGACTGCGCACGGGCGAGGTGCGGCGCGGCGACGGCGCCGAGCAGGCCGAGGCTCAGGTGGCGTCTCTTCATCGAGGTGTCCATCGTCAGGCTCCCGGGGTTTCGATTTCGATCAGGCGGCGCGGAAAGTCGGTCAGCACTTCGCAGCCGGTCTCGGTGACCGCGACGGTCTCGCTGAACCACATCCCGAATCCCTCGAGGAACATCGAGGGGATCATGTGGAAGGTCATTCCCGGCTCGATCACCGTCGGATCGCCGGCACGCAGCGCGAGGAAATGCCCCTCCGCCCAGTTCGGGGGAAAGCCGATACCCACGGCGTAGGCGAGACGCTGCGGCACCTTGCCGGCGAAGCCGGCCGCCTCCAGGGCGCGCTGGCCGGCCGCGTGGACCTCGCCCGAGCTGCGCCCGGGACGAAGCGCCTCGATGCCGGCGTCGAGCATCCTGAGCAGGGCGTCGGCGACCCGGCGATGCTCCGGCGTCGCGCGACCCGCGATGGCCGTGCGCCCGATCATGGCGTGATAGCGGTGCACCGCGGCCGCCGTCTCCAGCAGCACGACGTCGCCGGCCATGATCGTCCGCCGCTCCCAGGTCGTGAAGCAGAGCGCGGTGGCGGGGCCGGTGACGACGAGGGGAACGCGGAAGAAATCGCTGCCCGCGCGCGTGGTGGCGGCAAGCATGTCGGCCGCGACATCGTTCTCGCTCGCGCCCGGCCGCACGGCGGCCACGGCGGCCTCGAGGCCCTTGCAGGCCGCGCGCGCGGCGCGGCGCATGTAGTCCAGCTGCAGCGGCGTCTTGCGGCGACGGAACGGCTCGGTCACGCCGTTCCACTCCTCGATGCGGACGGGTGCGCGGCGTTCGAGCGCGCGCACCGAGGCGGCGGAGAGGGCGCGCTGCTCCGTCTCGACACCGAGCGCGCCGCCCTCCGGCAGGCGGCGGCGCAGTTCGTCCACCAGCACGTCGATCGGATCGTCGCTGTCGCCGATGGAACGGAACCCGGCCAGGGTCGGCGTGGCGAGACCGAGCGCGCGGTTGACGACGCGCGAGACCAGCACCGGGGGCCCCGCCGGCAGGACGAGCAGCGCCTGGAAGGTGAAGTAGCCCATCGACCGATAACCCGTGAGCCAGAAGATGGTCTCGGGGTCGGCGAGAAGTCCCGCGTCGAGGGAGCGCGCCGCGAGGTCCGCCTGCACCGCGGCGAGGCGGGCCGCGAATTCCTCCGCCGGAAAGGGACTTTCGAGCAACACGCGGTCGGACAAGGGCGTCTCTCCAGATGAGCGGATCAGGCTGCCCGGTTTCACGCCGCGACGAAAATACATTAAGCTTCGATACGCATCACCATAGGTTATGTGCGCCCGTGCCGCTCAAACCCCGCCACTTCGAGATCTTCCATGCCGTCGCCGCGGCAGGTTCGGTCACCGAGGCGGCCCGTCGGCTCGCCGTGTCTCAGCCCGCCGTGTCGAAATACCTGCGGGAGCTCGAGGACGGCGTCGGCCTCAAGCTCCGCTACCGCGACGGCAATCTCTGGCACCTCACTCCCGAAGGACAGCTGCTCTACGAGCAGGTGGCCCGCGACATGGTGGGCTTCGCGCGCACGCTGCGCGTCGCACTGGAGCTCAAGGGCACGCGCAAGGGATACCTGTCGCTGGGCTGCATGCCCCTCCTGTCCGCACGGGTGCTGCCGGAGGTCCTGGCCGCCTTCCTTGCGGAACGACCGCATGTCTCCGTGTCCGTGGTGAACCAGCCCTCTGCGGCGGTGGTGGATCAGGTTGCCCTCGGGCGTCTCGATCTCGGGCTGGGGCTCGACGCACCGAACCACCACAAGGTCGCGAGCACGCCGCTCGCCGCGCTGGAGGTGCTCTGCGTCATGCCGCGCGGTCATCCCCTGGCCCGACGCGCCAGGGTCGATCTCGCGGCCCTCGATGGCGCCGACGTGGTCACGCTCGGCACGGCGGATCCCGTCCAGGGGGAGATCGACCGCCTGTTCGTCGCGCGCGGCGTCCGGCCCAGGCGGCGGATCGAGGCCACGATGGCGCAGACGGCGGTTGAACTCGCGCGCCTGGGGCTCGGGATCGGGATCGTCGACAGCCATGCCGCGCGTCTCTTCACGGGAGCAGGAATGCGCGCCGTCCCGCTGGACACCCCGGTCTCCTACCGTGTCGCCCTGCTGACCCGGCGCGGCGCGATGCCGTCCCAGGCCGCGGCGGAATTCGCCGCGACCGTCCAATCGTGGCGCTGGCGCGAAAATGCGGGCTTCGCCCGGCTCGCGTGAGCGCCAAATACGAACCAGACAATTATTTCTCGCAGGGAGCCGGCGCAGTTGCCAGAGCGCCGGATTGGGAAATAGTTGTCTGGTTCATATTTCGGGTTCGTAGTTCGGGATTGCGTATGACGATGAACCATGAGGTCGTGGACGCGACCGATCCTCATCTCTGGCTCGAGGACGTCGACGGCGAGGCGGCGCTCGACTGGGTGCGTGCACGCAACGAGGTCGCGACGCGCGAGCTCGAGGCGACACCCGGCTTCGCGGCGCTGCAGGCGCGGCTCCTGTCGATCCTGGACAGCGATGCGCGCATCCCCATCCCCGAGCAGCATGCCGGGCACCTCTACAATTTCTGGAGGGATGCGGCCAATCCGCGCGGCCTGTGGCGCCGCACCACGGCCGAGGCGTATCGAAAGCCCGATCCCGACTGGGAGATCGTGCTCGATCTCGACGCGCTGGGCGGGGAGGAAGGCGAGAACTGGGTCTGGAAGGGCGCAAGCGTGCTGCCGCCCGGCGACGAACGCGCCCTGGTGATGCTGTCGCGCGGCGGCGCGGACGCGGTGGTGGTGCGCGAATTCGACCTGCGGGCGAAGCGTTTCGTCGCGGACGGATTCGTCCTTCCCGAATCCAAGTGCCAGGTCTCGTGGCGGACCCGCGACGAACTCTTCGTCGGCACGGATTTCGGGCCGGGCTCGCTGACGACCTCCGGCTACCCGCGCATCGTCAGATCCTGGCGGCGCGGGACGGACCTCGCCAGCGCGACGACGCTCGCCGAGGGCGAGGCGACGCATGTCACCTGCTATGGCATCCGCTACCACGCGCGCGGCTTCGAGCGCGACTTCGTGGTGCGCGTGCTCACATTCTACAGCGCCGAAGTCTTCTGGCTGCGCGACGGGGAGATGGTCCGGCTCGACAAGCCTGACAGCGCGGTGGCACGGCAGCATCGCGAGTGGCTGATGCTCACGCTGCGCGACGACTGGCAGGTCGACGACACGACATACGCGGCAGGCTCGCTGCTCGCCTGCCGCTTCGACGATTTCGTCGCCGGCAAGCGCGACATCCATGTCCTCTTCGCGCCGACGCCGACGACGTCGCTGGCCGGATGGTCGTCGACGCGCGGCCACGTTCTGGTCGGCATGCTGGAGGACGTGAGGTCGCGCATCTGTGCGTGGCGCTTCGCCGATGGCGCGTGGCGCGGCATGCCCCTGCCCGGCCTGCCGGCGCTCGGCGCCGTCGGCGCGACGCCCGTCGACGCCGATGCCGGCGACGACTACTGGCTCACCGTCACCGACTACCTGACGCCGACCAGGCTATGCCGCGGCACGGTCGGCGGCGGTCCTGCGGAGACGCTGAAGGCGCTGCCCGCCCTCTTCGACGCCGGCGGCCTGGACGTCGAGCAATGCTTCGTCGCCTCGGCCGACGGGACGCGCATCCCCTATTTCCTGGTCGCGCGGCGCGACCTGCGCCGTGACGGCGAGACGCCGACGCTGCTCGTCGGCTATGGCGGGTTCGAGGTGCCGATGCTGCCCGGCTACCATGCGAGCGTCGGCGCCGCGTGGCTGGAAAGGGGCGGCGCCTATGCGGTCGCCAATATCCGCGGCGGTGGCGAATACGGCCCGCGCTGGCACCAGGCCGCCATCAGGCAAGGCCGCATGCGGTGCTACGAGGATTTCGCCGCTGTGGCGCGCGACCTGTCGGCGCGCGGCGTCGCCGGGCCGCATCGCCTCGGAATCATGGGCGGCAGCAATGGCGGGCTGCTCGTGGGCAACATGGCGACCCTCTTTCCGGAATTGTTCGGCGCGGTCGTCTGCCAGGTGCCGCTGCTCGACATGCGGCGCTACCACAAGCTGCTCGCGGGCGCCTCGTGGATGGGCGAGTACGGCAACCCCGACGATCCGGCCGACTGGGCGTTCATGCGGCACTGGTCGCCGTACCACACTCTGCGGCGCGCGGTTCGTTATCCCCGCATCCTGTTCACCACCTCGACGCGCGACGACCGCGTCCATCCCGGCCATGCGCGCAAGATGGCGGCGCGCCTGGAAGAGCTCGGCCACGACATGCTGTTCTTCGAAAATACGGAGGGCGGCCATGGCGGCGCCGCCGACAATGCGCAGGCCGCGCGGATGGGCGCGCTGGCCTTCGCGTTCCTCTGGCGGCAGCTTGGCGGCTGAGCGCGACACCCGAACCAGACACGCTTTTCCCGATCGGCGCGGTCGCCTGCGCCCTCTCCTCGGGAAATAGTTGTCTGGATCGGATTTTGGGTTGAGGTGGCGCAAGGCGGTGCGGGCGCGGGCGGGGCAAGGTGCAGCCATTGGAGTTGCATGAGCGTCATCCTCGCCTATTGCGCCAACCCGCGCACCGCCACCTGGATCGCCAGCGACACGATGGCGATGTCGGGCAATCTGCGGCTCGATTGCGGGGCCAAATGGATCCTGCACGGGCGCTGGGCGGCGGGTGTCGCCGGTTTCCTGCGCAGCGCCAATCTGCTCGAGGAGGGCAAGGCGCGGCTGCTCGATGGCCTCGACGGACCGATGGATTTCGCCGATCGCGCGCAACAGCTGTTCCGCAGCGACGGCTATCGCGAGGAACGCGACGAGCGCGGTCCGCCGAATTTCGGGCAGGCGATGCTGCTGGCGACGCAAGGTCAGGCCTGGATCGTGGGCGGCGACTTCTCGATCGCCGAGATCCCGCATGGGCGGGTCTGGGCGGAAGGCAGCGGCCGCGAGATCGCGATCGGTGCCGGACATGCGCTTGCGCATCAGCGCCCGGCCCTCGACGCCGAGGAGATCGTACGCCGCGCGATGGACGCCGCGCTTGCCTGCGACACGACCTGCGGCGGCGCGATCTGGTTGGCCGAGCTGGGCCCCGATGTGCCGGAGACGCCGCGACATCACCGCGCGCCCCGCCGCCGTCGGGAACCGGACCGGCGCGACGACGGTTGACCTGGACGCCGCATCGGATCGGAGAGCCCGCATCATGGATTCGCTCAACGTCGTCTTCCGCCATATGGATCCCTCGCCCGCCGTGGAGGCGCGGATCCGCACCCATGTCGAAAGGCTGGAGCAGATCCATGGGCGGATCACGACGGGGCACGTGGTCGTCGAGGCGCCACACCGGCATAACCGGCAAGGTCGGCTTTTCACGGTGCGCCTGCGACTGTCCATACCCGGACATCAGGTCGTGGTCGCACATGAGGGGCGCCTCAACCACGCCCATGAGGATCTCTACGTCGCGCTGCGCGACACCTTCGATGCGGCCGCACGCCAGCTCGAGACGCATGGCGAACGCATGCGCGGCGAGGTCAAGACGCACGCACCGCCGCAGCGTGGCGGCCGCGTCGCCCGGCTCTTCGAGGATCACGGCTTCGTCGTCGACGATGACGGTCAGGAGATCTATTTCCACGCGCACAGCGTGACCGGCGACAGATTCGCCGCCCTCGCCGCCGGCGACGAGGTCCGGCTTGTCGTCGCCGAGGGCGAGAGCCCGAACGGACCACAGGCGAGCACGGTCGTACCGCGCCGCCGCCGTGCCCCGCGTGCCGCGCTGAAATCAGATCTCTGAAATCGGATCCAGACACCTGTTCCAGGGTCCAGCATCTCCAGGCCAGCCCCGTGAAGCCGGGCCGAAATGGTTGTCTGGTTCGTATTTTTCCGGCTTCAGCACCGAGAGGAGTTCCGATGGCGTTCCGCAAGATCATCCTGCCGGTCGACGGTTCGGCGGCGGCCAAGCGCGCCGCCGCCACCGCCGGCGAGCTCGCCGCCGCCAACAAGGCGTCGGTGGTCGTCGTCCATGTCCGGTCGCGCTTCGGCAGCGACGTGGTGCCCGAGGAGTTGCTCGCGCTCGAGCAGGCCGAGCATGTGCGCATCACCGAAGCCGCGATGCTCGAGGGGGCAGCCGAGCGCATCCTCGACGACGCCGACCAGATCCTGCGCAGGGCCGGTGTCGCGGCGGCGGCGAAGATCGCCGAGATCGGCGATCCCACGGCCCGCATCCTGGAGACCGCGCGCAGCCACGACGCCGACCTGATCGTCATCGGTCGCCGCGGCCTGGGGCCGATCGGCCGGCTTCTGCTCGGCAGCGTCAGCGCCAAGGTGCTCCAGCTCTCCGGCATCCCCTGCCTCGTGGTGCCGTGACCGCGCCGCGCGCCGCGGCGGCGCGCGCCGCGATGGTCGAGGAGGTGCGCGCGATGGCGCTGGCCTGCGCCGACCAGACCGGCCGCCCGGTCCTGTCGTCCGGTGTGCTCGGTGCGCTCGCCGCGGTCCCGCGCCATCGCTTCCTGCCCGGTTTCGAGATCGCGCGCGCCTACGCCAACGCCGCACAGCCCATCGGCCATGGTCAGACGATCTCGCAACCCTTCGTGGTCGCGCTGATGGCCGAGCTCGCCGATATCGGTCCACAGGACAGCGTGCTCGAAATCGGTACCGGCTCCGGCTACCAGGCGGCGATCCTCGCGCGGCTTGCACGCCATGTCCGCAGCGTCGAGATCCTGCCCGAACTCGCGGCGCAGGCGCGGCGCATCCTGGCGGAGCTGGGCTGCGCGGTCGCGGTCACGACCGGCGACGGCCGGCTTGGCGACCCCGCATACGCCCCCTACGACGCGATCCTCGCGACCGCCGCCGCGCCGCACATCCCGCCGGAGCTGATCGCGCAGCTGCGCCGCGGCGGCCGGCTGGTCATGCCGCTGGGACCGGTGGGCGGCGCGCAGACGCTGATGCGCGGCGTGCGCAACGCCACCGGCGGCCTCGACCTGCAGGCCTGCCTCGACGTGCGCTTCGTACCGCTGACCGGCGGTCCTGCGTGACCGCGACAGCGACCGTCGAGGCGATGCCGGATCCGGCGGCGCGCGCGGCGGAATTCGTCGAACGCAAGGGGGCCGGCCATCCGGACACGCTGTGCGACGCGATGGCCGAGGCCGTGTCGCGCGCCCTGTCGCAGGCCTATCTCGCGCGATTCGGGCGCATCCTTCACCACAATGTCGACAAGGTCCTGCTCGCCGCGGGAAGCGCCGCGCCGCGCTTCGGCGGCGGCCGCGTGACGGCCCCGATCCGCATCGTGCTCGCCGGACGCGCCACGGCCAGCGCCGGCGGCGAGACGATCGATGTCGAGACCATCGCGGTGGAGGCCGCGCGCACCTGTCTTGCGGCGCGTTTGCGCCATCTCGACGTCGCACGCGACGTCCGCTTCGAGTGCCGTATCCGGCCCGGCTCGACCGAACTCCGCGGGCTTTTCACCCGTGCTCCGGCGGTGCCCCTCGCGAACGACAGCTCCGCTGGCGCCGGCTTCGCGCCATTGAGCCCGCTCGAGGATCTGGTCCTGCGCTGCGAGCGCATGCTCACCGCGCAAGGGACACGACCGCATCCCGCCTGCGGAGAGGACGTCAAGGTCGCCGGCATCCGCCATGGCGAGGATGCCGCGCTCGCCGTGGCCTGCCCTGCGATCGCCGCCCACGTGCCCGATGCCGACGCCTATGCAAGGTACCGGCTGCACGTACGCGACGCGCTGCGGCGGACCGCCGATGCCATGCCGGGCATCGCGATCGGCCGCATCGATCTCAACGCCGCCGACGATCCCGCTGCGGGCGAGGTCTATCTGACCGTCACCGGAAGCTCCGCCGAAGCCGGCGACGATGGCGAGGCCGGCCGCGGCAACCGCGTCTGCGGACTGATCGCGCCGGGGCGGCCGATGACGATGGAGGCCGCCGCGGGCAAGAACCCGTGCAGCCATACGGGCAAGCTCTATGCGCTGCTCGCGCAGGAACTTGCCGAGGAGGTCGCGCGCGAGATCCCGGGCGTCGCAGCCGCCGAATGCCTGATCGCCAGCCGCATCGGCGCGCCCATCGACCAGCCCGCCCTGTTCCATCTGCGCGTCGCCCCCGCTCCCGGCGCGACCCTGCCGGCGCTCGCCCCCGCGCTGCGCGAGCGCGCCCGCGCCGCATGCGCGCGCCTGCCCGGGCTCTGGCGGCGGATCGTCGCCGGCGAGGCGCGACTTTTCTGAGCCGACGACGGGTCTCACGCCAGGATCGGGGCCGGCATTCCGTCGCGACGCGCGGCGAGTGCGTCGACGCGGTCCCAGTCGATCGCGTCGGCCTGCGCGCCCGCGGCGATGACGACGCGCAGCGGCAGTTCGATCAGCGGCGCGTGCACGGCCGGACGCGATTCCTGGAGCGCCGGGACCTGCCCGACATCGGGATGGATCTCCAGCAGCAATGTGCCGTCGGCCCAACCGAGCTTCACCGGCTGATCGACGAAGCGCACCGGCGTTCCGGTCGCGACGGCGTCGAAGAGTGGTGCGATATCCGTCTCGTAAAGGCGCACGCAGCCCTGGCTGACGCGCCGCCCTATCCCGTAGGGGCGATTGGTCCCGTGGATGACATAGCCAGGCCAGCCGAGATCGAGGGCTCGGCTGCCCAGCGGGTTCTCCGGCCCCGGTGGAATGAAGGTCGGCAGATCGGGCATGGCCGCGCGCATCGACGGTGTCGGCGACCATGACGGATCGCGGCGCTTGCCGACGACGCTGGTGACGCCCAGCCGCGTCGGCACATCCTCGGCCGCGATGCCGATCGGATGGCTCGCCGCGATCGCACCGTCGCGGAAGTGATAGAGGCGCTGGTCGGCATAATTGACGACGATGCCCCGGCGCGGCGCGTCCGGAAGGAGATGCGCGGCGGGGAGCACGATCGCCGCGCCGGCCGGCGGCAGCCAGGGATCGAGTCCGGGGTTGGCGATCGCCAGTTCGACGAAGCCGAGATCATGGACGAGCGCGAGATCGGCGAGCGTCGTGTCCGCGGTCGCGACCACAAGGCCGCGCGCACCGACGAGATCGCGCCGCACGGGCGCGCGCGCCTGCGCGGCGGCGGCCGCCAGGGACGCGGCAAGCGCCGCGCCCAGGACACGCCGCCGCCGCATCGCGGCACGACGCCGCGCGATCAGGAGCCGGCCGCCTTGCGCTGCGTGCGCTGGAACATACGCTCCGAGCGCTCCGACGCCGCACGCGCATC
>CAYSUY010000136.1:0-11567 GCA_964434345.1 uncultured Acetobacteraceae bacterium
CCCAGCTTTGATTTGTCGGTGGAGAGTGGGTGACGCTGCGGATGCCGGCGGGCAACCGACAAATCAAAGCTGGGGAAGTTTTTTCAGCGAGAGGCTATCGCGTCGACCGATTCCGCGAGGGCCTGGATCCAGCGCGTCTTCGTAGCTGGTTCGGCGAAGCTCGCCTCGAAACCGTTGGCGGCGAGGCGCCAGGCCTCGCGCGGGCCGAGCGCGGGATGGGCGGCGAAAAGGGCGCGGTAATTGTCGAGCAGGTAGCCGCCGAAATACGCGGGGTCGTCCGAGTTGACGGTCACGCAGAGCCCCGCGCGCAGCAGTTCCGGCAGCACATGGTCCTCCATCCGCGCGAACACCCGCAGCTTGATGTTGGAGAGCGGACACACGGTGAGCGGCACGCGGCTTTGCGCCAGCATGCGCATCAGCTCCGGATCCTCGGCGCAGCGCACGCCGTGGTCGATGCGCTGGACGCGTAGCTCGTCGAGGGCTGTGCGGATATAGGCGGGCGGGCCCTCCTCGCCGGCATGCGCTACCGGCCTGAGGCCGAGCGCGCGGCACCGTGCGAAGACCCGGGCGAATTTCTCCGGCGGATGGCCGCGCTCGCTGGAATCGAGCCCGACGCCGACGAAACGATCGCGCCAGGGCAGGGCGGCCTCGAGGGTCGCGATCGCGTCCGCCTCGTCGAGATGCCGCAGGAAGCAGAGGATGAGCGCGCTGCTCAGCCCGAGCGTGGCCTTGGCCTCGGCCTGCGCGCGGGCGAGGCCCTCGATCACCGCGCCCATCGGCACGCCGCGCGCCGTATGGGTCTGCGGATCGAAGAACAGCTCGGCATGGACGACGCCGTCGGCCGCGGCACGCCGGAAATAGGCCATCGCCATGTCGAAGAAATCCGCTTCGCGCAGCAGAACCGAGGCGCCGGCATAGTAGATGTCGAGGAAGCTCTGCAGGTCCGTGAAGGCATAGGCCGCGCGCAGCGCCTGTTCCGAGGCATAGGGAAGGGCCACGCCGTTGCGCCGCGCGAGCGCGAAGATGAGCTCGGGCTCCAGCGAGCCCTCGATATGGATATGCAGCTCCGCCTTGGGCATGCGCGCCAGGAGGGCAGGCAGGTGCGCGCGCGTCAGCCTGTCGAGCGCGGGGGGCGGCAGGATTTCGTCCATGGGGCGGCTCCTTCCCGGAATCGGTCAGCGCGGCGGCAGCGCGCCCGCCTCTTCCATCGCGCGCAGTTCCTGAAGGGGCGGGATCGTGTCGTACATGACGGGGTCCAGCAGGTCCCAGACGATGCCGCAGTCCGGCTTGTGCGGATTCGCGACCTCGATCATGCGCGTGGGCGTGACGATCAGGTCGGCGACGGTGTCGAAGATCTCGGGATGCAGCGTCTCGCGCAGCACCTGGCAATCATGCACCAGCGCGATCGCCGGGGTGGTCGCGTCGATCACGCCGATGCGATGGAGCATGCCCCATTCGGCGTCGAAGAAGCCGTGCCCCTTGCCGAAGCGTACGCCCGCCTCGTTGATCGCGCCGGTTCCGGTGATCATGCAGTCGATCCGCGGCAGCTGCGCGCGGATCTCCGCGAGCGTCACCGGTCGTGCATGGCGCTCCATGCCGTCCAGCGTCGCGGCGTAGAGCTGGCGGTCTTCCGGGATCTCCGCGGGATCGAGGAGCCAGAAGCCGCGGCGGATCGAATAGGTCGTGATCAGCACGCGGCGGCCCTGCCGCAACGCCTGCCAGCGCAGCCATTCCAGGCAGTTGTCCGGGGTGATGAACGCGACCTCGCTGCGCGTCCAGGCCGGATGCGCCATCAGCCGTCGCGCGGCGTCCTCGCTGCCCTCGAAATCGGCGATGAACTCGGCGAAATCGAAATGGAAGCGGCTGTCGGGGCGCGCGACGCGGCGCAGCTCCTGGAACACGCGCGCGCGCACATCGCCCTTGTGGTCGGTCGTGCTGGACGGGGTGGCGTTCATCGGTGGTCTCCTCGTGCGTCGCGGGCGGAATATCAGGAAGCGAAGGCGAAGCGCCGCAGCACCCGGCGCTCGAGCGAAGCGGCGGCCGCATGCAGCGCCACCGCGACGCTCACCGAGACGACCGCGACGCTCCAGATCGTGCCGTAATCCATGCGCCCGCGCGCCTCGTTCAGCAGATTGCCGAGCCCGGTGCCGGTGGCGAGCCACTCGGCGATCATCACGCCCAGCAGCGCGCGCGGCGCGGCGAGGCGCAGCGCGGCGCAGAGATAGGGGGCGGCCCAGGGCACGGCCACGCGCCGCAGCCAGATGCCGCGCCCGCCACCCCAGGCGGCGATCAGGTCGCGCAGCCCGGGCGGGACGAGCGCGAGCCCCTGGGCGATGGTCACGAAGGCCGGAAAGAAGGTGACCGAGACCGTGATCGCAAGGATGCCGCCCGTGTCGCGGCCGAAGATCAGCACCACCAGCGGCGTGAGCGCCACCAGCGGCATCGATTGCGTGACCAGCGACAGCGGCAGCAGGGTCGCCCCCAGCGGCGGCCAGAGCAGCGAGACGATGGCGAGGACGAAGGCGACCGCAAGGCCGAGCGCGACTCCGGCCAGCGCAAAGGGCAGCGTCTGGGCCAGCGCCGCGGCGATGTCGCCGCGATTGCGCGCCGCGCCCTCGTCCCAGATCAGATGGGCCAGCACCCCCACCGGATCGCGAAAGACGATCTCCGAGACATCGGTCAGGCGCAGCGCCCAGGTGCCCGCCTCCCAGAGGGCGAAGGGCAGGAGGAAGGCCAGCAGGAGCATCAGGTATGCCGTCCAGCCGCTTGGCTCGCCTGCGCCCTGGGCGGCGGCGGTGCCGACCGGCGTCGAGGCGGGCACGGTGTCGCCCGCGAAGCGCGCGGCGACAAGGCCGACGGCCAGATAGGCCATCGCGCTGAGCGCCGTGGCCGCAAGACCGATGCCCCAGAGCCGGGCCGGGTCGGCGCGGCCGAGCGATCCGATCAGATAGGTGCCGAGACCGGCGCTCGACCCGCTGCCGAATTCCGCCAGCAAAGACCCCAGAACGGCGGCGGGGGCCGCGACGCGCAGCCCGGAGAGCAGCGTCGGCAGGCCGCCGCGCAACCGCACCCAGCGCAGCGCGGCCACCGCGCCGCCACCATGGACCTGGACGAGGTCGAGGAGCCGTGGATCGGCCTGGCGCAGGCCGAGCACGACGGCCACCATCGCCGGGTAGTAGACCGAGAGCGCCGACAGGACGACGCGCGGCGCGTCCCCGGGCAGGGCGATGATGAGGATCGGAACGATGGCGATGGCCGGCATCGCGAAGATCGTCACGTCGACGCCGGACATCGCGCGCTGCAGGTACGGCCAGCGCGTATAGGCGACCCCCATCACGAAGGCGATCAGGCTCCCCGCGAGGAAGCCTGCCGCGGCGGTGCGCAGCGTGCCCAGGATATGGGCAGGGTAATCGGCGCGATCCAGCCAGGCGCGTGCGGCGATCTGGCTCGGTGCCGGCAGCGCGCCGCCGGCCACCCAGCCGCCCTGTCCCGCGGCTTCCCAGGCCAGCACCAGCAGGAACAGCCCGATGATCGTGCCGCGGCGCTCGCGCCGGGTCGTTGCCGTCACGCCGCGCCCCCGGAGACCCGTCCATAGAGCGCCGCGGCGACCTCGTCCTCGAGCGCCCGGAACGCCGGATCGGCGAACAGCGTCAGCGGCCGCGGCCGCGCAAAGGGCACGTCGACGATGGCCGCTATGCGCCCGGGCTGGCCATGCATCACGACGACGCGGTCGGACAGGAACAGCGCCTCGTCGATGCCATGCGTGACCAGCAATGTCGTGGTGGCGCGGCGCATCCAGATGCGCTGCAGCTCGGCGTTCATCGTCCGGCGCAGGATCTGGTCGAGCGCGCCGAAGGGTTCGTCGAGCAGCAGCACGTCGGGTTCGGTGACCAGGGCGCGCGCGATCGCCACGCGCTGGCGCATCCCGCCCGACAACTGGGCGGGCAGGGCCTCCTCGAAGCCGGAGAGCCCGACCAGCGCCACGAGATCGGCGATGCGTGCGAGGCTCTCGCGATCGCGGCTGCCGGTGACGTCCAGCGGCAGCCGCACATTGCCGGTCACCGTGCGCCAGGGCAGCAGGGCCGCGTCCTGGAACGCGATGCCGAGCCGGCCCTCGCGCTGCAGCACCCGGGGCGCGGCGCCGCCGACCATCACCGTGCCGCCATCCGGCGCGTCGAGCCCCGCGATCAGCCGCAGCAGGGTCGACTTGCCGCAGCCGGACGGGCCGATCAGGGCCGTGAACGAACCGGCCGGCAGGTCGAGGCTGACGCGGTCGAGCGCCAGCAGCGGCGCCTGCCCGGCGCGCGCGAACCGCCGTTCGACCGCATCGATGCGGATGTCGCGCGCGCCCACGGACGATGGCGAGGGTGCGGGAGATCAGATCTCGGCGAGCAGCGAGGTGTCGAAATGCTCCTGCGCGGCCTTGATCCCGACCTCGTTGAGGGCGTCGATGCAGCCCTGGATCGCCTCGGGCGTCAGGGCGAACACGCCCTTGGGATGCTGCATCAGCGCCGCCTGGGCACGGTTGAAATAGATCTCGTTGTCGAGGCTGCGGCCCGTGCCCTTGAACCACGTCTCCATGTATTTCGGCGGATAGGCGGCCGGATCCTTGAAGTTCTCGTCCCAACCCTTGCGGCTGGCGCGCAGGAAGCCGACCAGATCGGCGCGGCGGCGCGCCAGCGTGTCGCGCGTGACGACCACGACGTCGTTGAAGAGCGGCAGCTTGAAATCGGCAAGCAGGAAGCTGACCGCGTCCTGGCCCTTCGACTTGATCGTGTAGGGCACGTTGGTGGTGAAATCGAGCGAGGCGTCGATCTCGCCCTTCAACAGCGGCGTCGGATCATAGGCGTAGGGCACGATGCGCACGCGGCTCTTGTCGATGCCGTTGAGCTTCAGCATCGCCTCGACCGTCAGGCGGTTGACCGGCGGCACGGCGATCGTCTTGCCGATCATGTCCGCCGGCGTGCGGATCGGCTTGCTGGCGAGGCTGACGATGCCGATCGGGTTCTTCTGGTACTGGGCGCCGATGATGACCAGCGGGGCACGCTGGGTCGTGATGGCGTTGATCACCGTCTCGACCGTGGAGAGCGCGACATCCGCCTTCCGCGAGAGGACCGATGCCTCGGGGATCACGTCCGGGCCGCCGGGCAGGTATTTGAGATCCAGACCCTCGGCCTGGTACCAGCCCTTCTCCATGGCAACGTAGTAGCCCATGAATTCGGCATCGTTGATCCACGCGGCCTGCAGCGTCAGCGCGCGCAGCCCCTGCGCCCGGGCGGAGGGGGAAGCGGCCGCGAGGCCGGCAGCGGCGCCGGCGAGCAGGATGTGGCGACGGGAGAGAGTCATGGCAGGCCTCTGAACGGAGATTGGACAGGACAAAGACGCCGGGTGGCATCTGCGAAGCAAGTCAGCAATAAGCGTGCCGCGACCCTAGTCGCCTGCGGCCCATCGGCCAAGATCATCGCAACAAAAACCTCCCCAGCTTCAATTTGCCCCGACAACGGGGACCGCCAGACACCCATGCGAGGCGCCCAGGGGCAAATTGAAGCTGGGGAGGTTTTTTTGGGGGGGAGGGCTTACGCGCGTCCGGTGTCGTAGCGCGTCGCGTTCCAGATGCCGGCGGGTTCCTGGATCAGCTTGCGCAGCCCGGCGCGGTCGAGCATCGCCTCGGTCTCGCGCTGCGCGGCGTCGAGGACCTTCTCGGTCTTGACGGATTTCGGCTTGCCGCCGGACAGCAGGATCCGGCCATCGACGATCACCGTGTCGACATCGGCGCCGTTGGCGAAGCAGACCAGACGGAAGACCGGCATGTTGAACGGATAGAGATGCGGCCGCGCGAGATCGACGAGCACGACATCGGCCTTCTTGCCGACCTCGAGCGAGCCGAGATCATCGGCCATGCCGAGCGCGCGCGCCGCGTCGATCGTCGCCATCTCCAGGATCTTGCCCGGCGGCATCAGGCTGGCGTCGCGGAAATGCCGGCGGTGATAATGCATGCATTGCTGCATGTGTCGGAACATGTCGCCCGAGCGGTCCGGCGCCGTGCCGTCGGAGCCCAGCGCGACCACGACACCGGCATCGATCAATTCGGGGGCCGGGCAGCGGCCATAGACCGAGGCGATCGCCGACGGGTTGTGGGCGATCCGGGTCTCGGTCTTCGCGCAGAGCGCGATCTCCGCCTTCGTCAGGTCGGTCGAATGCGAGAGCAGCGCGTCGGGTCCGAGCAGGCCTGTACGATGCGCGAAGGCGACGCTGCCGCGCTGATGCCCGTCCTGGGTGAAGATCGTGCCGCGCTCGCGCGACAGGGCGCGTGCGGCCTTGGCCTGGCGGATCGCCTCGTCGAAATCCGTCGCCGCCATCGACGCGCGATGTTCGGCGCGCAGGGTCGGCGTCAGCATCGCGATGTTGAGCCGCCGGCCGTGCGTGCCGTGCCAGGAGTCGATCAGGGTGCGGCAGGTCTCCAGCTGGTCCTCGAACGACACCATGCGGGTCTTGCGCCGCTTGCCGTCGACGCGCGCGTAGAGACGGGGATGCGGCGGGCGCGTCGGGCCGATCGCCACGACGCTGCGCGTGCCGACCTCGCGCACGCCGTCGCAATGCGCGTCGCAATAGGATGGCTCGTCGGTGCGCATGACGGAATCGCCGCCGCCGAGCAGCGACACGCCGGTGGTGACGCCGAAGCGCAGACGCTCGAGCGCGGCCAGCTGCGCCTCCGCGCGCCAGAAGCTCTCCGGCGAGGCGGTGGTGTAGACCTTGTGGCAGGCCTCGTACCAGAGATCGCCACGCCCGCCGCCCATCGTCTTGATGAGGCCATGTCCGGCATGGGCATGGGCATCGATCAGGCCGGGGATCACCGCCTTGCGGCTGGCATCGATCGTCCGGCGCGCGGGATGCGTGCGCGACAGGGTCTTCGTCGGCCCGACCGCGACGATGCGGTCCTTGTGGATCGCCACCGAGCCGTCGGCGATGACGCGTCGCGCCCCGTCCACGGTGATCACGATGCCGTTGTCGATCCTGAGGTCGATCATCCTGCTCTCCTTCAGCCCGCGGTCGCGGGAAAACGCGTGTGGATGGTTTCCAGGCGCGGCACCAGGCGCATGAGCTCGCGCGTGTAGGGATGGGTCGGCGCCTCGAACAGCGCCTCGGTCTCCGCGGTCTCGCAGACGCGACCGTCCTTCATCACCACCACGCGGTCGCACATCTGCCGCACCACGGCAAGATCGTGGCTGATGAACAGGATCGCGAGGCCGGCGCCGTCACGCAGATCCTTGAGCAGGTTGAGCACCTGCGCCTGGACCGAGACATCGAGCGACGAGGTCGGCTCGTCGCAGATCAGCAAGGCGGGCCGCGCGGCGAGGGCGCGGGCGATCGACACGCGCTGGCGCTGGCCACCGGAGAAGGCGTGCGGAAAACGCCCCGCGGAATCCGGCGCGAGGCCGACGGCGGCCAGCAGCATCGCCGCGTCGTGGTCGGCGTCCGCCTTCGTGCGGGCGAGATCGTAGAACAGGATCGGCTCGGCCAGCGTCGTGGCGACGCGCAGACGCGGGTTGAGCGAGGCGTAGGGATCCTGGAAGACCATCTGCACGGCCCGCCGCTCGGCGCGCGTCTGCGGGGCTTGCGCGGCGCCGGAGATCGGCGTTCCGCGCAGCCGGATCGTACCGCCCGAGGGCCGTACCAGCCCCGCGATGGCGTTGGCCACGGTCGACTTGCCCGAACCGGACTCGCCGACGAGGCCCAGGATCTCGCCGGCGCCGAGCGTGAAGCCGACGCCGTCGACGGCGCGAAAGCGACGTGCCCCCAGGCCGAACAATCCGGATCGCGTGCGGAAATCGACGGTCAGGCCCTCGACCTCCAGCAGGGTCGTGCCCAAGGTCTCGGGAGATGGCGTCGCGGGCGCGGCGCGGCGGGCGAGGTCGGCGCGCGCCGTGCGTGCCGCCTCCGCGCCGGGATCGGGCGTGGCGAAGCGCGCGAGCTTGCGGTCGACCGGTGGCACCGAAGCGATGAGGTCGCGCGCATAGGCGTCGCGCGGCGCGCCCAGCACGTCGCGCACCGGCCCGCTCTCGACCATGCGGCCATGGCGCATGATGGTCACGCGGTCCGCGATCTCGGCGACGACGCCCATGTTGTGCGTGACCAGCATGATGCCGACGCCGCGCGTGTCCGCGAGCTCGCGCAGCAGGCGCAGGATCTGCGCCTGGACGGAGACGTCGAGCGCGGTGGTCGGCTCGTCGGCGATGATGAGCTTGGGATCGCAGCCCAGCGCCGCGGCGATGACGACGCGCTGGCGCTGACCGCCGGAAAGCTGGTGCGGATAGAAATGCAGACGGCGCTCCGGCTCCGGGATACCGACCGCCCGCAGCAGGTCGAGCGATCGCCGCCGCGCCTCGGCGCGGCCGATGCCGAGATGGTGGCGCATCGCCTCGCCGATCTGGCTCTCCACGGTGAAGAGCGGATTCAGCGAGGTCATCGGATCCTGGAAGACCGCGCCGATGTCGCGCCCCGGCACGATGCCCGGCGCGTGGCCCGTGCGCGGGTCCATCTCCGCCCCCGCGATCCGGATGCGGCCGGCGGCGACATGGCCGGGCGCCTCGAGGATGCCGAGCACGGCGTTGCCCGCGGTGCTCTTGCCGGCCCCGGACTCGCCCACGATGGCGTGGATCTCGCCGGCTTCGATGCGCAGCGACAGCCCGTCGACCGCGGCGAGCGGCGGACCGTCCGCGCGCGGATAGAGGACGCGCAGCCCGTCGATGTCGAGGACCGGGACCAGAGCGGTGGCGCGATCGGTGGCGCTCATCGCCGGCCCCGCAGCTTCGGATTGAAGCGGTCGCGCAGCCAGTCGCCGACGACGTTCACCGCCAGCACGAGGATGACCAGTGTGAGCGCGGGCAGGGTCGCGATCCACCAGATCCCCGAGAAGACGAACTCGTTGCCGATGCGGATCAGGGTGCCCAGAGACGGATAGGTCGGCGGCATGCCGACGCCGAGGAAGGACAGCGTCGCCTCGGTCAGCACGGCGCCGGCGAGGTGGATGGTCGCGATCACCAGCACCGGTCCGGCGACGTTGGGCAGGATATGGCGCAGCAGGATCCGCGCCGAGGGCAGGCCGATGACCCGCGCGGCCTTCACGTAGTCCTTGGCGCTCTCCACCATGGTCGCCGCGCGCACGGTGCGGGCGTATTGCACCCAGTCATGGACCGCGATGGCGCCGACCAGGACGAAGGGCGCGAGCCGTGCGGAGTCCGCGCCGGGCAGCAGCGCGCGCGCCAGACCGGCGACGAGCAGCGCGAGCAGGATCGTGGGAAAGCTCAGGATCACGTCGCCGACGCGCATGATCGCCGCGTCGATCCGACCGCCGGCATAGCCGGCGACGAGGCCGAGCGTGACGCCGATCAGCATCGCCGTCGTCACCGCCGCGCTGCCGATGGCGATCGAGACCCGCGCGCCGTAGAGGATCGCGGAGAGCATGTCGCGGCCCTGGTTGTCGGTTCCGAGCAGGAAGCGTGGATCGCCGTCGGCGGCGAAGAGCGGCGGGATCTCCGAATCCGCGAGGTTGAAGGTCCGGATATCCGTCGGATCGAAGGGCGCGAGGAGCGGGGCGCCGGCCGCCGACAGCACGAGCAGCAGGGCCACCAGCGCGGCGATCGCCACCGAGGGCGGCACGGCGCGCAGCCGTGCGAGAGCGGTGCCCGCGGTCATGCGAGGCTCGTGCGCAGGCGCGGATCGACCAGCACGTAGACCAGGTCGACCAGCGTGTTCAGCGCGACGAAGAGCGCGCCGACGAAGAGCAGATAGGCGGACATCACCGGAATGTCGGAGAAGCCGACCGCCTGGATGAAGAGCAGCCCCATGCCCGGCCACTGGAACACCGTCTCGGTGACGATCGCGAAGGCGATCAGCTGGCCGATCTGGAGCCCGGTGACGGTGATCACCGGCATCAGCGCGTTGCGCAGCGCGAGGCGGTAATGGACATAGGCGCGCGGCAGGCCGCGGGCGCGCGCGAAGCGGATGTAGTCGGTCGAGAGCACGTCGATCATCTCCGACCGCACCAGCCGCATGATCAGCGTGAGCTGGAACAGCGACAGGGTGATGGCCGGCAGGACGAGGGATTTGAGCCCGCTCGCGGTCAGGTATCCGGTGCTCCACCAGCCGAGCGCGACGACCTCGCCGCGGCCGAAGGAGGGCACCAGCTTGAGCCCGACGGCGAAGACGAGGATCAGGGCGATGCCGGTCACGAAGGTCGGGGTCGAGATCCCGATCAGCGACAGCGCCTGGACGCTGCGCGCCACCACGCCGTCGGGGCGCAGTGCGGCGATCACGCCGAGCGGGATGCCGAAGGCGAGCGCGAGCAGGGTCGCGGCCAGGACGAGTTCCATGGTCGCCGGCAGCCGCTCCGCGATCAGCCGGGCGACCGGGCGCTGGTTGCGATAGCTGATCCCGAGATCGCCCTGGACGACGCGGGCGACGAAGCGCGCGTACTGGAGCGGCACCGGAAGATCGAGGCCGAGCGACGCGCGCAGCTCCGCCTTTTCCTGCGGCGTGGCGTCCTCGCGCGACATGGTCTGGACCGGATCGCCGACGAAGCGGAACATCAGGAAGGCGAGCGCGGTGACGGTGAGCATCACCAGCAGGCCCTGGACGAGGCGGGAGGCGAGAACGGCGATCATGCGAAGCGGGGAACGGCGTGGCGTGCGTCGCGAAAGGGGCCCGGTCCGCGCATGGGCGCGGACCGGGCCGGTGCTCAGTTCACCTTCGCGAACCACAGGCGGACATACTCGTCCGCGAAGTTGACGACGTCGATGTTGGCGCGTGCCGCCCAGGCCACCGGCTGCTGGTGCAGCGGCAGGTAGACCACCTCGTCGCGGGTGATCTTGAAGGACTCGGTCAGCATCGCCCGGCGCTTCGTCTCGTCGAGTTCGACCGCTGCGGATGCCGCCAGCGCGTCGATGCGCGCATCGGAGAAGCCGTTCGGGTTGTTGCCGCCGAGGCTGTCCTTGCGGGTGGCGAGCAGCGCCGAGAGGACCGAGAAGCCGTCCATCGGCGGCAGCGTCGCCCAGCCGAGCATGTAGATGTCGGTCTCGCCCTTGTCGACCTTCGGGAAGTAGGTCGTCTTGCTCTCGATCGCGAGATCCGTCGTCACCCCGACGCGGCCCCACATCGCGGCAACGGCGATGCAGGTCTGCTCGTCGTTGATGTAGCGGTCGTTGGGGCAGGACAGCCGCGTCTTGAAGCCGTTCGGGTAGCCGGCCTCGGCGAGCAGCTTTTTCGCGAGGTCGGGGTTGAACGGGTAGACTTGGTCGAGCGACGCCGCGTAGCCGGGCACCGGCGGCGCCACCATCACGCCGACATTGCGCGACTTGCCGTCCTTGAGCGGGTTCTTCTGGCCGGGCGCCACCTGGAGCGAGTCGCGCCAGTTGAAGCCGAAGAAGATCACGCGCAGCGACGGTTCCTCGATCACCTTGAGCCCGGGGGCCGCGGAGATGCGCTGCAGGTCCTGCAGCGGCGCCGGCACGATCAGGTCCAGTTCGCCCGAGAGCAGCGCGGCGACGCGCGTGGCGTCCGACTTGATC
>CAYSUY010000137.1:0-11530 GCA_964434345.1 uncultured Acetobacteraceae bacterium
TAGCCGGTGACGACCCAGCCCTCGGGGCACTCGTCCTTGAGCGGATCCATGTATTCGGGCTCGCCCGTCAGCATCGAGGCGACGAAGCGCTTCTCGAACAGGCCGCGCGTGTTGCCCTGACGGACGAAATTGGTGAGGTCGCCGCCGAAGGTGACGTTGAAGATCGCGTCGGGCCGCGCCTGCTCGACCGCCTGCACCGTCGCGCCGGCATCGATACGGCCGAGGGCGGGGAACTGCTCCGCCACGAATTCGACACCGGGCTTCATGCGCGTCAGCAATTCCTTGAACCACTTTGCCGCCGACTGGCCGTATTCGTAGTTCGGCGAGACGATCGCCCAGCGCTTCGCGTCGACCTTGGCCGCCTCCTCGGCGAGCATCGCCGCCTGCATGTAGGTCGAAGGCCGGAGCCGGAAGGTGTACCGGTTGCCCTTGCCCCAGACGAGAGCGTCGCTCAACGGCTCGGAAGCGACGTAGAGCCGCTTGTTCTGGTTCGCGTAGTCGGCGATCGCGAGACCGACATTCGACAGGAACCCGCCGGACAGCAGATCGACCTTCTCGGCGGTGATCAGCTCGCCCGCGAAACGCACCGCATCCTCGGGCTTGCCGGCATCGTCGCGGAAGACCGTCTCGAGCCGGCGCCCGCCGATGCCGCCCGCCGCATTGGCCTCCTCGATCGCGAGGTTCCAGCCGTTGCGATAGGGCGCCAGGAAGGCCGGCTGCGCCGTGTAGCTGTTGATCTCGCCAATGCGGATCGCAGCCCCCTGGCCGCGCGCGATGGCGGGGGCGCCCAGCGTCGCCGCGGCACCTGCGGCAAGAAACGTCCTGCGTTCGATCTTCATGTCGGTCTCCCTGTCTGTATGGGTTTCGTGGCGGGCTGATTCAGCGCAGCCCGTCCTTGCCTTCGACCTGGTCCTTGGTGAGGCCGCCGATGCGCGGGCTGGGACGCCCGGAATCGGTGACGACGACCGCGACCAGGATCTCGTTCGCGCGCGGGGAGTCGTTCAGCCGGACCTCCATCGCGTCGAAATGACTGCGCACATAGGCCGCATCCTTGTGCCCGAGCGGCACGTCGATCGGCGATCCGGGACCGCCCATCTTCTTGGCCGAGGGCACGAGCGCGGCCCCCTTCTCGACGGCGGCGCGCAGCGGCTTGCCGAGGCGCGGATGCAGGATCGCCGCGGCATGCTCGAGTTCGCCGGCCTCGCCGACGATCGCCGCCTTGCCATAGCTTTCCGCCTCTGCCGGCGTGATGCCCAGCGCCGCGACCGCGCGGCGTCCCAGCAGGTCGCCGAGTTCCTCGCCGATCGCCATGAGTGCCTCGAGATCGGACTCGAAACGGCCGGCGCAGGGATTGGCGATCACCGCGATGGCGGCGGCGCGGCGGGTCGGCGGCGACACCGCGCGCCCCATCTCGACATGGGTCTCGTCGACGATCGTCGCGAGCTTGCGGATCTTGGCCTTCATCGCAGACCGTCCTCTCCCTTGACCTCGCTTGCGCGCAGGCCGCCGACGCGGTCATGGACGCGACCGCCGGTCGACATGACCAGGATCAGCACCATCTCGTCGGCCCGCGGCGCGTCGTTGACGCCGACTTCCATGGCGTTGAAATGCCCGCGCACATAGCTGGCGTTGATATGCGTCACCGGCACGTCGAGACGCGCGCCGACCGGGCCGACCTTCTTGGTCGACGGCACGATGGCCTTGGCCTTGCCGAGCAGATCGCGCATCGCATAGCCGCCCGGCACATGCCACAGCGCGCCGTGCTCGAGTTCGCCCGCCGACCCGACGATCGCGCCCTTGCCGAAGCCCTCGATCGCCGCGAGGTCGCCACCGGTCAGGGCCTTGGCGAGGCGCGTCGACATCTCGAGGCCGAGCGGACGGAGCTGCTCCATCATCGGCGCGATGTCCGGCACATAGCGACCCGCGAAGGGATTGCGGACCACCGCGGCGATCGCGCCGAGCTTCAGCGGTCTGTCCGCCACCGGCCCGCCTTCGTGGAACACCTCCTCCACGAAGGTCGCCAATTTCCGGATCTCGATTCCATTGATGTTCATGCCGAACCTCTCATGCTGCATGTCGGGCCGCGTCCAGGCCCACGCTGGCGAAGGCACCACGCAATACCATCACCGCCGCGACCAGCCGTCCAGTTTCCATGAGCCGCGTCGCGGCCGAGCGGCCACGGACAAGCGCGGCGCGAATCTCTCCAGGCGTCAGATCGCCAAGCCCGACCGTGACGGGTCGGTCGCCGAGATCGCTGTCGGGCTCCAACTCGCAGGCCGGCCGCCGTGTCACGGCGGGATGCCCGGGCAGGTCGACGGCATTGGCGACGACCGTCGCCGCCGCGTCGGCCTCGGCGGCGGTCGCCGCCAGAACCGTCACGCTGTCGGCGATGCCGAGGGAAAAGCTGCGTCCACCGTTACCCTTGGTCGCCCGCCCGGATGTCGCGATGCCGCGCGCAGGCAAGGCATGATCAAGGACGAAGCCGCCATCGAGCGCGGGGCGCGCCACGTCCGCGACCAGGCCACAGGTCAGGCGCGCGCCGGGCGCGAGGTGGAAGGCGATGTCGCCGCCATCGTTGACATAGGCGCGCTCCAGGCGACGGCCCGCGACGAGATGCGCGAGGACATGATCGGCCACCGCGCCGGCGACGGCCGCCATCGGCGTGAGGAACCCCTCTCCGGCGAGGGCGAGGCAGGCCGCACGCATGCGCTCGGCGACGGGCCCCGCGAAGGGGACGTCGTCGACCTCGGCGCGCAGCCGGGGCAGTTCCGCGCATAGCCCGGGCAGGATCGACGGAAAGACGGCGCGGGCCTGAGCCTGCGCAGCCGCTACCTCGTCGGGATCGCCCCAGGCCTCGATCACGAGATCGATAGGCCCGTGCTGCAGATGCAGCCGCAGGCCATCGGCCAGGAGGGCCGCGACCGCGCTCATCCCAGCGGCCAGGGATTGGAGGCCGGCCAGGGCCGCGCCTCCAGCCGCTCGACGTCGCGCAACGACTCCAGACTGCGGACATGATCGACATGGCCGCCCATCGCGCGATACGCCGCGAGCGGCATGGTGAATTCCAGCGGCGCGACCAACGCCGGGGTCGGCACATAGCCGAAGGATCCCTCGGGCATCGCCGTGACGTCGACCATGTAGGTGATCCCGCCGCCGGGCCAGACATAGACGGGCGCGCCGCCGGAGGTGACGCGGGTCACCTCCTGACGTACCGAGCGCGTCAGCCGCACGGGGTTCTCGGTGACGCCCGCGCGCAGGCTGCCGCCAGCACCGGCCATGAACACGATGCTGCACAGCGCGGGCTCGCAATTCTCGCCGATCCGCGCGACCACATCGGTGATCGGGCCGGGCATCGGCGCGGGAACCGGGCGCAGTCGATCGTCGAGGACGAACCAGGCGGCGTGCTCGCCGGTGGTCGACACCATCAGCAGGCGCAGGCCCGGCCACGCGGTCTTCGGATCGATGGATTCGATGATCGTCAGCGGATCGACGATGTCCGTGCCGCCCCATCCGGTGCCCGGATGCGCCACCTGGAAATAGCGCCCGGGCGTCGATTTGCGGCCGCGCACCCGGATCCCCGCATGCGGCATGTCGAGGAAGCGCCCGGCCTGATGCTCGCTGAGCACGCCGGTGATGTGGTCATCGACGACGATCACCTCGTCGGCATGGCCATGCCATTGCTTGGCGAAGATGCCGATCGTGGCCGAGCCGCATCCGACGCGCATGCGTTCCTCGCGCGTGCCGTCGATGATCGGCGGCTGTCCGGCCTGGACCACCACGGTCGCGCCACCGTCGATCGTCATCTCCACGGGCTTGAGCGCGCACAGATCGAGCATGGCGTCGCAGGTGACGACGCCCTCCTTCTTGGAGCCGCCGGTCAGGTGATGCACGCCACCGAGCGAAAGCATCTGCGAGCCGTATTCGGCCGTCGTGACATGGCCGATCTGCTCCCCCTTCACGCGCACGGCCGCCTGCTCGGGACCGAGATAGCGGTCGGTGTCGATCTTCGCCTTCAGGCCGCAATAACTGAAGATCCCCTCGGTCACGACCGTAACCATGTCGACCCCGTCGACACGCGACGAGACGATGAACGGCGCCGGCTTGTAGTCGGGATAGGTCGTCCCAGCGCCGATCCCGGTGACGAAGGTCTCCCCGTCGCGCAGCAATCCGCCGTTCCAACCCTCGCCGGCAAAGGGCACCAGCTTGCCGTCGCGCGCCAGGGTCCGTTCCAGCACCACCGCAGGCGCCAGCCGCGCGAGCTTTCCATCGACGTTGCCGTAGCGGTCGCAGGCGCCGGTCTTGCCGGGCCGGATCCGGCACAGCACCGGACAGGCGTCGCAGGTGACGATACCGTCGGCGCTCACGGCGCGACCCCCGCCTCGCGCAGTGCCGCACGCACGCGGTCCGGCGTCGCCGGCACGCGGCGCACGCGGACGCCTGTCGCATGGTGCAGCGCGTTGAGGATGGCCGGCGCGGTGGGGATCAGTGCCGGTTCGCCGATGCCCTTGGCACCGAAGGGTCCGAGCGGCTCGGCATCCTCGATCAGCAGCGTCTCGATCGGCGGAATGTCGCCGATGGTCGGGATCAGGTAGTCGTGCAGGTTCTCGGTACGGCCGGGCACGTATTCCTCCATCAGCGCAAGCCCGAGCCCCTGGGCGATGCCGCCATGGATCTGCCCCTCGACCTGCTGCGGATTGACCGCGCGCCCGACGTCATGAGCCGCCACGATGCGGAGCACCTTGATCGTGCCGAGCCCCGTATCGACCTCGATCGCGGCCAGCTGCGCCGCGAAGCCATAGGTCGCGTAGGGCACGCCCTGCCCCTCGGCGTCGAGCGCGGTGGTCGGCGGATCGAATCTCCCGCGCCCGATCGCGACGAAGCCAGACCTGATTTCCGGAAGGGTGGCGAGATCCGCATTGCCCAGCCGCGCCAACTGCGCGCGCAGGTCCTCGGCCGCGAGCCGCACCGCGTTGCCCGACACGAAGGTCTGGCGGGACGCCGAAGTCTTGCCGGCGTCACGGGTCAGGTCGGTGTCGCCGGTGACGAGACGGATGCGCGACGCGGGCACGCCGAGTGCCTCGGCCGCGATCTGCGTCATGATCGTGTTCGACCCCTGACCGATGTCGAGCGCACCCGAGAACAAGGTGAAAACACCGTCGCGCCCGACGCCGATCTCCATCTCCGAGGGATTGGACATCGACGTGTTGCCGATCCCGTACCACATGCAGGCGACCCCGACGCCGCGGCGCAGCGCGCCGGAGCCGGTCTTGTTGAACGCATCCGCCGCCGCGCGGAGGTCGCGCCAGCGCGGCCGCAAGGCTTCGAGACAGGCCTGAAGCCCGGCGCTCGCCTCCAGACGCTGGCCGGTCGCGGTAACCGAACCCACACGCAGCGCGTTGCTGTGGCGGAACTCGAGCGGATCGATGCCGAGGCCCGCGGCGAGTTCGTCCATCAGCGTCTCGTGCGCCACCGCCGCCTGCGGAACGCCGAAGCCCCGGAACGCCCCCGAGGGGGGCTCGTTGGTGTGGATCGCCCGCGTCGTCGCGCGCACATGCGGCACCGCATAGGGGCCGGTGGCATGCACGGGCACACGATTGGCGACGGTCGGTCCCCAGGACGCGTAGGCACCCGTGTTGAAATCGCCCTCGAAGACGGCGCCGAGCAGATGTCCGTCACGATCCGCGGAGAACCGCGCCGCGATCGTCGCGGGGTGCCGCTTGGTCGACGACGCCATCGACTCCGGCCGCGTGTAGACGCAGCGCACGGGCCGGTTCAGGCGCCAGGCCGCGATGGCGATCAGTGGCTGCACCGACAGGTCGAGCTTGCCGCCGAATCCCCCGCCGACCGCCGACGGGATGATCCGCACCTGATCCGGCTTCAGCCCCATGACATGCGCGACCTCGTCGCGGTCCATGTAGGGGGTCTGGGTGGTGACGAAGATCTCCACGCGGTCACCGACGCGGCGGGCCCAGCCCGCCTCGGGTTCGATATAGGCGTGCTCGACGAAGCTGGTCTCGAAGCGGCCGGCGGCGATGGCCGCGGCGCCCGCCTCAGCCGCATCGGGATCCCCGCGCACGACGCGGCCGCGTACCAGGACGTTGTCCTTGAGATGCGCGTGCAGGCGCCGCGCACCCGGCGCGACACCCGCGGCAGCGCCGAGGATCGGATCGAGTGGCGTCCAGGCGATCGGCACGTCCTCGTCGCGGATCGCCGCGATCGTCCCTCCGTCGCCGACGAGCGCCAGCACGGCCTCCCCGCGATATCGCACCTCGCCATCGGCGAGAACGGGCTGGTCCTTGCCGACGGGATAGATCCCGAACGCGTTCGGTCCGGGCACGTCGGCGGCCGCGAAGACGCGCACGAGGCCGGGAAAGCGAGCATGGAGTGGCTTGAGGTCGCCGACCGTGAAGCGCGCCGCGGCATGCGGTGACCGGACGGCCCTGAGAACCAGGGCGTCGGCTGGCCACGCGTCGGCGCCATAGGCTTCCGCGCCGGTCAGCTTGGAAAGCGCGTCGACCTTCGCAAGGCGCGCGCCGACGCCGCCATCGACATCGACGGCGACGGGCGTGGCCTCGGCGCCTGCGCCAAGGCTGAGAATTGCCTCGACGATCTTGCGATATCCGGTGCAGCGGCAGAGCACGCCGCCGAGCGCGTCGAGCACCGCCGGCTCGTCGGGCGCCGGCTCGCGCGCGAGCAGATCCTCGGCCGCCATCAGCATGCCCGGGGTGCAGATCCCGCATTGCGCGGCGCCATGGGCATGGAAGGCCTGCTGCAGCCGGGACAGGCGACCGTCCCGGGCAAGCCCCTCGACCGTCTCGACGCGTCGGCCCGCCGCCTGCGCGACCGGCACGAGACAGGCGCAGACCTGCGCGCCGTCGAGGCGGATGGTGCAGGCGCCGCAATCGCCCGCGTTGCAGCCAATCTTCGTCCCCGTGAGGCCGAGTTCCTCGCGCAGCACGTCGGCCAGCCGGGTCTGAGGTGCGGCGGCGACGGCGACGTCGCGGCCATTGACGTTGAAGGCGATCCTGTCCGTGGCTGCGCTCACCGCGTCGCTCCTTCGATGAGGCGCGCAAGGACCGTGGCGGCCGCGTCGCGCCGGTACGCCGCGCTGCCACGCACGTCGTCGATCGGGGTCAAGGGCTCGAGGTCTGCGGCCTCGATCGCGGGCGCCGGCCAACCGAGACGATGCCCGACGATCCGGTCTTCGAGCCGCGGCAGGCGTCGCGCGACCGGTCCGCAGGCGCCGACGGCGATGCGCGCCGCGGCGATCGCGTCGTCGTCGGTCTCGATCACCGCCGCGGCCATCACGATCGAGATCACCAGATAGCGCCGCGCGCCCAGTTTCGCGAACGTGCCGCGCGCGGAGCGCCGTGGCCGCGGCACGCGCAGCGCGGTGACCAGTTCATCCGCCTCCCGCGCGGTGCGGCGGTTGCCGAGGACAGTTCGCGCACCGCACCGAGGCGGCTCAGTTCCACCCGCGCATCCAGGGCCAGGAGATTGGGGATCCCGTCGGCGGCCGGCGACGCGTTGCACACGTTGCCGCACAGCGTTCCCGTGTTCTGGATCTGGACGCCCCCGACCTCGCGGGAAGCAGCCTTGAGACCGTCGAAAAGCGGCGGCAACGGGGCCGCAATCAGCGCCGACCACGTGCAGCGCGCAGGAATGCGCCAGCCGGCCTCGTCCTCCTCGATGCGCAGCAGCGCGTCGATGGCCGAGATGTCGAGGATCTCGTCGTCGAGCGGCTTGCCGACGCGCGCCGGATAGTAGTCGGTCCCGCCCGCCAGCACGACGCGCGGCGCGACGCGCAAGGCGCGCAGGGCCTCGTCCAGTTCGCGCGGCCTCAGATAGCTCGCCACATCTTCCTCCCGGGACGAGATCGTTCGTCTACGAACAGTCTGCCGAGACGCCCCGGCCGCTGTCAATCGCGCCAGCGCACGAGGCCACCGGGTCCGACCCGCAGATCGGACAGCCTGCGGTCCTCGTGTCGCATGCGCCAGGCCATCAACGCGCCAAGCGTCGCCAGGCGCCGCTCCGTCGCGACGCCCGCCCGCACGAGATCGCGATGGCCGTGCGGATCGTCGGCGAGGTCGAAATGAAGCGCCGCGCCCGCCGCGAAATGGACGTAGAGCGACCCGTCATCGAGCCGCGCCGTCAGCGCCGCGCGATCGGGATCGCCGCCAAGAGCCCCGGCGCCCGCGCCACCGAGCAGCGTTCGGTAGTCGAGTTCCCAATGCACCGCGTCGCGCCATGCCTGCGGTTGCTCGCCTGCGAGCCATGGCAGCAATGGCGCGCCGTCGCACGCGCCGGGCACCTCGAGACCAAGCGCCTGGAGCACGGTCGGCATCACATCGACGGATTCGGTGAAGGCATCCACGACCCGCCCTGCCGCCGCGGTGCCGAAACCGGGCGCCCGGACGATCAGCGGAATGTGGAAGGCCTGCGGATGCAGCCCGATCTTTCCGTACAGGCCATGGTCGCCCAGATACTCGCCATGGTCGGCGGTGAACACGACCAGCGTGCGCGCGCGTGCGCCAGCGTCGTCGATCCAGTCCAGCAACCGCCCGACATGGTGGTCGAC
Organism: uncultured Acetobacteraceae bacterium; assembly: GCA_964434345.1. Taxonomy (GTDB): domain Bacteria; phylum Pseudomonadota; class Alphaproteobacteria; order CACIAM-22H2; family CACIAM-22H2; genus CAIOSQ01. The sequence continues at coordinate 8,579 of CAYSUY010000137.1, forward strand.
CTCGGTCATCAGCGCATAGTAGGTCGCGCGCAGCGCCGCCGCCGCCTCGGCCGTCAGGTCGCGCGCGAGGCCGTCGAACCCCGGCACGAGGCTTGCGACGCGGAACTGCGCGCGCAGCGCGTCGATCAACGGATGCAGCCCGGCCGGCGCCTGCGGCAGCGCGTCTCCCGCGGTCGTGGCGTCGTAGAGCGCACGGAATTCCGCCGGCGCCGTCCAGGGCGGATGGGGCCGCAGGAAAGACACATGCGCGAACCATGGCGTGTCCCCCCGGGTGGAAAGCCAGTCGAGCGCCGCATCGGCGATGAAGGCTGTCTCTGAAATCGCGGCCGGAAAGCGCGCCGGGCCTCCAAGCCGTCCATCTGCGGGCGCATAGGCCGCGCGCGGCGTGTCGAACCCGTCCATGCCGAGGCGTCGCAGCCGCGCGAGCCAAGGCTTGAAATCCTCGAGCAGGAGTTGGCCGACATCGTAGCCGGGCAGCACGCCCTCGTAGGTGAAGAGCCGCGGATCCTGCGGGGCCAGCCCTTCGGGGTCGGGGCTGGTGTCGGTGTAGCCGAACAGGGTCGGCGCGAGCCCGGCCTTGCGCGCCTCGAGCGCCATGTTCGTATGCCGCCGGTCGAGCGGCGTGCCGTTCATGACGCTGCGATGATTATGCAGGTAGAGGCCGGTATGCAGGCTCGCACGCGCCGGGCCGCAGGGCGCGGTCACGGTATGGTGTCGGCGGAAGAGCACGCCCTCCCCGGCCAGCCGGTCGAGATTGGGCGTCCGGACGATCGAATGGCCGAGCGCGCCCAGCGTGTCCCCGCGCCACTGATCCGCGGTGATCAGCAGGACGTTGGCGGCCCGCTCCATCGCCTCACTCCGCCGCGAGCGCCGGGCGCAGATCCAGGCGCCGCAGGCAGCGATCGATCCAGGCGCGCGTGAGCTTCTCGGCGACGGCGTTCTGGCGCAGCCGGTCGTTCAGCATCGCCCAGTCGACGCGGTCGAGCGGCTGGTCCTGGTTGAAGCAGGAAAACACGGTGGTCTCCTTGCCGGTCGCGGGATCGACCCAGCGCTGCAGGCACTGCGCGCAGATCTCCTTCATCATGCACTGCATCGGCGAGTTGATCGAGCCGATGGCGCAATGCGCGGGCTTGAGGAGCTTCGCCAGCGCGTCGTGCCGCGCCGCCGCCACCGCCGCCATCATGCGGTCGGAGCCGATCGCGACGATGCGATCGGCATCGGCGAGCGGGACCGGCTGCCCGCCGAGCGTCCCCTCGCCATAGGCGCGCATCGCCGCGACGATGTTGCCGACGAAGCTCTTGTCCTGGGGACGGCGCGCCGGGAAGCCCGGTGCCTCGTCGCAACACCAGATCACGACATCGGCCGCGGCCTCGATCTCGTCGACCTTGTAGCGATCCTGCAGCTTCTTGTAGCCGGCGAAGTAGACGACCCGCGATCCGGCGGCGCGCAGCGCGCGGCCGATCGAGAACAGCACGGCGTTGCCGAGCCCGCCGCCCACGAGCGCAACCGTCTCGCCGGCCGGCGTTTCGGTCGGCGCGCCGGTCGGCCCCATCAGCACGACCTCCTCTCCCGGCCGGAGCATCGCGCAGAGATCGGAGGAGCCACCCATCTCGAGCGCGATCACCGACACCAGCCCGCGCGCCGGATCCGTCCAGGCCCCGGTCATGGCAAGCCCCTCCATGCCGAGCACCGTGCCGTCGATGCGCGGGGCGCGGCTCTCGAAATTCTGGAGGCGATAGAATTGTCCGGGCATGAAGTTGCGCGCCGCACGCGGCGCCTCCACGACCACCTCGACGATGGTCGGCGTCAGGCGCTCCACCGCGTGGACGCGCGCACGCAACTCGCGCGCCATCCGCGCCAGGAGATCGCCGGGCGCGACATCGTTCGCCGGCGCCCCCGCCATCACGCGGCTGACGACAGGGTAGCCCTGCTTGGCGCTGCCCATCGCCTTGACGACATTGCCGAAGAAGGACGGGTGGAGATCGCCGAAGAAGCTGACGAAGCGTCCGCTGTCGGCCCGGTGCATGAGCACCTCCGCCGATTTCGGCTTGGACATCGCGCGCTCCGGCTCGACGCGCTGGCCGGTCGCGTCGATGGCCTCGAAATACCGCCCGTCGAGGCGGATGCGCCCGTCCTCGCGGGCGAGCACCGTGTTGGGCTGCGTTCCCGCCGCGACGAGCACCGCGCGCGCCGGGAGTTCGACCGTCTCCGGTCCCGCATCGCCGCGGCGGGTCAGGCGCAGCGCGACGGCGTGGCCGTGACGATCGAGAACGACTTCCGACGGGCTCAGGCCCTCGGCGAAACGCACGCCCTCTTCCATCGCCTTGGCGACTTCCTCGTGGTTCAGCGTATAGCTCGGCGCCTCGGCGAGGCTGCGGCGGTAGGCGATCGTCGCGCCGCCCCAGCTTTCCAGGAGCGCGCGCAGCCTGGGTCCTCGTCCCTCGGCGGCGGCGCGCGCGCGCTCGTCGCGGATGGCGCGGCCATGGGCGAGGAACTCCGCGGCGATCTCCGCATCCTCGCCGCTCAGCGCGGGCGCCCGTCCCTCGGCGGCCAGGATGTCGTGCCGCGCGAGGAATTTTTCGACCTGGCGCGCGTAGTAGGCGAGCGACTCGGTCGCCGTGTCGATCGCCGTGAGCCCGCCGCCGATCACCACGATCGGCATGCGCAGTTGCAGATTGGCGATCGACTCGGTCTTCGCGGCACCGGTCAATTGCAGCGCCATCAGGAAGTCCGAGGCCTGCCGAACGCCACGCGCCAGACCGTTCTTCATCTCGATGACCGTCGGTCGGCCCGCGCCCATGCACAGCGCGACATGGTCGAAGCCGAGTTCCCAGGCGTCATCCAGCGTCAGCGTGCCGCCGAACCTCACGCCGCCATGCATCGCGAACGCGGCGCGACGCTCCAGCAGCAGGCGGATCAGCTTCAGGAAGTTCTTGTCCCAGCGCACGGTGA
>CAYSUY010000138.1:0-9265 GCA_964434345.1 uncultured Acetobacteraceae bacterium
TAGGTCGCCCGCAGGATGAACTCCCCGCCAGGGATCAGAATGGCACTCCGACCCGACGCGTCCATCTCGTGAGCGACCCCGCCGCCGGAGCCCGAGTCAAATGGCGCGCGCGCCGCCCGTGGAACGTTGGGCTGGAACATCCGCAATACTCCAAAGGATATGCGACAAGATCGCTTAGAACGACCCAGGCTTCAACTGCACTCTGGCCCGGCGTACCGGGCCGGCCGAGATCGGGTCAGTCCCCGCGGTGCGGGGCAGCAGCGGCTATGGCCAGGAACTGGGCAGCGTCTAGGCTCGCCCCGCCGACCAGGGCTCCATCGACCCCCGGAAGCGCAAAGAGATCCGCCGCATTCTCCGGCTTGACCGATCCACCGTACAGGATCGAGAACGCACGTCCGCTACCCGTCATTCCATCGAGCTCGGTCCGGATCCAGCCATGGGCCTCTGCCGCTTGCGCCGGGGTGGCGACCTGTCCTGTACCGATCGCCCAGACCGGTTCGTAGGCGATGATCGTTCGTGTGGCGGTCGCCCCGGCCGGCACCGAGCCGCGGATCTGCGTCGCCAGGGTGGCGCGTGTGTGCCCTGCTTCGCGTTCCGCCAGCGTCTCGCCGACGCAGATGACGGCGACAAGGCCCGCGCGATGCGCGGCCTCGGCCTTGGCACGCACGAGGTCGTCGCGCTCCCCGTGGTTCGTGCGTCGCTCGGAATGTCCGACGACGACGAGGCCGCATCCCACATCCGCGAGCATCTCAGCAGAAACATCCCCGGTATGCGCCCCCGATGCCTTGGGATGGCAGTCCTGGCCACCCAGCATGACCGGGCCACGCCCCAGCACCGCCGCAACCGCCCCCAGGCTCGTCGCCGGCGGACACAAGGCCAGTTGGGTCGCGCAGCCGGAGGCGCCTGAGAGGACCGCCCGCGCCAACGTGCAAGCCCCCGCGACGAGGCCATTCATCTTCCAGTTGCCGATGACGTAGTGACGGGGACCCATGCGATACGCCCTCGTTGAACCAGTACGCTGCTCAGGCCACCGGACCGGCAGCCAGGACGGAGGATACAGGGGCAAGACCTTGATGCAAAAGGTTGCCGTGATTCGCTGGCGTTCCTATAGTCGTCGCCCGCGCCAGGAAAGCTCCCGACATGCTCCAGACGATCCGAGACAAGACGGCAGGCGTTGTCGTCAAGGTTCTCTTCCTTTTCCTTGTCCTCTCCTTCGCGGTATGGGGCATCGGGGATTACCGGTTCCTGCAGCGTGGCGACACCCCGGCGATCGCGATCGGTGGCGATCCGGTGCCGGCAGAACAGATTCGCATGGAGTTCCAGCGCGATCTCGACCGGTTGCGCCGCAGCCTGGGCGACATCGACCGGGAAGTTCTCAAGCAGTTCGGGCTCGCCAACCAGACGGTCGAACGCATTGCCAACCAGTGGACCCTTGATCGGGCCGCGGAGCGCCTCACGCTCGTCGTCAGCGACGAAGTCGTCCGGCAGCGGATCCAGGAGGATCCGAATTTCCGCATCAACGGGATCTTCGATGCCACATCGTTCCGGCGCCTGCTCCAGGACAATGGCTTCAGCGAACAGCGCTATGTCGACCTGATGCGCGGCGATGCGGCGCGTGCGGCCCTCGTCGAGTCGGTTTCCCTGGGCACGAGTGTCCCCGCTTCCCTCGCCGACACGCTGTTCCGGCACCGCGAGGAAAAGCGCCGCGGGCGCGCGGTTCATGTCCCCGCCAGCGCGCAACCCGATCCCGGGGAGCCATCCGACGGAGATCTCCAGGCGGTCTACGAAGCCAACGAGGAACGTTTCACGGACCCCGAATATCGCGGGGGGATCGTGGTGCGGATCGGGATCGACGAGATCCGTCCGATCGTGCCCCTCGACGAGGCGCAGTTGCGCCAGGATTACGAGGCACGAAAGCGTGAATTCGCCACGCCCGAACGCCGCGCCGTGGAACTGATGCGCTTCGACGACCTCGCCGCCGCGGCCGCCGCGAAGGCTCAACTGGACGCCGGTGCCGATTTCCTGGCCGTCGCCGCAGAAGCCGGCCAGACCCCCGAGCAGGTGCGCGCCTTCGGGCGCGTGACCGCGGCGAGCCTGCCGTCCGAGCTTTCGCGCCCAGTCTTCGCTCTGCCCGAAGGTCGTCCCACCGCCCCGATCGAGACCCCGCTGGGTGTATTCGTCGCACGGAGCACGGCGGTCGAAGCGGGCAGCGAACCAGGATTCGAGACGCTGCGCGCCCAACTCGCCGAGGATCACGTCCGCCGTGTGGCGACCGAAATCGCCTATCGGACGGCCACGCGCGTCGAAGAAGCGTTGAACGAGGGCAAGCCGCTTCAGGACGCCGCGAGCGGCGCCGGAATCGCCGCCGTCGCCGTCGAAGCGATCGATGGGGCGGGACGCGATCGCAGCGGCGCGCCCGTTTCGGTCTTTGCGGCTGCACCGGAGGCGCTTCGGGCGTTCGTGGAGGCGCCGATCGGCAAGGATTCATCTCTGATCGAGACGCGCGCCGGGTCCTATTTCTTCGTCCGTGTGGAAACCGTCGTTCCGAGCCAGAAGCGCCCGATCGCAGAGGTTCGCGAGGAGGCCGCCGGTCTCTGGAAGGCCGAGCGCCGTGCAAGCGCGGCGCGCGCGCGCGCGGAAACACTCGCCAGTTCGATCCGGGAGGGCAAGCCGCTCGAAGAGGCCGCCGCCGCGCTCGGCGCCACGGTCGAGACGACCCAGGACCTGCGCCGAGACGGGCGCGCCGATGGAGCCACCCAAGCGGACATGGGACCGCTGGCCAGTCGTCTGTTTCAATTGAAGCAGGGGGAGGTCGGTCTCGCGCCGGCCACCGACGGCTATCATGTCGTTGTTCTTACCGACGTCTTCGCCGCCGATCCCGGAGCCGCGCAGCCTGCATTCGAACGCCTCGGTGCCGGTCTCGAGCAAAGCATCGCGACCGAGATCAGCCAGCAATACCTCCAGGCCCTCCGCGAGCGCCTGAAGGTCGTCATCGACAAGGGCGCTGTCGAAAAACTCTATCAGAACTGAGCGGACACCAGGCGGGTCACGCAGGTCCGCGCAACGAAAATCCGGCGTCGTCCAGCGCACGCCGCAATGCCCGTTCATCGATCGGCGCACCGTCGAGTTCGACGCGCCGCGCCGTGCGGTCGACCCGGACCGTCACCCCGGGAAGCGCCGCTTCGATGGCACGCGTCACCGCGCGGGCGCACCCGTCACACGTCATTCCGTCGACCGTGTACGCAATCATGGAAAACCCCTCATGAATTGCGGCTATACCGACGCCGCATGGCCGCAGGTGTCAAGGCCGTGGCCGTTGTCGTTCCAGAGAGCGCCGGATGATCGCGGACACGGGCACCACTTGAATGCCTCGTTCGTCCGCACGTGACATCCAACCGGACAGCGCAGTTATCGTCGCATCGTGCGGATGCCCGATCGCGACCGCGTACCCGCGCCGTCGTGCGATCCGCTCGAGTTCCTCGAATTGCTTCGCGATCGCCTCGGGAGCGAGGTCGTTGTCGAGGAAGACATCGCGCATCGCCGCAGGTAACCCCACCTCGTCGGCCGCGTGCACGCCCTGGGACGACGCGGAGGTCCGGGAATCGACGAACACGAGGTCCCGTGCCCGCAACTCCTCGATCACCGGAACGATCAATCGGCGTTCGGCCGTGAAGCGGCTCCCCATGTGGTTGTTCAACCCGATCGCGTCTCCAAACCTGTCGAGGGCGGCACCGACGCGCGCCCTTATCTCGACGGACGCGAGATCGACCGTCAGCGCATGCGGGCCAGGATTTTCCCCGCCGACCGCTTGCATCGGCATGTGAAGCAGGATTTCGTGGCCGCGCTGCCGCGCCAGGATGGCCAGTGCCGGCGCATCGCGGCCATAGGGAAGGAACGACAATGTCAGCGGGGCAGGAAGACGGATCGCCTGCATCGCGCGCGCCCGGTCGACACCGATATCGTCGATGACGATGGCGACCGATGCCTTCCCGGGGCGCAGCACGACGGGTACCGCGCGTCGCTCCCACTCCGTATCGAAGGCAGGAATTGCCTGAGCCTGTCTGGCGGCGTCAGCCGACTCGGCGACATGGCCGGGTGCCTGATTGCCATCGTGCCGTGCATCGTCGTGCTGCGCCGCCATGTCCTCGGCCGGGTCGACCGCGACCGCGATTCCGCCCATGTCCCCGTCCGATCCACGCTGCGGCACGGCGATGTAGAGATTGACGAGCAGGGCCGCGGCCGCGAGCGCTGCCGTCAGCGGGCCGACGAAGGGTGCGAACCGCATCCGTCCCCCGATCTCATGCGCGCGACGGCGGACGCCACCGCGTCAGCCGCAGCGAATTCAGGACGACGGCGAGCGACGAAAACGCCATCGCGCCACCGGCGATCATCGGATCGAGCATGCCCGCAGCCGCGGCCGGAATGCCGGCGAGGTTGAAGATCGATGCCCAGAACAGATTTTCGTAGATCCGCCGGCGGGTCGCGCGAGCGAGATCGACCGCATCTGCGACGAGCGCGATGTCGGCACGCATCAACGCGATGCCGGCGGTTTCGAGCGCCGCATCGGCGCCACCGCCGATCGCAAGCCCGATATCGGCCGCCGCAAGCGCCGGCGCATCGTTGACGCCGTCGCCGACGACGGCGACGACATGGCCCTTGCGCTTGAGTTCAGCGACGAGATCGAGCTTGGCCTGGGGCCGGGCCGCGGCGAGCACATCCGAAATCCCGAGAGCCTCGGCGACCCGCGCAGCGGTCGCCGGCGCATCTCCGGTCGCCATCGACACCCGCAGGCCCAGCGAGGTCAGTTTCGCCACCGCCTGCTTCGCATCTGGACGAACGGGATCGCCAAGCGCGATCAAGCCGATGATCACGGCATCCCGAGCGACGAAGACCCGCGTGAGGCCGAGCGTATCCAACTCGGCGAGAGCGTCGCCGAAGGCGGAGATGTCGAGCCCCGCCTGCTTCATGAGGTCGGCGGTCCCCAGGATCACGAGCGCACCGTCGACACGCGCCTTGATCCCTCGCCCAGGAATGGCCTCCACCTGGACGGGCGTCGGCGGCCGGATCCCGCGCTCCTCCGCGCATCGCGTGACCGCTCGCGCAAGCGGATGTGAACTGCCACGTTCGACGGCTGCGGCGAGACCCAGGACGTGCTCCTCGGCGCCCGGTCGCGCCGGAAAGATCCTGACGACCGTCGGCCGACCGACGGTCAGGGTCCCGGTCTTGTCGAAGACGACGGCATCGGCGCGCGCGAGCGCCTCGAGCGAGGCGGCATCCTTGACCAGGATGGCATTGCGCGCCGCTGCGCCACAACCCGCGACGATGGCCATCGGCGTCGCAAGCCCGAGGGCACAAGGACAGGCGATCACGAGCACGCTGACCGCCGCATGCAACCCCCGTGCGGCGTCGCCAAGCCCCAGCCACCACCCGAGGAACGTGCTCGCCGCGATCGCAAGCACCACCGGGACGAAGATCGCGGCGACGCGATCGACAAGGCGCTGCACCGGCGCCTTCGAGGATTGCGCGCGCTCGACCAGTGCGACAATCCGCGCGAGCGTCGTGCGAGCGCCCACGGCCTGTGCCTCGATCCGCAGGAGACCGTCGCCATTGACCGCACCGCCGATGACAAGATCGCCGGGCGCCTTGTCGACCGGCCTGCTCTCGCCGGTGAGAAGCGATTCGTCGGCCTGGCTGGTTCCGCCGCGCACGATGCCGTCGACCGGAAAACGCGCGCCGGGAAGCACGATCACCACATCGCCGACCGCGACATCGGCGGCCGGGATCTCGACCTCCTGCCCGTCCGGACGCAGCACCCGTGCGCTGTCGGGGATCAGGTTGGCGAGCGCACGTATGGCCCGCGCGGCACCGCGCCGCGCACGCGCCTCCAGCGTCCTGCCCAGGAGCACCAGCGCGATCACGACCGCGGAGGCCTCGAGATAATGCATCGGGTGGCCGAAGGGGTCGTCCAGGATCGCCGTCGCGCCGGACAGGTAGGCGGCGCTGGTCCCGATCGCGACCAGCAGGTCCATGTTTGCGGCCCGTGCGCGCAGGGCCGACCACGCTGCGCGGTAGAAACCGAGCCCAAGACCGGGGGCGAATTGCACGACCGTCGCGAGGGCCAGCGCCAGCAAGGGTGGCAGGTGGACGGCGGGCAAGGCGAAATGGCCAGGCATTTCCGCGAGCAGCGGCGCCGCAAGCGCCAGCGCGGCACCCACGCGGATCGCCTCGCGCCGCGTCGTATCCGACGCCGGCGCGGAAAACCCGTCAAGCTCCAGTGGCGTCGCAGTGTAGCCGGCGGCCTCGATTGCCCCGACCACCGCCGATTGCGTCTGCGGGTCTGCGCGCGCGAGAACCACCCGCGCCTTCTCGGTCGCCAGGTTCACCTCGGCGGCAGCGACCCCGGGAACCCGGAGCAGAGCCTTCTCGACCCGCGCGACGCAGGCCGCGCAGGTCATGCCCTCGATGCGAAAGGTGATCGTCCCGTCCATCGCGCTCATTTATGCGCCAGTCCGGCGCCGGCCGAAAGGGTTGCAAAACACGGACAAAGCGCCGAAAACTCGCCCCGGTCCCGTTTCGCGTGGAGTTTCGCCGCCGCATGACCGCCGACATGGACAAGATCAAGGCCTTGCTCGGGCGCGTCGCGGACGGGCATGCCCTCACGGTCGACGAGGCGCGCACGGGTTTCGAGGCCCTGATGTCGGGCAACGCGACCCCAGCGCAGGTCGGCGGGTTTCTGATGGCGCTGCGCGTGCGCGGCGAGACGATCGACGAGATCACGGGGGCCGCCGGCGTGATGCGCGCCAAGGCCGCCAAGATCGCCGCTCCTGCGAACGCGATCGACATCGTCGGAACCGGAGGCGACGCGATCGGCACGTGGAATGTCTCCACGGCTGCCTCGCTGGTCGTCGCGGCCTGCGGTGTGCCCGTGGCGAAGCACGGCAACCGCGCCCTGTCGTCGAGATCGGGAGCGGCGGACGTGCTCACCGTCCTCGGGGTCAACACGGAGGCCGAATTCGCGGCGATCGAACAGGCCATCGGCGAAGCCGGGATCGGCTTCATGATGGCCCCGCGCCACCATGCCGCCATGCGCAACGTCGCCGGTCCGCGGGTGGAACTGGGCACACGCACGATTTTCAACCTGCTCGGGCCGCTCTCGAACCCGGCCCTCGTGACCCGCCAGCTGGTCGGTGTCTTTGCCGAGCGCTGGATCGAGCCGCTCGCCACGACGCTCGGCAATCTCGGCTCCACCCACGCGTGGGTCGTACACGGCAGCGACGGCATGGACGAGATCACGACGACGGGACCGACATCGGTGGCCGAACTGCGGGATGGCGTCGTGCGCCGCTTCGTGATCGCCCCTGAAGATGCCGGACTTCCGCGCGCTGCGCTGGCGGACCTCAAGGGCGGCACACCGGCCGAGAACGGGGCCGCCATCATGGCCTTGCTCGGCGGCAAGCCGGGGCCGTTCCGGGACATCGTTCTTCTCAATGCCGCCGCGGCGCTGATCGTGGCCGACGCGGCCACGAGCCTGACCGACGGCGCGCAGCGCGCCGCCCAGGCGATCGATTCCGGTGCTGCGATGACGACGCTGTCGCGCCTCATCGCGATCACGAACGCAAGACGCGCGAACTGAACGGAGCATTACGTGAGCGACGTTCTCGCCCGCATCTGCGCCGACACGCGACGCGAGGTCGCCGCACGCAAGGCAATCGTCTCCGCCGCGGAACTCGAAACACGCATCCGGCATCTTCCGCCCGCGCGCGGGTTCCGCGCCGCGCTTGAGCGTGGCGCGCGTCCCATGGTCCCGGCCCTGATCGCGGAAATCAAGAAAGCCTCGCCCTCGAAAGGCTTGATACGTGCGGATTTCGATCCGCCCGCGCTGGCGCGCGCGTACCGTGACGGTGGCGCGGTCGCCCTGTCGGTGCTGACCGATCAGCCTTATTTCCAGGGGCACGACACCTACCTGGTCGCCGCGCGCGCGGCCGTCGACCTCCCGGTCCTGCGCAAGGATTTCATGGTCGATCCCTACCAGATCCTGGAAGCACGGGCACTCGGCGCGGATTGCGTGCTGCTGATCATGGCTGCCCTCGATGCGGCGGCGGCGACGTCCCTGCACAGGCTCGCGCGCGAGCTCGGCCTCGACGTCCTCGCGGAGGTCCATGATCCGCGGGAGCTGGACATGGCGCTCGCCCTGGACGGCGCGCTGCTTGGCGTGAACAACCGCGACTTGAAGACTCTGCGTGTCGATCTCGCGACCTTCGAGCGACTGGCAGCGCGCACGCCCGCCGGTTGCTTCCTCGTGGCCGAGAGCGGGATCGCGAGCGCCGCCGACGTACGACGGGTCGCCGCCGCCGGTGCCGGGGCGATGCTCGTCGGCGAGTCCCTGATGCGGCAGGCTGACGTGGCCGCGGCCACGCATGCGCTGCTGACGCCCGACGAGGTGACACCGTGAGCGGGGATCTCACGCATTTCGACGCCGAGGGACGCGCCCACATGGTCGACGTGTCCGGCAAGGACACGACGCATCGCGTCGCCATCGCGCGCGGGTCCGTCGTGATGGAACCGGAGACCCTGCGGCGCATCTCGGGCGGCGAGATCGGCAAGGGCGACGTCCTCGGGGTCGCGCGCCTTGCCGGCATCATGGCCGCGAAGCGCACCCATGACCTGATCCCGCTCTGCCATCCGCTGCCGCTGGCCGCGGTCACCGTCGACCTCCGTCCGGATCCTGGTCGCAATGCCGTGGACATCGAAGCAGAAGTGAAGACCACCGGACGCACGGGCGTCGAGATGGAGGCATTGACGGCCGTGTCCGTCGCCGCGCTCACCGTCTACGACATGTGCAAGGCGATCGATCGCGGCATGCGCATTGCCGAGATCCGCCTCGTCCACAAGAGCGGCGGCAAATCCGGCGTCTTCGAGGCGCGCTGATGATCTCCGTCGAGACCGCGCTCGAGCGGATCCTGGCGGCGTTGTCGCCCGGCACGGCGGAAACCGTGTCGGTCGCGGATTCCTTCGGGCGTGTCCTTGCAAAGGATGTCGTCGCGCGCGTGACCCAGCCGCCAGTCGCCGTATCCGCGATGGACGGCTATGCCGCGCGCGGAGCGGACGTGTCCGCGGGTCCGTGCAATTTGCGACGGATCGGTGTCGTTCACGCCGGCGCCAGCTTCGCCGGCCGCGTCGGCCCCGGTGAGTGCGTACGGATCTTCACGGGTGCGCCGGTTCCCGCGGGCGCGGATACGATCGTGATCCAGGAAAACACGCGGGC
>CAYSUY010000138.1:9275-11486 GCA_964434345.1 uncultured Acetobacteraceae bacterium
ATGATCACGTCCACGTCACCGAGGCGACCCAGCCCGGGCGCTATGTCCGTCCGGCGGGGCTCGATTTCAAGGAAGGGGATACCGGATTGCGGGCGGGCGATGTGATCGGCGTCCGGCAACTCGGTCTCGCCGCCGCGATGAACCGGCCCTGGCTAGACGTCGCGCGTCGACCGCGCGTCGCCATCCTCGCCTCGGGCGACGAGATCGTCCTTCCCGGCGATCCGCTCGGCCCGGCCCAGATCGTCTCGTCCAACGCGCTCGCCCTCGGCGCGTTCGTGCGCTGCTGGGGCGGCGAACCGATCCAGCTCGGGATCGCGCCCGACCGCAGCGACGCCGTCCAGGCCATGGCACGGGGCGCCGCAGGCGCCGATCTTCTCGTCACCACCGGCGGCGCGTCGGTCGGCGAGCATGATCTGATCCGTTCCGCGCTGGGCGCACGCGGCCTCGATCTCGATTTCTGGCAGATCGCGATGCGCCCCGGAAAGCCGCTGATGTTCGGACGGATAGACGGCGTGCCGATGCTGGGATTGCCGGGCAATCCCGTTTCTGCCCTCGTGTGCAGCGTCCTGTTCCTGCGCCCCGCGTTGTTGCGCCTGCTTGGCGCGCGCGATCTCCAGCCGCCGCGTCTCGATGCCGAGCTCGGCGCCCCCTTGCCCGCCAATGACCGCCGACAGGATTATCTGCGCGCGTCGTTGACGCGCGGCACGGACGGGGCGCTGATCGCGACGGCCTATGACCGCCAGGACAGTTCGATGATGTCCCTGCTCGCCAGCGCCGACGCGCTGGTGGTTCGACCGCCCGATGCGCCGCCTCTCGCGGCCGGCAGCCGCGTCCAGGTCATGCCGCTGCGTCACGCCCTGGCGGGTTTCTGACCCGCCTCACCCGCGTAGCCGCGTGCCATCGGGATCGTAGAGCGGCCGCGTATGGCGCATGACCGGGATCCGCTCGCCGAAGGCCTCGATCTCGTATCCGTCCATCCCCTCTGCGAGCTGCGCGACGGGGACATACCCGCAGGCAAGGCTCCGATCGACGGTGTAGCCATAGCCGCCCGACCGGACCGTGCCGACGATCTCGTCGCCCTTCCAGATTGCCTCGCCGCCGGACCAGGACGCGTTCCCGGGTGCGTTGAACCACGCGAGACGGCGCTCCATGCCAAGACTTCGCTGGCGCTCGAGTGCCGCGCGGCCAACGAAATCACCCTTGCGCCACGCGACACAGAACCCGAGCCCAGCTTCGAGCGGCGTTTCGTCGGGTGTTATGTCCGCCCCCCAATAAAGGTAGTGCTTCTCAAGGCGAAGGCTCGAGACGCAGCGATAACCGGCATCGACGATGCCCAGCGCCTCGCCGGCCTTCCGCAGACGGTGGTACACGGCGCGGGCATCCTCGCTGCGCATATGCAGTTCCCAGCCGCGTTCGCCGACATAACTCACGCGCAGCGCGCGCACGCGGGCGTGTCCGATCCAGATCTCGCGCGCCTGCATGTAGGGACAAGCCACGTCGCCGACATCGCTCGGGGTGGCTGCCGCGAGAACCTCGCGCGCCAGGGGACCGCAGAGATTCACGACCGCGTAGGCGGAAGTCACATCCGCCACATCGACCGATCCGTCCCGCGGGAGATGAGCGTCGAGATGCGCCAGGTCATGGGGGCCGAACGCGCTTCCGGTCACGAGATAGAACCGGTCCTCGGCGAGGCGAGTGATCGTCAGATCGGCCTCGATCCCGCCGCGCGGGTTCAGGAACTGCGTGTAGACGATCGAGCCGGGTGCCCGGTCGAGATCGTTCGCAGCAACCCTCTGGAGCGCCACCAGAGCGCCTACGCCGGAGATCTCCACCTTCGTGAAGGACGACATGTCGATGAGCGCCGCGCGCTCGCGGATCGCGCGATGCTCGACGCCGACGGACTCGAACCAGCTCGGGTTGCGGAAGCTCGCGACTTCGCCGGCCTGGTCGGCAGCCCCGCGCGCGAACAGGTTCGGACGCTCCCAGCCGAACTTGCTCCCGTGCAGGGCGCCGCGCGCGACGAGCACATCGTAGAGTGGGCTGGTCCGAGCCGGGCGCGCGCTGAGCGCCTCGTGTCCCGGCCAGGCGATCGCGTAATAGCTCGCATAGCTCTCCATCGCGCGCGCATGAAGGAAATCCGGAGCCGTGTGGATCGTCCCGAAGCGCAGCAGGTCGAAGGCGAAGAGGTTGAAGCCGGGATCGCCCTCGAGG
>CAYSUY010000139.1:0-11269 GCA_964434345.1 uncultured Acetobacteraceae bacterium
GCGCTGCGCGGCGCTCCCGACCGGCTCGAGGTCGTGCAGTTGCCCGCCGCGCGGCGCCGCGCCGATCCGGAACTCAAGCGCGCGCTCGCGAGCGGGCGCGACTGGCACAACGACTACGCCGCCGCGATGCTCGACATGCGCCGCGCCCTTCTCGCCGCGCCCGACGACGCCGCGCGCCATCGCATGCTGGACCGTCTGCGCGCCGCCCTGGCGAACGGCGCCGCCGGATAGGCGCCCGGGCCGCTTAGGCTCCGCGCGCGCGCCGCAGATGGGCGAGCAGCCCCGCGGTGCTGGCGTCGCGCGCGGGGCCGGGATCGGCGCCGGTGACGAGCGGAAGAAGCGCCGTCGCCATCTCCTTGCCCAGCTCGACGCCCCATTGGTCGAAGGCATTGATGCCGAGGATCGCCGCCTCGACGAAGACGCGATGTTCGTAGAGCGCGATCAGCCGGCCGAGCGTCGCCGGATCGAGGCGACGATAGGCGAGCGTCACCGAGGGGCGGTTGCCGGGAAAGCGGCGATGGGGCGGCAGGGCCGGATCGTCGCGTCCGCGCATCAGCGCCTCGGCCTGGGCGAGGCAATTGGCCACCAGCAGGGCATGGTGATGCGCATAGTCCGGCTCATGGCCCTCGGCGGCGATCATGAACTCGCAGGGCACGATGTCCGTGCCCTGATGCAGCAGCTGGAAGAAGGCGTGCTGGCCGTTGGTGCCGGGCTCGCCCCAGACCACCGGGCCGCTGGGATGCGCGAGCGCGGCGCCCTCGGCGCTGACGCGCTTGCCGTTCGATTCCATGTCGAGCTGCTGGAGATAGGCGGGCAGCCGCGCGAGACGCTGGTCGTAGGGCAGGACCGCGCGCGTCGGATAGCCGCAGATCGCGCGGTGCCAGATGCCGATCAGGCCCAGCATCAGCGGCATGTTCGCCGCGGCCGGAGCGGTCAGGAAATGCCGGTCCATGGCGCGCGCACCGGCGAGGAAATCGGCGAAGCCGCGCGGGCCGATCGCGATCATCAGCGGCAGGCCGATCGCCGACCAGATCGAATAGCGTCCGCCCACCCAGTCGCGAAAGCCGAAGCTGCGTTCCGGCCGGATGCCGAATGCGGCGACGCGCGCGGCTGCGGTCGACACCGCCGCGAAATGCCGGGCGACGGCGCCTTCGCCCAGGGCGTCGGCGATCCAGCGGCGCGCCGAGGCGGCATTCGTCATCGTCTCGACGGTCGTGAAGGTCTTGGACGCGACGATGAACAGCGTCGTCGCCGGGTTGAGCCCGGCCAGCGTGTCGTGCAGATGCGCGCCGTCCACGTTCGACACGAAATGCACCCGCGGGCCGTCGTGATAGGGGCCAAGCGCGCGCGTCGCCATGGCGGGGCCCAGATCCGAGCCGCCGATGCCGATATTCACGACGTCCTTGAAGAGCCCGTAACGGATCTCCTCGGCGAAGGCGGCCAGGCGCGCGCGCGTTTCCAGGATCTCGGGCATGACATCCTGCCCGTCGGTCGCGAAGACGTCACCAGGCGCGGCGCGCAGGGCCATGTGGAGGACCGCCCGGTCCTCGCTGCGGTTGATGCGCGCACCAGCGGCCATCGCGTCGCGCTGCGTGGCGACGCCGCGCGCATCAGCGAGCCGCAGCAGCGACGCGCGTGTGTCGTTCGTGAGCGCCGTGCGCGAATAATCGAGCAGCAGATCGTCCTGCACGGCGCTGAACTCGGCGAAGCGCCGCGGGTCGCCGTCGACGAGATCGGCGATACGGAGTTTCTCCGTCACGCCACGCAGCGTGCGCAGCTCGTCCCAGGTCGCCATCGCGTCGGCCACGCCGCTCATGATGCGTCCTCGTTCCAGGTGCGGCCGTCGCGTTCGATCAGCGCGACGGCGGCGGAGGGACCCCAGCTGCCGGCCGTGTAGGGCTTCGGCGCCTCGCCCGAGCGCGCCCAGGCGCCGAGGATGGGATCGATCCAGGCCCAGGCGGCCTCGACCTCGTCGCGGCGCATGAACAGCGTCTGGTTGCCGCGCACCACGTCCATCAGCAGCCGCTCATAGGCGTCGGGATGGCGGATGTCGAAGGCCTCCGCGAAGCTCATGTCGAGCGGCACGTGGCGCAGGCGCATGCCGCCCGGCCCGGGATCCTTGATCATCAGCCAGAGCTTCACGCCTTCGTCGGGCTGCAGCCGGATCACCAGCCGGTTGGCGGCGATCGGTCCGGCCTGGCCGTCGAAGACCGAATGCGGGATCGGGCGGAAGGCGACGACGATCTCGGAGACGCGCGCGGCGAGCCGCTTGCCGGTGCGCAGGTAGAAGGGGCGTCCGGCCCAGCGCCAATTGGCGATCTGCGCCTTGAGCGCGACGAAGGTTTCCGTCCGGCTGTCGGCGCGGCCGAGTTCCTCGGCATAGCCACGCACCGCGGCGCCGTTGGATGCGCCGGCGCGGTACTGGCCACGCACCGTCGTCGTCGCGATCTCGGTCTCGCCGATCGGCACCAGCGCCTTCAGGACCTTGAGCTTCTCGTCGCGCACGGCGTCGGCGTCCAGCGACGTCGGCGGCTCCATCGCCACGAGGCAGAGCAGCTGGAGCAGGTGGTTCTGCACCATGTCGCGCAGCGCGCCGGCGGTGTCGTAATAGCCGGCACGATCCTCGACGCCGAGCGTCTCCGCCGCCGTGATCTGGACATGGTCGATATGAGCGGCGTTCCAGAGCGGCTCGAGCAGCGTGTTGGCGAAGCGCAGCGCCATCAGGTTCTGCACCGTCTCCTTGCCGAGGTAGTGATCGATGCGGAAGACCTGATGCTCGGCGAAGACCGCGCCGATCGCGTCGTTGACGGCGCGCGCGCTGACGCCGTCCTTGCCCAGCGGCTTTTCCAGCACGACGCGCGCGGTCGGCGTCGCGAGCCCATGGCGGGCGATGCGCGCGCAGATCGGCGCGAAGAGCTCCGGCCCGACCGCCAGATAGAAGGCACGGACCCGTCCCGGATCGTCGGCGAGCTTCGCGGCGAGCTCGTCCCAGCCGCTCTCGCCGGTGGCGTCGAGGGCCACGAAATCGGTGCGCGCGACGAAGCGGTCGACCGTCCCGGCATCGAGATCCTGGGGGCGGACATGGCGCACGAGGGCGTCGCGCACGAAGGCGGCATAATCGGCTTGTGGCCGACGCGAGACCGCGACGATCCGCGCCTCGGCCGGGATCTGTCCCGCGTGGTCGCGGTGATACAGGGCCGGCAGCAGCTTGCGCGCGGCGAGATCGCCGGTCCCGCCGAACACGACGAGATCGAACGGGGAGACTTCGACGACGCGAACGGCCAAGATCGTCCCTCCGGCACCTGCGCGCGCGGAGCATTGCGCCCGCTTTCCGCGCGAGGCAGGTATAGCCGGTCCGGCGCCGCCCTTGAAGCGGGCCGGGAAGGAGTACGCATGGAGCAAGGCACCCGCATGTCAGGACTACGGCCGCGCTACGCCGCCTGGACCCGTACGACGAACGCGATCACGCGGCACATGGTCGGCGTGCAGCCGCCCGGGAGCATCAATCTGGCCGGCGGCCTGCCGGCATCGGAGATCTACCCGCTCGACGCCGTGCGGACGGCGACGCAACGCGCACTGGACCGGTTCGGCCAGCGGGCGCTCGCCTACAGCCCGGTCGCGGGCATTCCCGAGTTGCGCGCGCTGATCGCCGCCCGGTTTTCCCGTCCGGGCCGCCGGCTGGGGCCGGAGAACGTGCTGATCACCTCCGGCGGTCTGCAGGCCCTGGATTTCATCGGCCGCGTGCTGGTCGAGGCGGGCGACACGATCCTGGCGCAGTTCCCGACCTATCTCGGCGCGATCGATGCCTGGCGGCCGCTCGGGGCGCGCTACGTCCATCTCGACTGGAGCGCGTCGCATGCCGCCCAGCGCGCCGCGGCGGCGGAGGCGAAATTCGTCTACAGCGTGCCGAATTTCTCCAACCCCACCGGTGCCCTGGTGCCGCTCGACCGGCGCCGGGCCCTGCTCGAGGCATGCCGGGAGGCCGGCGCGGTCCTGGTCGAGGACGACCCCTACGGTGCGCTGTTCTATGACGGGCCACCGGTGGCGACGATGTTCGACCTCGAGGCGGAGAGGGGCGACGAGGGACCCTATCGCGGCAATGTCGTCTATCTGGGCACGCTGTCGAAATCGATCGGCCCTGGCCTGCGCATCGGCTGGGCGATCGGCGAGGCGGATCTCATCCAGGGCATCTCGCTCGGCAAGCAGGGCTCCGACATCGGCACCGCGGCGTTCACCCAGGCCGTCGCCGTGGAATTGCTGGAGGCCGGCGTCGATCGCGCGGTTCATGACCGGATGGTCGCGACCTATCGCCGGCGGCGCGATGCGCTGGTCGCGGCCGCGCGCGCGCATCTGTCGCTGCGCTTCGACTTCGAGGTGCCTGTCGGCGGGATGTTCCTCTGGCTGACGGCCAAGGACCCCGCCTTCGATACCGACGGCCTGTGGCAGGTCGCATTCGACGAAGGCGTTTCCTACGCGCCGAGCAGCGTGTTCGATTCCGCGGGCCGCCTGAACAACGCCCTGCGTCTCAACTTCACTTTCAACGGCGAGGCGGAGCTGGAGGAGGGCGCCCGGCGTCTCGGCCGCGCCGTCGAACGCCATCTGCAGCGGCCCCGCGCTGCCGGCGCCGCATCCAAGGAGACCGCGCGATGAGCTTCCTTCCCGTATCGGCCGCGCGTCAGGGCGAGACGCGCTTCCCACGCCGCGCCTATCTCGGACGCCGCGACGTCGCACGCGCCGAATCGATCGGCGATCTCCGCGCCATGGCGATGCGGCGCCTGCCCCGCTTCAGCGCCGAATATCTCGAGGGCGGCGCCGACGAGGAGAAGGCGCTGGAGCGCAACCGCACGGCCTTCGACCGCTGGATCTTCAAGCCGCGCGTGCTGCGCGACCAGACGCGGCGCGATCTCGGTCGCACGATCTTCGGGCGACGCAGCGCCTTGCCCTTCGCGATCGCGCCGACGGGGTTCAACGGGATGCTCTGGCATCAGGGCGATCTCTGCCTGGCGCGGGCCGCGGCGGCCGCCGGGATCCCGTTCGGGCAGAGCACGGTGTCGAATGTGCGAGTGTCCGAGGCCGGCGCCATCGCGGCTCTGAGGCACTGGTTCCAGCTCTACGTCTTCGGCGCCGACGAGGTCTGGCAGACCCTGGTGCGGCGCGCCGACGAGGCGGGGTGCGAGGCCCTGGTGTGCACGGTCGACTCCCATGTGCTGGGTAACCGCGAATGGGATCGGCGCAACTATGCGCGGCCGCTCGAATTGTCCTTGCGGTCGAAGCTGGACGCTCTGGCCCATCCGCGCTGGTTCGCACAGGTGCTGAGCCCGGGCATTCCGAAATTCGCGAACCTCGCCGATTTCGTCCCGGCCGCGGAGCGCGATGCGATGGGGATCGCGCGCTGGGTCGGTGCCAATCAGCGCATGGACCTCGACTGGGGGCTCGTCGCGCGGCTGCGGGCCGCCTGGCCGCGCAAGCTGGTCCTCAAGGGGATCCAGCACGAGGAGGACGTGCGCCGCGCGGTCGCCGCGGGCGTCGACGGCATCGTCCTGTCCAATCATGGCGGGCGGCAGATGGACCGCGCCGTCGCGCCGATCGAACTCGTCGCCGCGGCGCGCGCGATCGCCGGGCCCGATTTCTGCATCCTCGTCGATTCCGGGTTCCGGCGCGGGTCGGAGATCATGCAGGCGATCGCGCTGGGCGCCGACGCCGTGCTGCTCGGCCGCGCGACGCTCTACGGGCTCGCCGCCGGCGGCGAGGCGGGCGTGGCCCGCGCGATCGAGATCCTGCGCGCGGAGATCGACCGCAACCTCGCCCTGCTCGGCATCAACGCCGTCGACGACCTCAACCCCGATCTGCTCTTCCCCGCCTGACCGACCCAGAATTTGGATCCAGACAACTATTTCCCCGAGGATGCCAGCCGCCGCCCGTCGGGGGCATCGAGGGCAGGGCCCCAGGGATCAAATGGTTGTCTGGATCCGAATGTCTCAGGCGGTGAAAAGGAACAGGGTCGGGGCGACCGGGTAGCGTCCGAGCCGGTCGCCGTAGAGGGCGAAGCCGCCGGGATGGGTGCTTCCGCCTGACACGGTGAAGCGGATCCTGAGCGGCGCGCGTCCCTTGAGTGCGGCCTCGAGCGCTCCCTTGTCGATGGGAATGTCGGTCCAGAACCCGTAGGCGCCGGGATCGACGCCATGATGGTGGCTGAGCATGCCGCGCGCATCGGCCGGGTCATCCGCCAGGCGTATTTCACCCACGTTGACGCCGGTGATCGACACGACGATGTCGCTCGGGATCTTCCGGTCCGATTCCGTCTGGGGATAGTTGAAGCCGTAGGTCCGCTGCGGCCAGTCGATGCGCTGGGTGGCGGTTCGGGCGGCGGCCTCGAAGCGCAAACGCGCGCCCTGGACAGCGCGCATGTCGATCTCCGGCGGGAGCGCGATCTCGTACTCGACCCAGCCAGCGCCCGGCGCGGAGAACTTGCCGCCGTCCGGCGCCACGAAAGGCTGCGGCCAGGACGTCTCGCGCAGATCGCCCGGCGCGAAGCGCAGCGCCCAGCCATGGGGCGCGCGCTCGACCGGCGGCGAAGCCTCGCCGCGGACCTCGACATGCACGTAGTTGCGGCAGCGGGTCGTGCCAGCCTCGTCGACCAGCCAGAGCGCCAGCGTCGCGAGCCCGTTTTCGGCGGGCAGGTCGCAGCGCACCGCGCCGAGATCGGTCACGGCGAAGCGCTCGGGCGTCGTCGCGACCGTGCCTTCGGCCGTGCTGCGCTGCTCGCCGAACCGGTCGATGAAGTCCAGGCGCCAGCGCACCTCGCTCGCCCCCATCGGCGTGCCCCAATGGCTGACGAAGAGCGGCGCGCTGAAGGCGCTGCCCGCCGGCAGCGTCTGACAGGGCGGCGCGTCCAGCCCGACGAAATCGGCGGCGTTGAGGTCGGCGACGCTCATGCCGTCGACGAAGTCGTGGTAGCCGAATTCCTTGGCGCTGCGGTCGTAGTTGACGAAGCCGTTATGTTCCCACTCGATGTCGTCGAGCTCGGTATAGACATAGCCGCAGATCTTCGCGTGCCGACGCAGCTCGGTCGTCTGGTACTTGAAGCACCAGGCGATGTCCTGGTCGCCATGGCGCGCGGCGATACCGCCATATTCGCTGTTCATCAGCGGCGCGGTGCCCTGGACGAAATTGTCGCCCGCATCGTTCGGCCCGACATAGTTGAAGCTGGAGCCTGGATGGGTCCGATCGACCACGCTTTGCACGTGCCGGCGTACGCGATGGTAGTCGTTGATGTAGAAATGCCAGGAGTTGATGTCGCTCTCGACGTGGTTGTAGTGGCAGGGCGAGTTGTCCTCGACCAGCCGCGTCGGATCCAGACTGCGCATCCGGTCCGTCATGTCGCGGACCCAGCGCTGGCCGTCCGCCGTGTCGTGCTTCGTCAGGCCCCAGGTCTCGTTGAAGATCACCCAGGCGAAGATGGAGGGCGAATTGAAGTCGCGTTCCAGCGCCCGCGACAGCGTCGCCTCGAAGATGCGCCGCATGGAGGGCGAGTCGAGATCGGGGCTGGGGAAGTCGTACATCATCAGCACGCCCAGCCGGTCCGCCCAGTAGTAATAGCGCGGATCGTTGAGCTTGATATGGCAGCGCAGCATGTTGAGGCCGAGATCCTTGGCCAACTGGATGTCGCCGCGGATCACGTCGTCGCTGGGATAGGCGTGCAGACCGTCGGGATGGAACGCCTGGTCGAGCGCGCCGCGCAGATAGACCGGCTCCCCGTTGAGCAGGATGTATTCGTAGCTGTTTCCGTTCCACGCCCCGCGACTGACGCTGCGCATGCCGAAATAGGTCGCGACGCTGTCCGTGGCACCGCCGGCGGCTGGTTCGAGCTCGACATCGATCTCGTAGAGATGCGGCGTCTCGGGCGACCAGAGCCGCGGCTGCGGCACCGGCAGGACGAGTTCGACCGTCTGCTCTCCGGCCTTGAGGTCGTGCACGGTCTCGAGCAGTGCGAAGGCCCCGTCGCGGGAGCGGATGCGCACGGCGCAAGCCCCGGCCTGGGCCGCGTGCAGCTTGAGCTTCACGATCGCGTCCTGCCGCTCGACCCGCGGCTCGATGCGGATCGCGCGGACATGCGTCGGCGCGCGCCCCTCCAGCCAGACGCTCTGCCAGATGCCGCTGCTGTGCGTGTACCAGCGCGGTACCTGTTTGCCGACCAGCGTGCTGGCCTCGGCGATGTCGTAGGCGCGCACCACGACGGTGGCCGTCTCGCCCGGGCGCACATGCCGCGTGAGGTCGATGGAAAAGGGCAGGTAGCCGTTCTCGTTCTCGGCGACGAGCCGTCCATTGATCCAGACCCGCGCGAGCCAGTCGACAGCGCCGAAATTGAGGAAGGGCGACAGCCCTTCCCAGTCTGCCGGTACGGTGAAGTCCCGCTCGTACCAGCCCGCGCCCTTGTAATCGGGCCGCGCGACGCCGGAGAGCGGGCTCTCCCACGGGAACGGGACGTTGATCGTGAGTTTCCCGCCCTCGGTCTGATGACGGCCGATCGCGGGCGCGACCGTGCCGCGGCTGTTGCGCAGGTACCAATGCTCCTGCTCGCCGATCAGGCCGGGATCGAAGGCGAAATGCCAGGGTCCGTTGAGGCTCTGCCACTTGGCGCGCTCGAGCCGGGGATCGGGATGCTCGGGGCGGAGAGTCTGGGTCATCGATCTTTCCCTATCGCGTGTTCGTCCGACTGTGACCTGCCGCGTGGCGTCTGACCATGCGGAATCTTCGATCCCCCCGCGGTGCGGAGGGCGCGTCAGTTCCCCGCGGGTCCCGTGTAGTGCTCCGGCCAGAAGCGCTTCACGATGGCGCGCTCGGCGGCATAGGCCCAGCAGCTGTCGACCTTGCCCGGGCGGCGGCCTGGCTGGGCGGGGGCGAGCATCGTCTGCGTGCGGAGCATGGCGAGCGTCTGATAGGCGGTGGTCGCCACCGGCCACATCAGCTCCATCAGATGCGTGCAGCCGCGGGGTCCGCCGAGCCTTTCCTTCACCGCGTTCGTCCAGCCCGGTGCGATCCGCAGGCCGACGAGCAGCTGCATCTGGGCCACCGCGCCGGGGCAGATCGCCGTCGGCACCGCATCGACGCAGGCCTCGATCGCGCGCACGGTCATGTCGTCGTCGACCGTGAGGCGGACCGACATGGCATGGATCGGCTCGCCGGCGGGTACGGTGCGCGCCTCGACGCGCAGCGCGAGATCGGCGTCGCGGGTGTCGATCAGATGTCCCTCGATGTCCCAGAGGCCGTCGGCGCGCCGGTAGCCGCGGCATTCGACCTGACGGCGATGGATCGGGTCACGCGGGGCGGGGGCGCTGAGCGGCATGGCGGGATCCTGTGGCTGTCGGACGGTGCGGCCGGGGTCGCGCGTCCGTGCTGCGGAACGAAGCGGATATCGGTCTTTACATAAGCGTCGGGGATCCGTCACGGTCGCGCGCAGGCATGGCGGGATCGCGTTGCCCGCAAATCGGGGAGGAAAACCATGGCAAGCATCGGGACCCTGCGCGCGGGCGTCGGTCGCGCCGACATGACGCCGCCTGTCGGCATCGCGCATGTCAACTGGGGCGCGCGGACGCATGACCGGGCCGAGGGCATCGACCTGCCCCTCTACGCGACCGTGCTGCTGCTCGAGCAGGACGGCCTGCGTGCCGCGATCGTGGATCTCGATTTCCTCCTGATCGCGACCGAGGAGAGCCGCCGTCTGCGCGAGAGCGTCGCGAAGGAGCTGGGCATGCCCGCCGCGCATGTCCGCCTGTCCTTCACGCATACGCATTCGGGCCCGCCCTGGGCGACCGAGGGCTTCGGAACCCAGGCGCAGCTTCCGGGCATGGATCTGGTGCCGGCCTATCGCGAGCGCGTGCGTGCCGCGATCGCGGAGGCCGCGCGCGCCGCCCAGGCCGCGCTGCAGCCCGCGCGCAGCGCCTCGGGCCTCGGCCGTAGCGAGGTCACCGTCAATCGCCGCCTCGAACTGCCGGGCGGTCGCGTCGTGGTCGGCCAGAACTGGGACGGCTATCGCGATCCGGTGGTCAGCGTCCTGCGCATTGACGCGCTCGACGCGACGCCGATCGCCACGCTCGTCGGCTATGGCACCCATCCGATCGTGCTGGCTCACGAGAACCGTTACATCAGCCCCGATTATCCCGGTCATCTCAAGCGCGTGGTCGAGCAGGCGATGGGCGGCCACTGCCTGTTCCTGCAGGGCTGCGCGGGCGACCAGATTCCGCGCGAGGCCCTGGTCGCCGATCTCGGCGCGCCGCGGCGCATCGGCACGGAGATCGGGCTCGACGCCGCGCGTGTCGCGATCGGCCTGACGACGCGTCCGACGGCGCGGCGCTTCGCGGGCGTCGTCGAATCCGGCGCGCCGCTCGGGATCTGGACGGCGGATGAGCTGCCCACGGCCACGCCCGTGCTCGCGGTGGAGAGCCGACGCATCGCCTTGCCGGTGCGCAATTACGGCGACGTCGAGGCGCTGGACGCCGAGGCCACCGCCGCCGGCGACGCGGCGCGGACGATCGACCGCTCGACGGCGACGCCCGCCGAACTCGCGGCGGTCAATTTCCGCGCCAAGCGGGCACAGATGAGCGCGCATTGGGGGCGGTTCTGCGCCAACCGGCGGGCCGTCGACATCGAGCTGCATGCCATCCGGGTCGGCGACGCGGTGCTGATCGGCGCGCCGCTGGAGCCCTTCGCGCGCATCGGCGTCGAGATCCGGGAGTCCGGCGCCGCGCCGCTGGTGCATTTCGGCGGCTACACCAATGGCTGGGACGGCTACGTGCCCAACGCCTCGGATTTCGAGTCCAACGGCTACGAGGTCGAATGGGCGACGCCCTACGCCCCCGAGGCCGCCGGGGTTCTCGCACGCGAGGCGCAGCGTCTCGCCGCCGATCTGATGGCCGCAGGAGGCCGGGCATGAAGATCGTCGCGGTCGAGCCGATCCTGCTGCGCGGCGAACAGGCCTATCGCGCGACGGCGGGCGGCGAGGAGGCGAGCGACAATGGCGACTGGCAGCTGGTCGTGCGTGTCGCCACCGACGAGGGTCTGACCGGCTGGGCCGATGTGGAGACGCTCGCACCCGCCGCGGTTGCCGTCATCGCCGGCCAGGGCATGTCGATCCTCGGCTTCAGGACGCTGGCGGAGATGCTCGTCGGCGAGAACCCGCTGGAGATCGAGCGGCTCTGGGACCGGATGTATGTCGGCAGCGCCTATTACGGGCGCCGGGGCCTTGCCATGCAGTGCATGTCGGCGATCG
>CAYSUY010000140.1:0-11229 GCA_964434345.1 uncultured Acetobacteraceae bacterium
CGAGCCGGGCGTCCGCGGCGATCTGGCGATAGTTCTCCAGCGGCTGCGAGAAGTCCCAGCTCGTCTCCGGCCGCGTCAGGCTGAGCGGCGTGAAGCTGGTGACGAAGAGATAGAGGGACGGCAGCAGCGTGATCACCGCCAGCACCGCGAGCGACGGCGCGACGCAGAGCGCGAAGAACCGGCGCTGGCCGCGGGCGAAATCGCTCGCGGCCGGCCCGCCGGGCGCCGGGATGCTGGCGGAGGTCATGCGCGGATCACAGATCGACCTTGAGGCCGGCCTTCTGCAGGTCCTGAATCGATTCCGTCTGCGCCTGCTTCATGGCGGCGGCCGCGTCCTGCTGCTTCGTGGCGACGCGTTCGATCGCCTTGTTGATCTTGTCGCCGACCTGCGGGAACACCGGCACCGTGCGGTACTTCATGTAGCCGGTCTTGCCGCCCAGCTCGAGCACCTGCAAGAACAACGAGGCGACATCCTGACCGTTGAGCGTCAGCACCTCCTTGAAGGTCGGGCTGGCGATGATCGAGCGTCGGCAGACGCTGGGATAGCCGTGATCCTTGACGACCCGCGCCATGGTCTCCTTCGACAGCGCCCATTTGATGAATTCCCAGGCCGCTTCCTTCTTGCGCGAACCGGCGGGAATGCCGAGGCCGTGGCTGTTGGAACCCGGAAAATCGCCCTGGGGTCCGCGCGGCATCACCGCGTAGCGGACCTTGTCGCGCACCGTGCTCTCGGCATGCTTGGCGAGCGGCACGTGCCAGGTGATCGACTGGGTGCGGATATTGGCGCGGCCCGACATCTGCGATCGCATCGCCTGGTCGTCCGAATAGGACAGGATCCCGTCGGGCCCGTATTTCATCAGCAGGTTCGCGTACCACGCGGCCGAGGCCGCGGCGGCCGGCGTGTCCAGCATCGGCGTCAGATTGTCGGGCGGATCCTTGAACACGCGCCCGCCCTGGCCCATCAGGTACGGGATCCAGTTCCAGTGGTGCAGACGATCGGCCGTGAAGGCCGCAACACCGTCCTTGCCGTGCACCGCGTCCAGGACCTGGGTCAACTCGTCGAAGGTCGTCGGCATCTTCAGGCCGGCCTTCTCGATCAGGTCGAAGCGGCTGGCGCTCATGATCATCGCCCCGCCTTCCCAGGCGTAGCCGAAGGTCTCGCCCTTCGCGTTCTGCATCGCGGATTGCGGGCCGGCCACGAAATCCGCTGGATCCCAGTCCGGCGGCGTGGCGTTGGCGTCCTTGGTGAAGCGGTCGAGATTCTCGAGCCAGCCGGCGCCGATCCAGCGCCCGGAATAGATGAAGGTGACGTTGACGACGTCGAGCGCCGATCCGCGCGTGGACAATTCCAGGTCGGTCCGCTGGTTGTAGACCGGGAACGCCTGCATGGTGAAATTCACCTTGATGCCGGTGCGCTCCTCGAACTCCGGGAAATAGTTCTTCAGGTACTCGAAATACGTGGTCTGGAAGCACGAGGCGTTGATCGTCGTGCCCGCATGGCGCGAGCGCGCCTGTCCCAGGATGGCCGGCGCATGCAGGGCCGCGCCCGCGAATGCCGATGCTCCGGCAACGCCGCGCAGCACGCGGCGACGATGGAATGCCATGACGTGTCCTCCCCGATATCGAGCCGCGCTTTTGCCGCGCGCGCTTCCCCGATCCATGGGATGCCCATCGCGCATCCCTGTCAAGCGCCCTTCCGCGATCGCCTTCCCGCGCGCGGCCGGCGGGACAGGCGGCGCGGGCAGGCATAAACTCGCGGCCGGACCCGGGCCGAGAGACCAGGCCAGCCACGAGGAAAGGACGCGTTCGGTGATGTCTGAGACAAGGGCGGCGCGCGCCGCCGCGTTCACATGCGAGAAGCGCTCCGCGACGGGATCGCGGGGCATGGTGGTGACCAATCATCCACTGGCCTCGGCCGCGGGCGCGGAGATGCTGCTCGCCGGCGGCAACGCCGTCGACGCCGCCGTCGCCTCGCTGTTCGCCCTCACCGTGGTCGAGCCGATGATGGTCGGCGTACTTGGCGGCGGCATCGCGCATATCCGTCTCGCCGATGGTCGACACCTCGTGCTCGACGGGCTGAGCACCGCACCGCGTTCGGCGCGGCCGGACATGTACGAGACGATCTCCGACAAGCTCCCCGATTATCGCGAGACGCGCGGCCGCAAGAACACGGTGGGCGCGCTCGCCGTCGCCGTGCCGGGCGCCCTGCTTGGCTGGTGCACGGCGCTGGAGCGTTTCGGCACGATGCCGGTCGCCGACGTGATCGCGCCCGCGATCCGCCTTGCCGCGAACGGCTTCCTCGCGACGCCCTATCTCCACGACTGCGTCGCCGACACGGCCGCCGATCTGGCGACCGATCCCGGCCTCGCGAAGCTGTTCCTGCCCGACGGTGCGCCGATCAAGGCGGGCACGCGCCTCGTCCAGGGCGAGTATGCCGACAGCCTGCGCGAGATCGCGCGCACCGGGGTCGCGGCCCTCTACGCGGGGCCGCTCGGCGCCGCTCTGGTCGAGACGATGGCGCGCCGCGGCGGTCTCGTCGACGCCGGCGACCTCGCGCAGTACCGCGTGGTCGAACGCGCGCCGATCCACGGCACCTATCGCGGGATCGACATCTTCGGCCCGCCGCCGCCGGCGTCCTCGGGCGTGCATATCGTGCAGATGCTGAACCTGCTGGAGGCCTTCGACGTCGGCGCGCTGGGTTTCGGTTCGGCGGATGCGCTGCATCTCGTCGCCGAGGCGCTCAAGCTGGGCTTCGCCGACCGTGCGGCGGCGACCGCCGATCCGGCCTTCGTCGACGTGCCGGTCGCGCGGCTGACCTCCAAGGCCTATGCCGAGGCGCGGCGCGCGGAACTCGATCCGCGTCGCGCGCGCGCCTGGAGCGCCGGCGTGCGCAGCGGCGAGTCGGCGGACACGACGCATCTCACGGTCGCCGACGCGCACGGCAACGTCGTCGCCGCGACCCAGACGATCAACGGCCTGTTCGGCGCCTGCGTCCAGGTGCCCGGCACGGGCATGATCGCCAACAACTACATGCTCAATTTCGACCCGCATCCCGGCTTCGCCCTGTCGATCGCGCCGGGCAAGCGCGTCTTCACCTCGATGGCGCCGATGATGGCGATGCGCGACGGGCGACTGCTCTTCGCGCTCGGCCTGCCGGGCGGATTGCGCATCTTCCCCTCCGCCTTCCAGGCGATCCTCAACCTCGTCGATCACGGCATGACCCTGCAGGAAGCGGCCGAGGCGCCGCGCGTCTGGACCGAAGGCGGCGTGCTCGAGGTCGAGGACGCGATCCCCGAGGCGGTGGTCGCGGAGTTGCGCGCGCGCGGCCACGAGGTCGTGCGGTCGCGCCGCATCGCCGGCGGCATGAACGCCATCGGCTTCGCTGCCGACGGCAGCCTGACCGGCGCCGCATGCTGGCGTGCCGACGGGACGCCGGTCGCCATCGCCGGCGGCCTCGCGCGCGCCGGCGTGCGCTTCACCGCCTGATCCCGTCCAACCATCGATCAACGACAACGAGAGCAAGACCATGACCGAGACCATCGTCGTCCTCGACCCGCTCGTCCCGAGCCGCGCCGATCGCCTGCGCGCGCTGCTTCCGCCGGGCTTCGTCCTCACCCACGGCACCGATCGCGGCGACGCGCATCTCGCCGAGATCATCGCCGACGCCGACTATGCGATCTCTGGTCAGGTGGCGGTCAGCGGGACCGTGCTGCGCGCCGCGCGGCGGCTCAAGCTGCTGCATAAATGGGGTGTCGGCGTCGACAATTTCGACCTCGCGACGGCGCGCGAACTCGGCATTACCGTGGCGCGCACCACGGGCAGCAACGCCGGCCCGGTCGCCGAGTTCACCCTCGGCCTGATGCTCGCCACGCTGCGGCACATGGCCTATGGCCATGCCGAGTTGCAGAAGGGCGTGTGGCGCGGCGGCGCGATGCGCGAGGCGTTCATGCTGTCGGGCAAGACGGTCGGGATCGTGGGCTTCGGCGCCATCGGCAAGACCGTCGCGCGGCTCCTCGCCGGGTTCGGATGCACCATCCTCTACACCAAGCCGACGCCGCTGCCGGCGGAGGAGGAGGCGCGTCTCGGCGCGCGCTACGCGACGCTCGACGAATTGCTGCGCGTCTCCGACGTCGTCTCGCTGCACTGTCCGATGACGCCGCAGACGGCGAACATGATCGACCGCGCCGCGCTGTCGCGCATGAAGCGCACGGCGATCCTGGTCAACGTCGCGCGCGGCGGCGTCGTCGTGGAGGACGATCTGGTGTGGGCGCTGCGCGAAGGCGTGATCCACGCCGCGGCCGCGGACGTCTTCGAGACCGAACCGCTGCCGCCGGGCAGCACGCTGCTCGGCGTCGAGAACATGATGACGACGCCGCATCTCGCCGCCATGGCCGCCGACAATTTCGAGCCGACGGTCCGCCGCATGTTCAACAACATCGCACTGCGGTCGCGCGGCGAGCCGATCCCGGCGGGCGACGTCGTCGTGCCGTGACCCGGTACGCGCGCGACGGGTCGTTCGGGACCTAATGTCGCGCGCGACCTTGGGGCGTGCCGCGCGGCGGCGCCGATCCTCTAGAAGCGAAATAGACGGCACCGTTTTCCCGATCGCGGGAGTGCGGGACGCCGACGGTCGCGAAAGAGGGAGGCCCCGATGCCGCACATGTCGCTCAAGGTTCCGAGCCAGCCACTGATCCATGCGCGGCCGGATGCCGCGATCCAGCCCGACCGGCGCAACGGGGGCGAGCGCGTGGATGCGTGGCTTGCGACGCATTTCGCGCGGGCGGTGCGGCGGCGGCTCGCCAAGGGCGCGCATCTCTTCCTCGAGGGCGCCGAGTCCGACCACCTCTATTTTTTCCTCCGCGGCTGGGCGATGAAATACAAGTCGCTGCTGGACGGGCGGCGGCAGATCCTCGACTTCGTCCTGCCCGGTGAACCGCTCGGCTTCGTCGCCGCGCAGCCCGCGCCCTACGCGGTCGAGATGCTCAACGATGCCGAGATCGTCGCCGTCTCGCGCCGCGCCTTCGACGATCTCTTCGCCTCCGATCCCGCCTTCGCGCGCGCCATCTGCCGCGAACTCGAGGCCGCCGGGGCGCGTGCGCACGAGCGCATGACCTCGATCGGCTACCGCTCGGCGCGCGTGCGGGTCTGCCGTCTGCTCGCCGAACTGGCCGAGCGTGCGCGGACCGGCGAGGACGAGACGTCGTCCGTCGCGGTCGCGATGCCGCTGTCGCAGCGCCACATCGCCGACGCGACCGCGCTGCGCGTCGAGACCGTGTGTCGTGCCCTGGTGCAGCTCCACGACGAGGGCATCGCCGTCCTGCGCCGCGGCAGTCTGCGCGTTCCCGACTTCCAGGCGCTCCAGGATTCCTGCTGATCGCGCGTCTCGTACCGGCCGGAGGCACCGCCATGGCGCACAAGAACGTCCTGTTCCACTCCGCGGCGCGCGAGAAGATCCTGCGCGGCGCGACCCAGCTGGCCGATGCCGTGCGCGTCACGCTGGGTCCGAAATCCAAATCCGTCCTGATGCAGCGCAAATGGGGCGCGCCGCTGGTCTGCAACGACGGCGTCACCATCGCCAAGGAGTTCGAGCTGGCCGATCCCGAGGAGAATCTCGGCGCCCAGATGCTCCGCCAGGCGGCGGAACGCACCGGCGAGGTCGTCGGCGACGGGACGAGCACGTCGACGGTCCTCGCCCATGCCATCCTGGCCGATGGCATCCGCAACGTCGTCGCCGGCGCCAGCGCGATCGATATCCGTCGCGGACTGGAGCGCGGTGCCAAGGCGGTGGTCGCTGCGCTCGGCGGATTGTCGCGGCCCGTGCGCACGCGCCTCGAACGTGCGCAGGTCGCCACGATCTCCGCCCATAACGACGCGGCGATCGGCGAACTCGTCGCCGAAGCGATGGAGCGCATCGGCCCCGAGGGCGTGATCGCGGTCGAGGAATCGAAGACCACCGAGACGCTTCTGGAGGTCGTGGAGGGCATGCAGTTCGATCGCGGGTTCCTGTCGCCCTACTTCGTCACCGATGCCGAGAAGATGGAGGCGGTGCTCGAGGACGCCGTGATCTTGATCTCGGAGCGCAGGATCGGCAGCCTGAAGGACCTCGTGCCGCTGCTGGAGCAGGTCGCGAAATCCGCGCGCCCGCTGCTGCTCGTCGCGGAGGACGTCGAGGGCGAGGCGCTCGCGACGCTGATCGTCAACCACCTGCGCGGCTCGCTCAAATGCTGCGCCGTCAAGGCGCCGGGCTTCGGCGATCGCCGCAAGGCGATGCTGGAGGACATAGCGGTCCTCACGGGCGGCGTGGTGATCGCCGAGGAGCTCGGACGGAGGCTGGAGACCACGACCCTGGCAGAACTCGGCCGCGCGCGTCGCGTCGTGGTCGGCAAGGACACGGCGACGATCATCGGCGGTCTCGGCGCGCGGCCCCCGATCGACGCCCGCATCGAGCAGATCCGTCGCGAGATCGAGCGCGCGAGCAGCGACTACGACAGGGAAAAGCTTCGCGAGCGCCTCGCCAAGCTCGCCGGAGGCGTCGCCGTGATCCGCGTCGGCGCGCCGTCCGAGCCCGAGATGAAAGCGAAGAAGGAGGCGCTCGACGACGCGATCAGCGCGACCAAGGCGGCTGTCGCCGAGGGTATCGTGCCGGGCGGCGGTCTCGCGCTGCTGCGCTGCATCGCCGCGGTCGAGGAGGAAGCCGCGCGCTGCGACGGGGACGAGCGCACCGGCGTGCGGCTGCTGTGCCGCGCCCTGGAGATCCCGGCGCGGCAGATCGCGGAGAATTCGTCGGTCGATGGCGGCGTCGCGGTGGCGCGCATGCTCGCCGCCACCGGCAATTTCGGCCTCGATGCGGCGACCAAGACCTATGTCGATCTCGTCGAGGCGGGCATCGTCGATCCGACGAAGGTCGTGCGCGTCGCGCTGGAAAACGCGGTGTCCGTCGCGGGCGTCCTGCTGCTCACGGAAGCGACGATGACCGAGGCACCGGATGAACGCAAGGAGCGCGGCGCGCCGTCCGACCTGCCGCTGTGACGGCGCGCCCGCCTGCCGCTCACATCATGCCGCCCGCGACGATCGGTATCGCCCGCACCACGAGGTGGTCGGCGACCTCCGTCACCCCGTCGACCTCGCGCGCGAGCAGGACCAGCGCCGCGCGTTCGGATTGGGAGGCCACCATGCCGAGCAGCGAGACCTTCCCGTTCTCGACCAGAACGGTCACCAGCGCGCGCGGCGCCCAGGGTTCCTCGGTCATCCGCCGCTCGATGTCCTCGCGGATCTGCGCGTCGCCGCGCAGATCCCCCGGATGGCGCGCCGCGCCCGCCACGGCACGCACGAAGTCCGAGCGCGTGATCACGCCGACGACCGTGCCGCCGTCGATCACGAAGACGCGCTTCACCTTGCGCCTTTCGAGGAGCTCCGCGACCTTCGCGAGTTCGGCGTCCGGGCCGACCGCGACGATGCCGCGATGCATGATCTCTCCCGCGCTTTGACCGTGGCTGCGGATGAAATCCTCCGCGCCGCCCTGCGGATCGGCGACATAGGCAAGCCACCAGGAGCGCCGCCTCGTGGTCGCCAGCTCCGGACGGCGGACGAAATCCGCTTCGCTGACGACGCCGAGCGGGATGCCGCTCGGATCGATCACCGGCACGGCGCTGATCGCGTTGTCCAGCAGCAGTCGCGCCACCGCCTGGGCCGGGGTGTCCGGCGCCACGGTGCGGACATTGCGGGTCATGATCTGCGCTGCCTTCATGCGGACCTCCTGTGCGTCATGCGATGCGTCGCGACACGCTGGAGCGGCGGACATCGCGCGTCATTGCGCGCCCGCAATGCCGATCCGCGCGGCTGTGCTGCGATGCCCGCCTTGCAGTCCCGCGACCGAGGAGAGACCCCGATGACGAGACCCCGCTCCACGAAGGGTGACGCCGTTCAGCCCGCCCGTGCCGCGACGCCTGCGCAGCGACCGGTGCCGGTCGTCGATCCGGTCGAGATCCGTCGCCTCCTGGGGCCGCTCGACGACGCACAGCTCTGCCGGATCCTGGAATGCGGGGCCGACCAGGCGGCGCTGCAGCAGGCCGCGGCGGCCCTCGCCGGCGACCTGCCGGGTCATATCGGGCGCCCGGTCGAGGGGCCGGCCGCGCGCGTCTACGATCTGCTCGTGGCCGAGACCTACGAGGAGCCCGGCCGGCCAGCGCGCCGCGCGGATGCCGAACCGTGATCGTCAGCGCAGCCGCTCGGTCGCGAAGCTGCGCGCCGCCGCGCCGAGCCGTTCGAGCGCCGCCTGCACCGTCCCGTTGACGGTGCCCGCGGCGTATCGACCGCCGGGGTCTGGCGTGCCCGCGGGCAGGCCGGCGAGCAGCGCCATCGCGGCATCGACGCCGTCGACGGCATGGACATGGAAACGCCCGTCGCGGACCGCGGCGACGACATCCTCGCGCAGCATGAGATTGGGCAGGTTCGCGGAGGGGACGAGGACGCCTTGCGTGCCGGTGAGGCCGGCATCCGCGCAGATGTCGAAGAACCCCTCGATCTTCTCGTTGACCCCTCCGATCGGCTGCGCCGCGCCGAGCTGGTTCACCGAGCCGGTCATCGCGAGATCCTGGCGCAACGGCAGATCGCCGATCGCGGAGAGCAGGGCGCAGAGCTCGGCGAGCGACGCGCTGTCGCCCTCGATCTGGCCGTAGGATTGCTCGAAGACGAGGCTGGCCCATAGCGCGAGCGGACTCTCGCGGCCGAACCGCCCGCCGAGGAAGCCCTCCAGGATCAGCACGCCCTTGGAGTGGAGCGGTCCGCCGAGCTTCGCTTCGCGCTCGATGTCCACCAGCTTGCCGCCGCCGAGCCGGACGCGCGCGGTGATGCGGGTCGGCCATCCGAAGCTCGAGCCGCCGAGCTGGACCACGACGAGGCCGTTGATCTGGCCGATGCGTTCCCCTCCGACGTCGACCATCAGCGCGCCGCGACGGATCGCCTCGCGGATATGGTCGCGAAGGCGCGCGGTGCGTCGCTCCTGCGCCGCGATCGCCGCCGCGACGTCCTCGGCGGCGGCGATCCCGCGCCCCGCGAGCCCGGCGAAATGGTCGCTTTCGCGCACGAGGTCGGCGATCGCCTCGAACCCGCAGGAGAGCTTCGTCGCGTCCGCGGCCAGCCGCGCGCCATGATCGACGATGCGGGCGACCGCGCCCGCGTCGAAGGCGCGCAGCCCGCCGCGCGTCGCGACATCGGCGACCAGCGCCGCGTAGGCGGCCTCGCCGGCGGCGTCGCGCGGCGTGCGATCGTCGAAATCGGCCGTGACCTTGAACAGCTCCAGCAGGTCGGGATCGTAGGCGGAGAGCAGTTCGTAGAGCGTGCGGTCGCCGAGGAGGATGACCTTCACGTCGAGCGGAACCGGCTCCGGCTCGAGGGACACCGGCATCGCGAGCCCGATCGCCTCGCCCACCGATTCGACCCGGATCCGTCCGGCGCGCAGCGTGCGCTTGAGCTGTTCCCAGGCATAGGGCTGCATCAGCAGCCGGCGGGCGTCGATCACCAGGAAGCCGCCATTCGCGCGATGCAGCGCGCCCGGCTTGATCAGCGTGAAATCGGTCGCGAAGGCGCCGTAATGGGCGCGGTACTCGACGCGTCCGACGAGATTGGCCATCGTCGGATGGTCCTCGTAGATGACCGGCGCACGATCCAGGCCGTCGTTGTCGACCACCACGTTGACCTGGTAGCGGCGAAAGGCGCCGCCCTTGATGGTGACGCCGAGCGGTCCGTCGCCCGGGCCGTCCTGCATCGTGTTCTCGATCTCCAGGAAACGCTCGGCGTTCCGGATCAGGTCGGCCTCCACGCTGCGCAGATGCACGAGCACCTGTTCGAGCCCCGCGTAACGCGCGGTGAGGGCGACCATCAGATGCCCGATCGCGTATCGAACGACCTCCCGGTTGAGCGCACGTAGCTGCTCGCGGAATTCCGCCTCCCATTGCGGAAGCTTGCGCATCGCCGCCTGCAGCTTTTCCTGAACGGCGGCCATCGCGGTGCGTGCCTTGACGCGCTCGGCCTCGGGCAGCTTGCCGAAGGCCTCGGGACCGATGATCTCGCCGTCGCGCGTCGGGGCCAGCGCCATGCCGGTCGGCAGATGGAGGATGGCGACACCCTGGGCGCGCGCCTCCTGCTCGACCTCGGCGCTGGCTTTCTGCGGCAGCGACTTCGCGCGATCCTCGAGCGTCTGCCTGCGGCTGCGGTACTCGTCGCTCTCGAAGGCTGCCGGAATGGCCGCGCGAAGCTCCTCGATCAGGTCGTCCATGTCGCGCTTGAGCACCGCGCCGCGGCCCGGCGGAAGGCGCAGCGTCATCGGACGACGCCCTTCCTCGACGAAGTTGAAGACATAGCACCAGTCGTCGGCGCGCGGCGCGCGCGCGGCCGCGGCGTCGAGCTGGCGCTGCACCAGCGTCTGCTTGCCGACGCCGGGCGGACCGACCGCGAAGATGTTGTAGCCGGGCTGTCGCAGCGCGACGCCGAAGGCGAGGGCGTCGCTGGCGCGGCGCTGCACGTCGTCGAGCGGCGCGGCGACGACCTCCGCGGTCGTCAGGAATCCCAGGCGCTCGGGATCGCAGCTGCGACGAAGCGCCTCGGGGTCGACGCGCACGGCGCCGGGGGTCTCCGCCGTCATGCCATTGCCTCCGCGGCGAAACAGGGTCGGGTCGTCGCGAGACGACGACGGGCTTCGTGTCGCGGCGAGGGATCGGGCGAGGCTGTCTGGAGCGGCGGCTTCGGCGGCAAGTTGCGTTCCTTCGCGCTGGCGCGTGCGCGTCGACGGCGTAGGCGCCGGAGACGAGGATCACGCGACGGGACAGGGAGCCAGAGCGTGATCCACGCTTGCGTCAGGGCGGATCACGCTCCGGAGAGCGACGCCATTCTCCGCGCTTTCGCGACCGGCGGTTTGATCGGGGTCATCGGTGCGCGTGTGCGGCGCCTCTAGCTTCCCTCGTCCCGGCGCGCGTTGCTGCGTGGCCGGTCGCCCGCCTCTTGCGGTGCGAACCCGAAGCCAAGCCCGAACAGGAGATCCACGCGATGTCCCCAGTCTTCCGGAGCCTCGTCCTTGGCCTCGTCGCCCTCGGCGGCGCGGCCTGCACGCAACTCGCGCCCGAGGACCGCGCCCTCATCGATCGTGCCGCGAGCGACGCCCAGCGCGCCGCAGACTCCGCCGCGCGCGACGAACGCAGCGCGCAGTCCGCGAACGAGGCCGCGCAGCGTGCC
>CAYSUY010000141.1:0-4981 GCA_964434345.1 uncultured Acetobacteraceae bacterium
TCCTCGGCATGGAAGGAATGAAGGGACCGCCTTGCGGCTGCTCGGTGCGGTGGGGAAATTCGTCCGCGGCCTGCGGGTGTATCGCGGCGACCCGGGCGTCGAAGGCGGCGATCGCCGCAGCGCCATCCAGCGCCGCGAGGCGCGTGTCGTAGACGCGGCTCTCGCCGTGTTCGAGCCAGATGATCTCGCCGCTGCGATCGGCGACCGCGCGGTCGCCCCAGCGCGTCGTCACGGGCTCGATCCCGAAGCCATAGACCCCGTCGCCCAGGGCCTGCCATTGCTGGAGGCAGGGGAAACGCGCGCCGTCGAACTCGACCATGAAGCCGAGCCCGCGGGCGTCGTTGATCAGCGCGGTCGGCACGCGGCCGGACGGGTCGCTGGCGACCTCGTGATCGAAGACCTGCTGCACGAAGCGCGGCTGCGGCCCCGTCTGTGTCCGGTAGCCGGCCTGCTGGCTCTCGCGCGGCATGTTCGCGGCACGGGTGCGCAGGATCGGCGCCGCGAAGCGCGCGCCCGCGTCGAGCAGCGGCCAGCCCGCGTTGATGTGATAGAGCAGCATATGCGGCGTGCGCGAAAAGCCGCGGTTCTCGATCGTATCGACGATGCGCAGCCAGTTTTCGCCGATCCGCGCCTCGATGCGGCGGCGCATCGTCAGGTGTTCGCCCATCACCGCCGCCTGGACGACCGTTCCCTCGCACCAGAGCGTGCAGCTATCGCCGTCCCAGGTCTCGCCATAGCCCTCGAGGCGCGCCGGCTGGAAGGCGCCGTGCCCGTGCATCGGATACGCCATCTCGCGCCGCAGCGGCATGTCGAAATGATCGGCCGGACCGCGATCAGGCTGGCGCACGTGATCGAAGCCGCAGGTGCAGAACAGGCCCGAGAAGCCCCGCATGAAACCCGTGCCGCCATCGGCGTTGGCCGAGAGATAGGCGGGGCTGCGGAAGCCGGTGGCGGATTGCCAGGCGAACGGCGCGCCGCGCAGGTCAAAACGCCCGATATCCATGCTGCGGTCGACGAGCACCGAGAATTCGAGCCCGCCGCCGGTCCGGAATTGCAGGGCGCGCACGCCCTGCTCGGCGCCGTCCGCGAAGGCGACGAGGTCGATCCCCGCCACCTGACGCGTCGCGCCGACATGGCGTTCGAAGTCGCGGCGGGTGAGGTCCTGTCCGAACAATCTTGGCATCGTTACTTCACGGCTCCCGTGGTCAGACCCTTGACGATGTAGCGCTGCCCGAAGAGCAGGAAGAGCAGCGCCGGCACCAGGGACAGGGCCGCGGTCGCCGCCATCTCCCCGTACTTGATCTCGTAGCCCTGGGCGAATTTCGCGATCGCCACGGGGATGGTCGCGGTCTGCTTGGCCGTGAGGTTGAGCGCCACCGCGAATTCGTTCCAGCTGAAGATGAACATCAGGATCGCGGTCGCGGCGAGGCCGGGCGCGAGCAGCGGCACGATGATGCGCCAGATCAGCCAGGGCGTGCTGCACCCGTCGATGCGCGCGGCTTCCTCGAGTTCGACCGGCACGTCGCGCACGAAATTCGCCATCAGCCAGAGCGCCATCGGCAGATGGACCGCGACATGGCCGAGGATCAGCCCGGCATAGGTGTTGTCGAGGCCAAGCTCGCGATAGAGCGGGAACCATGCCGCGACCAGCGTGATCGGCGGAACCATGTGGAACACCACCGCCCAGCCGAGCAGCGCGTGGACGAGCCAGCGCGGCGTGCCCATGCGTTCGATCGCATAGCCGCCGAGCGTGGCCGCGACGAGGATCACGAGCGTGCTGCCCGCCGCGACGATCAGGCTGTTGAGCGTGTTGTCGAGGAACTCGGTGGTCTTGGAGAACAGCACCTCGCGGAAGCTCGCGAGGGTGGGCGTGAAGAAGATCTCGCCCTGGAGGAGCGAGATCTGGGTCTTGAAGCCCGCCGCGACGATCCAGAAGAACGGCACCAGCACGAAGGCCGCCACCGCGATCAGGAAGAGGTGCGACAGCGCGATCCCGCCGCGGGCGGCCGGGCTCATGGGCGCGCTCCGTGACGGCGCGAGGCGCCCAGGGCCAGCGCGATGGCGAGGGTGATCCCGAACAGCACGGCGATCGACATCGCCGATCCGTAGCCCATGCGGTCCTGGGTGAAGAAGGTCCGGTAGATCGTGTAGCTCACGACCTCGGTCGCCGAACCCGGCCCCCCGCCGGTGAGCAGATAGATCTCGTCGAAGACCTTCAGCGACGACACGAAGCGGAAGAGGAAGGTGACGACGATCACCGGCATCATCATCGGGACGAGGACATGGCGCAGCTCGCCCCATATCCCGGCGCCATCGACCCGTGCCGCCTCGAGCACGTCCTGGGGCATGGATTCGAAGCCGGCGAGCAGCAGCAGGAAGCAGAACGGCGTCCAATGCCAGATGTCGACGAGGATCACCGACGGCAGCGCCAGCGCGCGCGTGCCGAGCCAGTCGCGCGGCTCGGCGCCGAAGACCTCGAGGATCGCGTTCGCGAGGCCGAAATCGAAATTGAGCATCAGCTTCCAGATCGCCCCGATCAGGATCCCGGGGACCAGGATCGGCAGGATGAAGATCGTCCGGTACAGCACGCGGCCGCGATCGATGCGGCTCACCGCCCAGGCGAGGAAGAAGCCGAGCACGATCTGGATCGCGACCGCGACCACCGAGAAGACGAGGGTGTTCCAGATGCCCGCGTGGAGGAGCGTATCCTCGGCGAGGCGCTGGTAATGCACGGCTCCGGCCGAGGTCCAGACCGATCGCCCGGCGGTCCAGCCGATGTCGTGGACGCTCATCGCCATCAGATTGAGGACGGGGAGCACCGACATGGCGAGGAAGATACCGGTGACGGGCGTCAGCGCGATGATGCGCCAGCGCCCGTCATGCATGGTCACGGCGGCGCTCATGCCGTACCGCCCGCTCCCTGGGCCGCCGGGGCGCGCGCGGCGCCACGGCGGAGGGAGCGACAGGAGATGCCGCGTGCGGTCACAGCGGCGCGATGCGGCCGGTCTTGTAGCCGGCGCGCTGCATGATCGTGTGGGTCTCGTCGGCGATCATGTTCAACGCCTTGTCGGAGGTCAGCTCTCCGATGACGGCCTGGTTGAGACGCAGTTCGAGGATGTCGCCGATCTGGGCGCCTTCGGGGACGCTCCACATCAGGCGGACATATTGCGAGCTTTCCGCCATCGCCGGCATCCAGCGGTTCTTGGGATCCTTCCACAATTCCTGGTCGGACAGCACATCCTGCCGGACTGGCGGCGATCCGGCCTTGAGGTAGTTCATCTGCGCGTTGCGGCTCTGGAACCAGGCGAGGAAGGTGAGGGCGGCTTCCTGGCGCGGCTTCGGCACGTTCTTCGGGATGCCGCCGAGCCAATGGCCGAGGACCGGCGCAGGCTTGCCGGTGGCGCTGCCCGGCACGCAGGCCGCGTTGACCTTGCCGACGACAGCGGACTTGGTCGGATCGTCCATCTGCGACCACGCCGCGATCACGAGCAGCGCGTGCGCCGCGCGGCCGGTGACCATGTTCTGGATGATCTGCGCCTGGGCAAGGCCGCCGGTCTGCGGGTGCCCCGCCTCCTTGGCCATGCGGATGTAGAAATCGAGCGCCGCCTTGGATTCCTTGCTGTTGATGGTGACGGTGAAGTCGCCCTTGGCCTCGTCGCGGAACAGGCTGCCGTTGAAGCTGTAGAGATACGGCCACCAGTCGTAGGAGATGTCGTTCGGTGCGCCGCGCGCGCCGCGCTGGACGATGCCGTACATGCGCGGCGGGTTGTGCAGCTTCTTCGCGTTGGCGAGCAATTCGTCCCAGGTCTTCGGCACCTGCAGCTTGTTCTGCTCGTAGAGATCCGCGCGGTACAGCAGCAGCGGGATGTTCCCGTTCACGGGCACCGACATCAGCTTGCCCTTGGGATCGTGCGTCTTCGTCGCCTCGTCCCAGAACACCGTGTTGTCGTAGGCGATCATCTGCGGATCGAGGCGGAACTTCGGATCGATGTCGTTGATCGGGGTGAGGAAGCCGCCATGATACATTTCCTGGTAGTACAGGCCGTTCATGATCAGCAGGTCGAACATCCCGTCCTTGGCGCGGACCGAGGCGCGCTGCTTCTCGAGGCTGCCGCCGAAGGGATTGACGTCGAGATTGACCTTGTTGCCGGTCTCCTTCTCGTAATCCTCGACCGTCTTGCGGAAGCCGTCGAACCAGGGCGAGTTGTTGATGACGATCGTGAACGGGGCCGCCTTCGCGGTCTGCGCCCCGGCGCGCGGGGTCCAGGCCATGCCGGCCACGGCGCCGGCCATGGCACCGCCGGCCAGGAGATCGCGCCGCTTCGTGTCGATGTTCATCGTGTCCTCCGTTGCGTGGGTGCGCGGGATCAGCCCGCGGTGACGTTGTTGCGCGCCGCCAGAGCCTTCATGTTCTCGTACTGGCGGGTGATTTCGGCTTCGAGTTCGGCCCCCTTCAGGAAGGCGGGGATCATGTTGAACTCGGCGAACTTGGCGACGATCTCCGGTTCCTGGCTACCGGTGCGCAGCGCCTCGGCGAAGCGGTCGACCCGGTCGCGCGGTGTCGCCTTGGGCATCCACCACCAGTAACTGAGGTTGAGCAGCAGATCGGTCCCCTGTTCGCGCGCGGTCGGGAGATTCGGCCACGCGGGCAGGCGCGACGGCG
The DNA here is from genome assembly GCA_964434345.1 of uncultured Acetobacteraceae bacterium. Classification (GTDB taxonomy): domain Bacteria; phylum Pseudomonadota; class Alphaproteobacteria; order CACIAM-22H2; family CACIAM-22H2; genus CAIOSQ01. The sequence goes on from CAYSUY010000141.1 coordinate 4,664, forward strand.
CGAAGAGCGCGACGATGGCGAGATCCCCGGAATCGACGAGCGGCTTCGCCTCGTTGACCGTCAGGAAGGCCACGTCGACATGGCCACCGGCGAGCGCCGTGCGCGTCGGTCCGCCGCCGCCGGTGTTCACGTAGCGGAACTTCGCACCGGTGGCATCGCTCAGCGACAGGAACAGGAAATGGTTGATCGCGCCGATCTGGACGCCGGCTTTCAGGTCGCCGGCCTTGGCCGCGGCGATCACCGCGGGAAGCGTCTGATAGGCGGCCTTGCGGTTGACGACGACCGCCGTGTACTCGGTCGCGACCTGAGCCACCGGGG
>CAYSUY010000141.1:4991-11165 GCA_964434345.1 uncultured Acetobacteraceae bacterium
CGAAATCCATGACCTTCAGGGTGGCCGCCGTCAGCAGGGCCTGATGGATCGCGAGGACGGTATGGCCGTCGGGCGCGGCGTCGCGCACCTGACGATTGCCGATCGACGTGCCGCCGCCCACCACGTTGGCGATCGCGACACCCTGCCCAAGGATCCGTTGCAGCGGCGTCTGGAAGAACCGGGCGACATAGTCGGCGCTGCCGCCGGTCGGGTTCGGAACGACGATCCGGATGGGTTTTTCGGGATAGGTCTGGGCGCTGGCCGTATGGGCCGCGAGGCCGGCGGCGCCGGTCGCTGCGAGGAAATGTCTCCGCTTCATGATGCTCTCCCGGTGGTTTGTGTTCCAAGCCGCGCGCGTGCGTCGGCGCTGCGTCGCCAATCCCTCCAGAGCGGCCACGCGAACATCGCCGCCGATACGGCGAGGAGGCTGCATGCGACGGGACGCTGGAGGATCGGCCAGAGCGACCCGTCCGTCGCCATGAGCCCCGCGCGCAGCTGGATCTCGGCCAGCGGCGCGAGCAGGAGCCCGATCACGAAGGGGCCGAGCGGTACCGCGCAGAGTTCGAGCAGGAACCCGATCGCCCCGAAGGCGATCATGGTCCAGAGGTCGAACATGCGGCCGTTTTCAGCCAGTGCGCCGATGGCGCAGAGCACGATCACGATCGGGAGCACATACGCGCGCGGGATGTACATCAGTCGCGCGATCAGGACGCAGCCGGCGATCATGATCGCGAACATGGCGACATGTGACACGAGATGTGCCGCCATCAGCGCGCCGACGACCTGGGGTGCGTTGGTGAACAGGGTCGGCCCAGGCTGGATGTTGTGCATCAGCAGCGCGGCGAGAAGAATCGAGGCCGAGGGACTGCCGGGGATGCCGAGGGTGATCATCGGGATCAGCGCGCCGCCGGTATTGGCGTTGTTCGCGGTTTCCGCGGCGACGATGCCGTCGTCGAATCCGGTGCCGAATTTCTCCGGCGTCTTCGACATGTTGCGCGCCGTCGAATAGGCGACGATCGAACTGATGCTCGCGCCGACGCCGGGCAGGATGCCGATGACGACCCCGATCGTGGCGGAGCGCAGGATGTTCCACGCCTGACGGATGTAGTCGCGCGGCGAGAGGAAGATCCCGCGCAGGCTCGGATCCAGGCTCTCGAAGCGCTGCCGGGCGTGCATCGCGTCGGCCAGCACCTGACTGATCGCGAAGGCGCCGAGGATGATGGCCAGCGTGCTGAATCCGCCGGCCATCTCGTCGAAGCCGAAATTGAGACGGCGCTGCCCCGACGTCTCGTCGATGCCGGGATAGGAGACGAGCATGCCGAACAGGCCCGCGAGCAGGCCCTTGATGACGGATCCCTGGCTCAACGTCGCGATCAGCACGAGCGCCATCAGCACCAGGGCGAAATTCTCGAACGGTCCGAAGACCAGCGCCAGCCGCGCCATCGACGGTGACAGCAGGACAAGGACGAGCCAGGAGAGCGCGCCGCCGATCAGCGAGGCGGAGATGCCGAGGCCCAGCGCGCGGCCCGGCCGTCCGCCGCGCGCCATCGGAAAGCCGTCGAGCGTCGTCACGACCGCCGAGGGCTCGCCCGGAATGCGCATCAGCGTCGCGGTGATCAGGCCGCCCGAGATGCCGCCGACATACATCGACGTCATCAGGATCACGCCGTCGACGCTGGTCATGCGGTAGGTGAAGGGCAGCGACAGGGCGAGCAGCGCGCCGCCGGTCAGTCCCGGCAGCGCGCCGACGACGATGCCGAGCAGCGTGCCCACCAGCAGCAGGCCGAGCGGGCCGGGCGCGAGCAGATCCAGGAAGGCCTGTCCGAGGTCCATGCGCCACGCCTCAGGGCAGGTCGATCATCAGCGCGCGGAAACCCGCGTCGAGACCCGCGCCGCCGAGGATCGCCACCGCGGCGACGATCGCGACCGCACGCGGTGTGCGATCGCAGAGCAGCCAGCCCAGGACGAGCATGAACCCGATCGACGCGAGCCGAAACCCCGCGAAGGGCAGGGCCGCTGCGAAGGCGGCGGTGCAGAGGGCGGCGGCGAGCGAGTAGCGCGGCGCGACCGTGTAGCCGTCGTCGATCGCTTCGGCGGAGGTGAAGAGGGAGACCGCGCCGCCGCGCGTCGCATGGCCGAGGACGATGCGCGCCAGAAGGATCGACGCGAGTGCGATCACGGCGATCGCGGTCCAGAAGGGGATCGCGGCTGCGCCCACGGGGTCGAACGGCGCACGTGGCTGGTTGCGCACGCCCCAGATCGTCAGCGCCCCGGCGGCGATCATGGCGATCGCGAAGGCCGCGTCGCGCCTGGCAGTCCTGTCGCTCGTCATTCCTCCCCCTCGGCGGGCGCCGTCGAACGGCTCCTCCGACGCGCGAAGTCTGGCATGCGGCCGCATCGGCTACAACTACCGCAGGGTCTTCGAGCTATAACCTTACGTCATCGCCCCGAGGGAGGCCGGTCCATGCAGACGCAGCAGATGCGCCATGTCGCGGCGCTGATCGAACACAGGAGCCTGGCGCGTGCCGCGCGCGCGCTCGGCATCTCGCAGCCGGCGCTGAGCAAGAGCCTGCGGCGGCTCGAGGCGCATCTCGGCGTCCAGCTTTTCGAACGCACGGCGCGCGGCGTGCTGGCGACAGAGTTCGGCAGGGAGCTCGCGCAGCATGCGCGCGCCATCGCGATCGAGATGACCGAGGCGGAACGCGCGGTGCGCGCGATCCGCGACGGGCGCGAGGGCCGCATCGCGATCGGCTCGGCGCCCAGCGTCATCGCCAGCGTGCTGCCGATCGCCACCGCGCGCCTGCTTGCCGGGAACGACGATCTCAAGGTGACGGTGGTCGGTGGTCTGCACGACCGGCTCTTCGAATGGCTGCGCGCGGGAGAGATCGACGCGGTGCTGTCGAATCTGGTCGACCAGCCGGGCAATTCGGACCTCGTCGAGGAACGGCTCTTCGTCGACCGCGTGGTGGTCGCCTGCCGTCCCGGTCATCCGCTGTGCCAGCGCCGCGCACCGCCACCCACCGAACTGGCGCGTTATCGCTGGGTGCTGCCCGCGACATCGATCTTCACGCGTCAGCATCTCGAGCAATGCCTGAAGGAGGCCGGGCTGGAGCCGCCGCGGATCGCGATCGAGACCAACGCGCTGGCCTTCATGCGCGCGATGCTGCTGGAGACCGACTGCCTCGGCTACCTGCCCTCGGTCACGCTGGAGCCGGGGCGCGAATGCGCGGGGCTCGTGCCCGCGGGCATTTCCTGGCTCGACTGGAACCGGCCGGTCGGGCTCACGCTCCGTCGCCGCAGCGTGCTGTCGCCTGCATGCCGGCGGCTGATCGACGAGTTGCGCAAGGTCTGCGCGGCGCTCCCCGTCCCGTCGCGGGCGCCGACGCCGCGGCGCGGTGGCCGCGCGCCGGCGCCGCGACGGGCCGCCGATCGGGACGGGCTGGTCTGAGCCGCGTGCGCGCCGGTCAGGCGAAGGCCGCCACCGCCGCGATCGCGCCGGAGCCGGCGAGGCAGCCCAGGAAGACGTTGCGACGCAGCAGGATAAAGGTGGCGATCGCAAGCAGCGCGGCACCGATCCGGGCAGCGGAGGGCAGATCCGCGAGGCTGCCGGCGGGGAAGACGATGAGCCGCAGGATCAGCGCCGCGAGCACGGCGTAGGCGACGCAGCTCAACCACGCGAAGACCTTGCCATGCGGGTCGATCCGCGAGCCGACCGCGACGCCGAAGCCGCGCCAGAGATAGGTCGCGAGCGCAGCGATCAGGGCGGCCATGTAGGCCTCGGACGGGCTCCACGTCATCGCAGCCACCGTGCGAGCAGGAACCCGGCCGTGCCGCCGCCGAGCCCGGCGAGCAGAAGGCTCCAGCCCGGGAGAACCGGATGCAGGAGCGCGCAGATCCCGCCGCCCATCACGACCGAGAGCAGACGCTGGCGGTCGCGCAGGTCCTGGAGGCAGAGCAGCATGAAATAGACGGGATTCAGGAAGACGAGCGCGAGCGAGAGCGGCCGGGGGAAGATGCCGGCGGCGAGATGACCGAGGATGCAGCCGATCAGCGAGCCGGTCCACAGGGTCAGCACGCAGCCCATGAACCAGGCGAGTCTTTCGGCGCGTGGCCGCCCCGGCCCATGCAGCATCGTCAGCGCCCATCCCGTGACCGCCACCCAATGCGCGGCCAGGTAGAGACGCCAGGCCGGGCGACCGTCGAGCGCGATGACCGGCATGAGCACGGTCGACATCGGCGCCAGACGGAGATTGGCGAGCGCCACCGCCAGGGCGATCGCGACGAGCGGCGCACCGGCGGCGTAGAGCTCGATCATCACGATCTGTCCCGGAAGGGCCCAGGCCGTCAGGGTCGAGAACAGGACCAGATCGAGCCCCAACCCGTTGTCGCGCGCAAACCCCCCGAAACCCACATAGGACGCCGCCAGGACCAGCGCAGGAGTCCCCACCGCGACCCGCGCACCGGCGAGGAACCCGATGCGGGTGGGAGAGGGAGCGGTGTTCGCGTCGGTCTGCACTCGGCTTCCGGTCGAAGATGCGGATCATCGCGTCGCCCGATGGGAGACGCGGATGACCGAGAGCATATCGTCGTACTGTCTGCGTCGAGAGCGTAAAGTGTCGCCGATATCGGGTGTCGACCGGAGGGCGTCATGAAGATCGGGATCATCGGTGCGAGCTTCGCGAAGGCGGCGTTTCTGCCCGCGCTGCGTCATGTCGACGGCGCGGAGGTCGTGGCGATCGCGAGTGCGCGCGAAACGAGCGCGGCCGAGGCGGCGCGTCAATTCGGTGTTCCCGCCGCCTATGGCGACTGGCGGCGCATGCTCGACGCGCACCGCTTCGATCTGGTCTGCATCGCCACGCCGACGCGGCAGCACGCGCCGATGACGCTGGCGGCGCTCGAGGCCGGCGCGCATGTCCTGTGCGAGAAGCCGACGGCGATGGATGCCGGCGAGGCGCGCGCCATGCTCGATCGGGCCGAGGCGCTCGGACGGGTCCACATGATCGATCATGAACTGCGGTTCAATCCGAACCGCCGGAAGGTCAGGGATCTCCTGGCCAGCGGCGCGATCGGCCAGGTGCGCCACGTGAACGTCTCCAACGTCGTCGGGTCCTGGGGCGATCCGGCCTCGCGCCCGATGGGGGACTGGTGGTCGCTGGCGGCGGAGGGCGGCGGCAGGCTCGGTGCCAACGGCTCGCATCAGGTCGATCTGCTGCGCTGGTGGCTGGGCGAGGTCGCGGCGGTCGACGGGCAGGTCCGCACGGTTGTGCCTGACCGGGTCGATCGTGCGACGGGCGCCACGTGGCGTGCGGATGCCGACGACCTGTGTCATTTCACGCTCGAGATGGCGGCCGGCGCCCTGGTCCAGGTGTTCATCAGCGCCGTCGCGCGGCATGCGCTCGACAACACGACCCAGATCTTCGGCAGCGAGGGGACCATCATCCTCGAGAACGCCGGCGAGAAGCTGCGTATCGCGCGCGCGGGTGGCTCTTTCGAGGAGATCCAGGTCCCGGACCCGAACGCAGATCTGCCCGGTCTCAATCCCGGGATCTGGAACGTTTCGGTGGTCGGCTTGCTGCGTGAACTGGTCGCGGCGATCCGTGAGGGACGCCAGCCGCGCGAGGGCGCGACCTTCCACGATGGCTGGCGCAACCAGCTGGTCCTCGACGCGGTGGTCCGATCCAGCCGCGAGCGCCGCTGGATCGACCTGCCGCGCTGACGCCCGCTGCGGGCGTCAGGTCTCGCCCAGCGCGCGCGCCACCTTGTCGGCGCCGTAGTCACGCTCCGCCGCGGCCCGCGTCACCTTGCCCTGCCGCAGGTCGCGGGCGAGCAGGTCGTCCGGCCGCTCGCGCGGATCGCCATAGCCGCCGCCGCCCAGCGTCTCGACGCGGATCGTCTCGCCGGCCTTCATCGCCATGCCCGAAGCCTTCGAATAGAGCAGTTCGGCCTGCGGCGTTCCGGGGTTGCGCGTGATCCGCGTCACGCTCGACGGCTGGCCGCCGAAGACGCCGGGCGCCGGGACGATATGCGCGTCCGAGCGCAGCGATGCGGTGGTGCCGTCATGGCGGATGCGGATCTGGCGCGCCATGCCCAGCCCGCCGCGGTATTTCCCCGCGCCGCCGGAATCGGGCACGAAGCAGTATTCGTCGAGCAGCAGCGGATATTCGAGCTCCAGCG
>CAYSUY010000142.1:0-11150 GCA_964434345.1 uncultured Acetobacteraceae bacterium
CTGCGCGGCCGCGGGCAGCGACAGGATCAAGGCGGCGAGCAGCGCCACCGGACGCATGGAGCGTGTCATGTTCCCCCCGTTCGGGGCGGCACTCTTCCGGTCCGCCCGCTGGTTTCGAACCCCTTCGGTAGCACGGGCTTGTGCCAGCGGAAATACCCCTGCCGACAATACGGTCAGGGTTCAGGGCGCGGCGGTCTCCAGCGGGTAGAGCGGCACACGCCGGTGCTTGTACGAGAACGTGGTGAGGTCGGCGGTCGTGACGCCCGGCGTCGCGACCCAGATCATTTCCCGCGCGATCGGTTCCATCGCCGGTCGCGGCGAGTGGACGCCCTTGGCGACGATGATCTTCATCGCCGTCGGCTCGATGCCCAGCGCGCGGAATTGCTGCAGGCTCGACGAACCGGCGGCATTGGTCGTGAGCACGATCGTGTATCCGTCGTCGGTACGGATCGCGGCGCTGGGACCATCGTTGTAGAAACGGAAGCCGCCGTGGCTGGGGCCGGTCTCCTCGTAGCGGCCATCGCTGAGCGCGGTGACCACGCCCGCGATCGGGAAGGGCGCGCCATGGCGCCCGTCGATCCTGCCGCCGACGCCGCGCTCGATGCGGCCGCCGATCCCGGCGGCGGCGCAGGCCGCGACACCGTCCGGATCGCACAGCGCCTGCAACAGATCGCCGACCCCGAGCCGGCGGGCGGCATGCAGCAGGAAGGTCGAATCGCCAGGACTGCCGCCGCCGACATTGTCGCCGACATCGAACAGGACCACCGGACCGGCCGCCGCCGCGCGCGCGCGCTGGAGCGCGTCGTCGATCGGGGTGCCGCCCTGATTCAGGGCCTCGCGCATGGACCACGCCGCCCGCGCCAGCGTATCGGCGACATCCTCGGCCAGGGTCTGATCGCCATCTGTCACGGCGATGAAGGACATCCCCATCTCCGCCACGTCGGCATAGGGATAGCCCTCGACGACGCTGACCGACAACACGCCGGGACGGCGGCGCTGCTCCTCCGCGACGCGCAGGAGGTCGGACATCGGCCGGTCGCTCGTGCCCTGGTTGAGGATGTTCACGAGCAACGGTGGCATGCGCAGCGCGCTGCGTGGCCGGATCTCGCCGCGGACCATCCGCAGGATCAGCCGCGCGCAATGCAGGGCCTGCTCGCGGGCATCGACGTGCGGATTGGTCTGATACACCGTCGTGACGTCCGCGTTCGCGACCATCTGCGGCGAGACATTGGCATGCATGTCGAGCGCGAGGCCGATCGGCACGCGCGGCCCGACCACCTCGCGCACGCGGCGGACCAGTTCGCCATCGGCGTCCGGCCAGGGATCGGACACGGCGGCGCCGTGCTGCGGCAGCAGCACCGCGTCCCAGGGACCGTTGTCGCGGATCGCGGCGACGATCCGGTCGATGATGTGGCCGGCCGCCTCTGCGGTCATCGCCCCCATCGGGGTGAGACGCGTGAAGACGAGGGGCACGAGATCGACATCATTGCGTTCCGCCGCGGCGGCGAAGAAACCGGCCAGGGTGGATTGCGAGGTCGCGTATTCGTCGCGGATCGCGTCGCCTTCGAGGATACCGGAATTGCGCCAGAGGTCGAGGCTGGCCGGAACGGTCGAAAACGTGTTCGATTCGTGCTGGAAGCCTGCGGTCGCGATCCGGATCATGCCCTGCCCTCCCCAATGGCGATGACGGGACAGTGCCGCACGCGGCCGGCGCCGCCAAGCCCACGTACGGCACCCTGCGGTGGCGGCGCGGGCCTGAAAACAGCGCTTGACCCCGATACTGACCTGCTCCGAATCTGTCCGCGATTCGAGTCCGAAGGGTTCTCAGGAGTTTCGCCGTGGCATTCACCGATATCGACACCGATTCGCTCTACTCCAGGATGTTCTCGGCGGCCCAGGCCGACGATCGCGCGGCATGGCCGCAGATCCGGTCCGTGGTGAAGATCGAACTCAAGGGCCTGGCCCGGCAGATCAAGGAACTCGGCAAGGCCGTGTCGGCGGGCGACCTGGCGGCTGGCGATGCGGCCGCCGTGATGCGCGTCCAGAGCCAGCACAGCGCCATCATCGTGGCGTCCTTCAGCGCGGCGAACCTGCACGCCGCGGAGGGCGCGATCGGCGCCGGCATCGACGCGGTGCGCGACGACGTCAACGCCGCGGTCGGGTTCACGCTGGTCTGACCTGCGACGCCGCGCGACCGGCGCGGCGCCCCGCGCGACCGGGACCTGTGACCGGGGTTCCGCGATGGTCGATTTCCGCGCCGAGCGCGCGACGCCGGGCCTGGTGGCTGGCATCGACGAAGTCGGGCGCGGGCCGCTTGCAGGGCCCGTCGTCGCCGCGGTCCTGATCGTCCCCGCCAAACGGGTGCCGCGTGGCCTGCGCGGCCTTGTCCACGACTCGAAATCCTTGTCTGCGGCGCGACGCGCGACCGCCGCCGCGGCCCTGTGGGAAGCCGCGCGCCGTGGCGAGGTGCAGATCGCGCTCGGCGCCGCGTCCGCCCGCGACATCGACCGGCTGAACATCCTCCAGGCGACCTTCCTCGCGATGCGCCGCGCCCTCGCGCGCCTGCCCTTCCAACCGGACCATGTGCTCGTCGACGGGGATCAGGTGCCGCCGGGCCTCGCCTGCCCGGGACGCGCGATCATCGGCGGCGACGCGCGCGTCTTTTCGATCGCCGCCGCCTCGATCGTCGCAAAGGAGGTGCGCGACCGCGCGATGCGCGCCCTGGCTCGCCGCCATCCGGCCTATGGCTGGGAGCGCAACATGGGTTACGGCACCGCCCTCCACCTACAAGCGATCGAGTCCGAAGGGTCGAGCAGACACCACCGATTGAGTTTTGCGCCGCTTTCCCAACGCTCGCTCGATCTCTGAAAAACCACCTTCAAGATCTTGATTCCATTTAGCTATTGACGGCGACTCGGAGGCGACTCAAAGTCTGCCCCATGGCCCGCGCCCTTTCCCCTGTCCCCGCCCCCGCCCCCGCCCCATCCGCCCCATCGCCCGGCGACCAGCTCGGCGACGGCAACCGGCTGCTGATCGGCGACTGCGTCGCGCTGATGCGCGCCCTGCCGGCCGGCAGCGTCGACATGGTCTTCGCCGACCCGCCCTATAACCTGCAGTTGAAGGGCGCCCTGCACCGCCCCGACAATTCCAAGGTCGATGCGGTCGACGACGCCTGGGACCAGATCGGGGATTTCGCCGCCTATGACAGCTTCACCCGCGCCTGGCTCGCCGAGGCGCGGCGCGTCCTCAAGCCCGACGGGACGATCTGGGTGATCGGCAGCTACCACAATGTGTTCCGGCTCGGCGCGTCGCTCCAGGATCTCGGCTTCTGGGTCCTCAACGACGTCGTCTGGCGCAAGGCCAACCCGATGCCGAATTTCCGCGGCCGGCGCTTCACCAACGCCCACGAGACGATGATCTGGGCCGCGCGCGACCAGAAATCCCGCTACACGTTCAATTACGCCTCGATGAAGGCGCTGAACGACGACATCCAGATGCGCAGCGACTGGTTCATCCCGCTCTGCACGGGGTCGGAGCGCATCAAGGACGCCGACGGCCGCAAGGCACACCCGACGCAAAAGCCGGAGGCGCTGCTGCACCGCGTGATCGTCGCCTCCACCAAACCGGACGACGTCATCCTCGATCCCTTCTTCGGCAGCGGCACCACCGGTGCCGTGGCGCGCCGGCTCGGCCGCCGCTTCATCGGGCTGGAGCGCGATCCCGCCTATGCCGATGTCGCGCGCAAGCGCATCGCCGCGGTGCGTCGCGCCGATCCCGATTCGATCGAGCCGACCGGCTCGAAGCGCGAGGAACCGCGCGTTCCCTTCGGCTGGCTGGTCGAGCGCGGCCTGCTCCAACCCGGCGAGGTGCTGAGCGATCCGAGTGGCCGCTGGACCGCGCGGGTGCGCGCCGACGGGACGCTGATCTCGGCCGAGCACAAGGGGTCGATCCACCAGGTCGGCGCAGCGGTCCAGGGTGCGCCCGCCTGCAATGGCTGGACTTTCTGGTGCGTGGTCGCGGATGGCGGCAAGCGCGTGCCCATCGACGTGCTGCGCGCCAAGCTGCGCGCGGACATGAACTGAGCCGCCGGGGCTCGCGGGTCGGCCGACACGGCGAGGCGGCACGGGACATGCGGTTCGGCGGGATCGCCTGGGACGTCGACGGCACGCTCGCCGACAGCGAGCCGCGCCACCACCGCGCCCTGCTCGCGGCGTCGCGGCGCTGGGGCGTCGACCTTGCGGCGCTGCCGGAGACCGCCTTTCGCGGCCTCCACAACGTGGATGTCTGGCAGACCCTGCGGCCGCGCTTTCCCGCCAGCCTCGCGCGTGATGCGTGGCTTGCGGCGATCGACGACGCCTATGTCGACGATACCGGACCGATCCATCCCATGCCCGGCGCGCTCGACGCGATGCGTGGCCTGAACGGCCGGGGAATCGGTCAGGTCTGCGTTTCGAACTCCAACCGGCGGATCGTGGTCGCCAACCTCGCGGCGCTGGGCGTGCACGACCTCGTCGCCGGCATCGTCGGGCTCGACGACGTCGCGGCGGGCAAGCCGGATCCCACGCCCTACCGCGCGGGGTGTGCGCTTCTCGGGTTGCCGCCCGCCAGCGTCGTCGCCGTCGAGGACAGCGCCACCGGCGTGGCCGCGGCACGCGCCGCGGGCCTCTTCATCGTCGGCTTCGCCGGGCCGGGCACGCCGGCTCCCGCCGGTGCCGACCTCGTCACCGACGACCTGCGCGACGTGCTCGGCCTCTTCGTCCTCAACGGCGGCTGAGACGCGCCCCCCGACGGCGGCGCGTGCCGCCCTCGCCCGCGGCCTCCAGAGCGACCCCGACGACCTTCCTGAACAGGCTAGGCAAACCGGCACCGGACACATCCTCGGCCGGGCACCAGCGTCCTTCGCCGTCCGGCACGCCGGTCTCGGCCATGCGCGCGGTCAACACCACGAGATCGAGTTCGAAATGCGTGAAGACGTGGCGCACGGGGTCCGGAAGCGCGCGCCAGTCGAGTTCCGGCGCGGGGCAGGCCGCGCGCCGCGCCGCACCATCCGGCCCGGCCTCGCTCCATGCGGTGGTCGGCACCTGGACCATGCCGCCGAGCAGGCCGGTCGGCGGGCGCCGGGTCAGCCACACGGCCCCTGCGGCGTCGCGCAGGACGAAGGCGACACCGCGCCGCAGCGGCCGCGGCGGCTTGGCCAGCTTCACCGGATAGCGCTCCGCCTCGCCGCTGGCAGCGGCGCGGCAGACGTCACGCAGCGGGCATGCGGGGCAGGACGGCCCACGCGGCGTACAGACGGTCGCGCCCAGATCCATCATCGCCTGGGCGAAATCGCCCGGCCTGACCGCCGGCATCATCGCGCCAGCAAGCGCGCGGATCCCGGCCTTGGCCTGCGGCAATGGGGTGGTGATGGCCGCCAGGCGGGAGACAACGCGCTCGACATTGCCGTCAACCGCCACTTCGCGCGCGTCGAAGGCGATCGCCGCGATGGCCCCCGCCGTGTAGGGCCCGATTCCCGGCAAGGCGCGCAGTTCCGGGACCGTCGGCGGAAACCGGCCGCCATGCTCCGCGACGACGCGCCGGGCGCAGTCGTGAAGGTTGCGCGCCCGCGCGTAGTAGCCGAGGCCGGCCCATTCGCGCAGCACCTCCTCGCGCGGCGCCGCCGCGAGCGCCGCGATGTCCGGCCAGCGCGCCAGGAAACGCAGGAAATAGGGGCCGACCGCGGCGACCGTGGTCTGCTGGAGCATCATCTCCGACAGCCAGACGCGATACGGGTCCTGGCGCGTCCCTGGCGGCGCACGCCAGGGCAGGACGCGCGCCGCCCGGTCGTACCAGGCGAGCAGCCTCGCCCCGAGGGCTCCGTCGATCGGCGCGGTTTCGGTCATCGCTTCGCCATGATCGCATCGTTTAAACTCGTCCTGTCAGCATTTTGTCGAGCCCGAGAAGGTTCCGGCCCCATGGCGCCACGCGCGATCTCCCGCAGCCTCGCGAAACTGACCCGCCCCGTGCTGGAGAAACGCGGCATCCACTTCGCCGCCCTGGTCGCCGGCTGGCCCGACCTTGCCGGCCCACGGCTCGCGGCGGATACCGCGCCCGAGCGGCTCGCGCTGCCTCGCGGCGGCGGACCGGGGGTGCTGCACCTGCGCGTCACGCCCGCCCTCGCGGTCGAGGTCCAGCACATCGCGCCGCAGCTGATCGAACGCATCAACGCCTTTCTCGGCCATGCCGCCGTGGCGCGTCTGGCGCTGGCGCAGCGCCCGCCGGCGATCGCGCTCCGCCGTCCCGCCCGGCTGAAACGCACGCCGTCTCCCGCCGCGCGCGCCGCCGCCACAGCCGCGGCCGAGCCGGTCGAGGACGAGACGTTGCGCGCGGCCCTGGCACGGCTCGGCGCGCATCTGGTCGGCTCGCGGTGAGGCCGGGAGCCGACTTATCCCCAGTACCCCGCCGCGTCGCTTGGCGACTCGGCGGCAGCGTGGCTAGGTTCATCAACATCTAGTGGGTCACATGACACAGAAATCTCATATCTGGGCGGCTGCGGCCGTTCTCTCCCTCGCCCTCGTGGCCGATGCCCTCGTATCGGATGCCCTGTGGCCAGGCCACCCGGCGCGCAGCTTGGAGGCAAGGGGATCCCTGATCGCCGCCCCGGCCAGCGCCCAGACCGCCATCGATCCGGCGGCGCTAGGCCCCCGGCGCGAAGGCGACGACATGGTGCTCGGGAAGGCCGACGCCCCGGCGGTCCTGATCGAGTACGCGTCGCTGACCTGTCCGTCCTGCGCGCGTTTCCACAACGAGGTGCTGCCGAAACTCAAGAGCCAGTACATCGAGACGGGACAGCTCAAATTCGTCTATCGCGACTTCCCCCTCGACCGCGTCGCGCTCCAGGCGGCCCAGATCGCCCGCTGCGTGCCCACGGAACGCTATTTCGGTTTCCTCGAACTGCTCTTCCGGCAGCAGGAGCAATGGGCGTCGGGCCGCGAGGCGGGTCCGATGATCGAGCGCGTGAAGCAATTCGCGTCGCTGGCCGGATTGCCGCGCGACCGTGCGACCGCCTGCGCGGACGACCAGGCCATGCAATTGAAGATCGTCGCCGCGGCCCAGGCCGGCGAGAAGGATTACAAAGTCACCGGCACGCCGGCGCTGGTGATCAACGGCAAGCGCCATACCGGCGCCCCGAGCTTCGAGGATGTCGACAAGGCCCTGCGCGAGATCCTGCGCAAGCCCTGAACGCAGTCCGGACGCCCCGCACCCCACGCGAGAGACGACATCAGTCATGCAATTCGCCAAGCTACGCCTCGCCGGCTTCAAGTCCTTCGTCGAGCCGACGGAGTTCGTCATCGAGGAAGGTCTGACCGGCATCGTCGGCCCCAACGGGTGCGGAAAATCCAACCTCGTCGAGGCGCTGCGCTGGGTGATGGGCGAAAACCGCGTCAAGCAGATGCGCGGCGGCGAGATGGACGACGTGATCTTCGCGGGCACCTCGTCGCGGCCGGCGCGCGATGTCGCCGAGGTCGCGGTCGTGATCGCCAACGACCAGCGCAAGGCGCCGCCCGGCTGGAACGACATGACGGAGATCGAGGTCAGCCGGCGCATCGAGCGCGGCGAAGGCTCCGCGTACCGGATCGGCGGCAAGGAGAGCCGGGCGCGCGACGTCCAACTCTTCTTTGCGGACATCGCATCCGGCGCCCACTCGCCGGCGCTGGTCAGCCAGGGCCGCATCTCGGCGATCATCAACGCCAAGCCGAGCGAACGCCGCCAGATCCTGGAAGAAGCCGCCGGCATCACCGGGCTGCACGCCCGCCGCCACGAGGCCGAGCTCAAGCTGCGCGCCGCCGAGCAGAACCTGGCGCGACTCGACGACGTCATCACGACGCTCGACCAGCAATTCCAGGCGCTCAAGAAACAGGCCAAGCAGGCCGAGCGCTACCGCAACCTCGACGGGCTCATCCGACGCGCCGAGGCGATCCTGCTGACGCTGCGCTGGCGCGAGGCGGACGCCGCCGACCGCGCCGCCACCGAGCGCTTCGCGACGGCCGAACAGCGTGTCGCCGAAGCGACGCAGCGCGTGGCCGTCGCATCGACCGCCGTCGCCGAGACCGCCGCCGTGCTGCCCGACCTTCGCCGCGCCGAGGCGGAGGCCGCGGCGAAGACCACCCGGCTGGAGACCCAGGCACAGGCCATCGAGGCGGAAGAGCGCCGCGTCGCCGCCGCCCTCGCCGACCTGACCCGCCGCCTGACCCAACTGGCCGAGGATCAGGCGCGCGAGACAGCGCGCCGCCAGGACGCCGCGGCCGCACTCGAGACCCTCGCCCAGGAACGTGCCGCGCTGGAGGAGGCCGCCGCCTCCGCGCAGGCCATCGCCGCCGAGACCGCGACGGCTCTGGAGCGCCAGCGCGGCCTCGTCGCCGAGCGCGAGGAGATCGTCACCCGCGCCACCGGCGCGGTCGCCGCGGCGGAAGCAGAGCGCAACGCCGTCCTGCGCCAGCTCGCCGACGCCGAGCGACGCCTGACCGACGCACGCCTGCGCATCACCGGCGCGGAGAACGACCTCGCAGGCCTGAGCCGCGCCGCGATTCCCGCCGAACGCCGGCAGGACGCCGAGGATCGCGTCGCCGCGGCCGAAGCCGCCATCGAGGCCGCCCAGCAGCGCGTGGAAGCAGCGGAAGCAGCGCGCCGCGCGGCCCAGGAAGAAGAACGCGGCGCGCGCGCGGCGCTCGGCACGATCGAATCGGAGATCGCCAAGCTCGACGGCGAGATCAACGCCCTGCAGCGTCTGCTCGCGACCGGCGGTACCGGCGACCTCTTCGCGCCGGTCATCGACCAGATCCGCGTTGCCCCCGGCTACGAGACCGCGCTCGGCGCGGCGCTCGGCGACGACCTCACGGCACCGCTCGACTCGACAGCCCCGGCGCATTGGCGCATGGGCGGCGACGCGGCCCAGGATCCGGCGCTGCCCGCCGGGATCGACTCGCTGGCGCTGCATGTGCAGGCCCCGCCCGCGCTGGCGCGGCGGCTCGCCCAGATCGGCCTCGTCGAACTCGATCAGGCGCCCGCGCTCGCGGCACGGCTTGCCACCGGGCAGGCGCCCGTGACGCGCCACGGCGCGCTGTGGCGGTGCGACGGCTTCACGGCGCGCGCGGGCGCGCCCGCGGCCGCCGCCGCCCGGCTGGCACAGCGCAATCGTCTCGCCGAGTTGCAGCCCCGGCGCGCCGAGGCGGGCGCGGTCCTGGACGGCGCGCGCGGCCGGTTGCAGGCCGCCCGCCAGAGCGAGACCGCCTCCGGCGAGGCCGAGCGAGCCGCCCGCCAGAGCGGCCGCGAATCGGTTTCCGCCCTCGATGCTGCACGCCAGGCCGCGGCGCGGCTGGCGCGCGAAAGCGCCGAGCAGGCGGCGCGGGTCGCCGCGCTCACGGAGCGGCTGGAGCGCCTCGTCGCGGAGCGTGGCTCGGAGGAGGAGCGCCGGAACGGCCTCCAGGCCCGCCTCGCCGAGTTGCCGGAGATCGAATCGGAGCGGCGTACCCTGGGGCTCGAGCGCGCCACGCTGCAGGCCGAGCGCGACCGGCTGATGACGATCCAGGGCGAGTCGCAGCGCCTCGCACGCGAGACGGAGCAGCGCCAGCGCCGGATGACGGCGATCGCGAGCGAGGCCGTCGCGTGGCAGAACCGCTCGGCCGCCGCCGAGACCCAGATCGCGACCCTGCAGGAGCGCCATACGGCGCAGAGCGCCGAGCATGCGGCCCTGGCCGCCCAGCCGGCCGAACTCGCCGCGCACCGGGTCGAACTCTTCGCCCTGGTCCAGGCGGCGGACACCGAGCGCAAGGCCCATGCCGACGCATTGGTGATCGCCGAGACGCGGGCGCGCGACGCCGAGCGCAGCCTGAAAGCCGAGGAATCGGCGCTGATGACCGCGCGCGAGGAGCGGGTGCGGGCGGAGGCGATGGTCGAGCAGGCGACGCAGGCCGTGACCGCCGTCACCGCGCGGATCCGCGAGCGTCTCGATTGCGGCCCGGCGGAGACACTGGCGGCCGGGGGCGTCGATGCCGACGACCAGTTGCCCTCGATCGAACAGATCGAATCGCGGCTCGAGCGCCTCACGCGCGAACGCGACAACATGGGGCCGGTCAATCTGCGGGCCGACCAGGAAGCCCAGGAACTCGACCAGCAGATCCAGACGATGATGGGCGAGAAGGGGGACCTGCTCGCCGCCATCGGCAAGCTGCGCCAGGGCATCGGCAGCCTCAACCGCGAAGGCCGCGAGCGGCTGCTGCTCGCCTTCGAATCGGTGAACAAGCACTTCCAGGAGCTCTTCACGTCGCTGTTCGGCGGTGGCCGCGCCCATCTCCAGCTCGCGATCCAGCAGCCGGCCGAGGGCGAGGAGAGCAGCAGCGATCCGCTCGATGCCGGGCTGGAGGTCATGGCCTCGCCGCCGGGCAAGAAGCTTCAGACCCTGTCGCTGCTGTCGGGCGGCGAGCAGGCGCTGACCGCTCTGGCTCTCATCTTCGCGGTCTTCTTGACCACGCCGGCGCCGATCTGCGTCCTCGACGAGGTCGACGCGCCGCTCGACGACGCCAATGTCGATCGCTTCTGCAAGCTGCTCGACGCGATCACGATGCGGACGAGAACCCGCTTCGTCGTCGTGACCCACCACCGCATGACGATGGCGCGCATGGACCGCCTCTTCGGCGTGACCATGGCCGAGCGCGGGATCAGCCAGCTCGTCTCGGTCGACCTGACCCAGGCGGAGCGGCTGCGCGCCACCGCGTGAGCGCGTCGCGCGAGGCCGTGAAAACAACGCCGATTCAGCCCCTTGAATCCGGCCTATCAACCTTGACAGGGTATGACCCCACCCGTATTTTCCGCGCCGCGAAAACGGCCAGGGTCATTCTCCCCGGCCATGTCCGAGACTGACCCCGGCAAAACGTCTTCTTCGTCCTCCGGGGACGATTTCGCGGCCCGCCTCGCGGCGGCGCGCGGAAGACGGGATGCCGGTCGCGAGACGACGAGCGATGTCGCCGCGCGCAACACGGGTCAACTCGGGCTTGGTTTCCGGATCGCCGTCGACCTTCTCGCGGGGGTCACGGTGGGTGTGGGGATGGGTCTGGTTCTCGACCGGTGGCTCGGCACCAGCCCCTGGTTCCTGCTCGTGTTCCTCGCCCTCG
>CAYSUY010000143.1:0-11141 GCA_964434345.1 uncultured Acetobacteraceae bacterium
ATCGGGCCGTTGATCATCGTCTTGATCCCGACATCCCCGACGGCCGGCCTGCGTGCCAGCGCCGCCTCGCCGATGGGCTGGAAACGATCGAAATCTCCCGGCAGCAGCTCCGGACCGAAATCGCGCGGAATTCCTGCCGCGCCGAAGACGGGGGTGCTGTCCTCCCATCCGCCGATCGCCAGACCGCCGACCTCCGGCTTCGCGTAGAAGCGTCCATCGGGATCGCGCATCGTCGGCAGATCCGCCGGCAGCCCCGCGATCTTTTCGGTGACCGCGTATTGATGCTCGAGCGCACAGACGGGAATGCCGATTCCGGCCATGCGACCGAGTTCGGCACCCCACATCCCGGTCGCGTTGACGACCGTCCCGCAGGCGATCGTTCCATGATCCGTGACGACATGGGTGATCCGGCGTCCCGCACGCCGCAGATCCTCGACACGCACGCCCTCGCGCAACCGCGCACCGCCATCTCGCGCGCCGCGCGCCAGGGCCTGGGTCACGGACGCAGGATCGACATAGCCGTCCGATGGCACCCACACAGCGCCGCGCAGATCGCGCGTTTCGAGGAGTGGATGCAGACGGCGCGCTTGCGCGGCGTCGATCAGGTGCAGATCGAAACCGAACCCCTTCCCCGTGGTCGCCGCACGCTTGAGTTCGTCCCAGCGCTCGTCGCTCGCGGCGAGCCGCAGGCTGCCCACGCCATGCCAGCCGGTTGCCTGTCCCGTCTCGGCCTCCAGCATGCGATAGAGCGACGCTGAACGTTGCATGAGGCGGGTCAGATTTTTCGAACTGCGGAGTTGTCCCACGAGACCGGCCGCGTGCCATGTCGATCCGTGGGTGAGTTGCCGACGCTCGAGCAGCAGGACGTCGCGGGCGCCTCGCTTCACGAGGTGATAGGCGATCGCGCATCCGATCGCACCGCCACCGATGATCACGATCTCGGCCTGGGTCGGAATCATGGGTGCGCTCATGCCGCATCTCCGCTGCGCATCTCTTCCAGGTACCAGGCGACGAACTGCGCGACGTTGCGTTCCTTGACGGTCTCGAAGGGGCCGGGCCGGTAATGCACCGAGGCCAGCCCACGCTGCACGTTCTCGCAGATCTCCCAATCCTGCTCCGAGGTGCGCTGCCAGAACGGCATGAGACGGTCGCGTGCGTAGTCGCGCCCCTCCTCCGCGGCGGCGTCGACCAGCCAGGCGACCCGCACGTGCGTCGCGCCCGCTCCGTCGGGCAGCAGGCGCGTCGTCACGGCATGATCGCCCGACCCGTGCATCCAGAAATTCGGGAACATTGTCGCACGCAGGGTGCCGACATCGTGCGTGGGGTACTCGCCCATGACCGGCGCGACCGGCGCGCCGTCGAGGCTCTCCGTCACGAAGCCCGGTACCAGCGGGGTCCGGTTGACCCGCCACCACGTCGCCGTCATGTCGGACACGAGGCTCGGCGCCTCGAGGCCCATTGCGGTCCAGCGTATGGCCTCGGACGCAATGCGCGCGGCGATCTCGGCCTCCCGTCGAGGATCCGCGAGATGGATGTCGTAATTGGCGCGGATGTATTCGCGATGCGCTACCGGGCAATGCAGGCACTCGCGATTGTTCTCGAACACGACCTTCCAGTTCGCGGCGACGCGATAATCGGCAGTGGCGGCAATCCGAGCGCGAAGCAGGCCTTGCGGCGCGAGCCAGCGCGCGAAGGCTTCGCGCATCGGGCCGATATCCGGCGGGGCGTCGGCGAGGCAGACGAACACGAGCCCGCCGATTTCGATCGCATGATGCGGCTTCAGACCGAGATGCTCCGGGTTCGCGCCATGACCGCGCACGTCGCTGCACAGCCTTCCATCGAGGTCATAGGTCCATGCGTGGTACGGGCAGACGAGGCGCGCCGCCCTGCCGTGCGGCGCGGTGCAGACCCGCGAACCGCGATGGCGGCAGACATTGGCGAAGGCGCGCACTTCGCGGTCGCGCCCACGGACGAGCAGAACCGGCTCGCACCCGATCTCGAGGGTGACGAAACTTCCGGGTTCGGGCAACTCGACGGCATGGGCGGCGAACAGCCAGCGGCGATGCCAGATCGCACGCATCTCGGCAGCGGCGATGCCGTCGTCGAGATAGAATCGCCTGTCCAGCGACCAGCCTGGCTTCTGCCGTGCCGCGAGGGCGGCGAACACCTCTGGGGTCATGGCGTCACCTCCCTGCGACGTGTCACCAGATGTCGTATCACCACGGGCGCGACCAGCAGCAATCCCGCGCTTGTAGGACCCCATCCAGGCGCGACCATGAGAAGACCGGCGGCGCCGGCCAGACAGCGCTCCCAGACGCGCATGCGGACAAGGAAGAAATCCGACAGCGCTGCTGCCAGTGTCGTCACGCCAAGGATGCAACCGACGAGCGTCGCCACGAACTCGCTCCAGGAAAAACCAGGCGCGACGAGAAGAAGAGACGGAGAGAACACGAAGACGAACGGCACGAGCGCCTTGGCGAGACCGAGCCGGAACGCGGTGTTTCCGGTGCGGAACGGATCGGCATTGG
Source organism: uncultured Acetobacteraceae bacterium (assembly GCA_964434345.1). Lineage (GTDB taxonomy): Bacteria > Pseudomonadota > Alphaproteobacteria > CACIAM-22H2 > CACIAM-22H2 > CAIOSQ01. Next base: position 2,529 of record CAYSUY010000143.1, read on the forward strand.
CGAGGCTCGCGCCCGCATAGGCCGCCATCGCCACCGGCGGGGTGATGTCGGCCAGGACCCCGTAATAGAAGACGAAGAAATGCGCCACGATCGGCGCGACGCCGAGGAGACCCAGGGTCGGTGCGGCGACGGTCACCATGATGATGTAGTTGGCGGTCGTCGGGATCCCGCATCCCATCACGATGCAGACGACGCCGGTCAGAAGGAGCGTCAGGAACAGTACGACCCCATGCGGCGACACGAGTTCGAACGGGATCAGCGGCATGATCCAGGACGCGGCCTCGCGTGCGCCCGTGGTCACGATGAACGACACCTTGAAGCCGACGCCGGTGAGCGTGACGACGCCGACCACGATGCCGACTACCGCCGCCGCCGCACCGACCGCCAGCGCGTACTTGGCGCCGGTGACGAAGCCGTCGACGATGTCGGCGAGCGTGATGCGGCGCCGTGGATTGACGAGGCCGACCGCGACGCACAGCGTGATGCCCCAGAACGCCGCGAAATAGGGCGTGTATCCCATCAGGAGCAGCACCACGAGCGCGAGCAGCGGGAAGATCGTCGGCCAGCCGTCGCGCAGGACCTTGCGCGGGTCCGGTATCTCGGCTGGCGGCAAGCCGCGCAGTCCATGGCGTTTCGCCTCGAAATGCACCTGCATGAACACGCCGTAGAAATGCATGAAGGCCGGAACGATCGCGGCGAGGATGATCGTCTGGTACGGAACCCCGAGGAACTCGATCATCAGGAACGCCGCGGCGCCCATGACGGGTGGCGTGATCTGACCGCCGGTACTCGCCGTCGATTCCACGGCGGCTGCGAAGTGGCGCTTGTAGCCGATGCGGATCATCGCCGGAATCGTCAACGATCCGACCGTCACGGTGTTCGCGATCGACGATCCGGAAATCATCCCGAACAGGGCGGACCCGAATATCGATACCTTCGCCGGACCTCCCGCGAAGCGCCCGGCCAGGGCGGTCGCGAGGTCGATGAAGAGTTGACCCAGGCCGATCCTTGTCGCCAGGACGCCGAACAGGACGAAATGGAACACATAGGTGGACACGACGCCGAGCGGCAGTCCGTAGATCCCCTGCGAGGTCAGATAGAGGTGGTTGATCAGGCCGAACCAGCTGGCGCCGGGATGGACGAGGATGCCGGGCGCATACTGCCCGAACATGCCGTAGAGCATGAAGACGACGGCGATGATCGGCAGCGGCCATCCCATGGTGCGCCGCGTGGCCTCGATCGCGACGACGACCAGCACCGTCCCCATGACGACGTCGCGCGGACGCGGGTTCCCGATCAGAAAAGCGAGGTCATCGAAGATCCACGGCACATAGAGGACGGCCGCGACGGCGGCGACCGCGAGCCCCCAATCGAGAAGCGGGATGCCGCCGGGTGCGCCGAGCGAGGACGCGCGACGCACCCCCTGCCCCGATCCGGTGCGCGCGAAGACGAGGAATATCAGGGACAGGACGAACGCCATATGGACGCCGCGATGCAGCGTCTCTTCGAGAAGGCCGAAGCCGGCGGTCCAGTAGTGGAAGACCGACAACGTGAAGAGCGCCGCCGCCACCAGCGTCGCCACGCGATCGGCGATCGGCCGGAACCGCATCTCCGGATCGAAGGTCTCCTCGAGTTCACGGGCCTTTCGTTCGTCCAAGCTCTGCATCTCGTCCAGTCTCGCTTCGCCCATACGCGCGAACGGGCGGATCCTTCAGATCCGCCCGTCCATCCGCCGACCGACCGTGACGGTCACTTCAGCAATGCGGCCTCGCGATAAAAACGCTCCGCGCCTGGATGAAGGGGGATCCCTGCGCCGTCGAGCGCCGTCTCCTTGCGGATCATCTTGCCCTTGGCGTGACCGGCGTCGAGCATCTTGCGGGTGTTGTCGTTCCAGAGCGCCTTGGTGATCTGGTAGACGAGATCGTCGCTCATGCGCGTGCTGGAGACCAATTGCGCGCCCACCGCGATCGTGCGCGTCTCCGCCGATCCCTTGTAGGCCTCCGCCGGAATGACGTCCCGGGAAAAGAACGTATATTGCTTCAGGAGCTTTTCGGCCTGCTCGCCATCGATCGGCAGGAGCTCGAGGCCACCCTGGCTCGACGCAAGCTCCGCGATCGCGCCGGTGGGCCATCCGCCCACGGTGAAGAACGCATCCAGCGCGCCATCGCGCATGCGATCGGCCGCCGGCCCCATCTTGAGGTACTCTGGACGCAGGTCGCGATCGCTGAGGCCGTAGGCGGCGAGGACGATGCGAGCGTCGATCAACGTGCCCGATCCGGGTTCGTCGAGCGAGACGCGCTTGCCCTTGAGGTCTGCGACCGACCGGATCCCGGAACCGCGCCTGACGACGATCTGGACGCTTTCAGGATAGAGGTTCGCGACGAAACGGATGCTGTCGACCTTGGGCCGCCCCTCGAACAATCCCGTTCCGCTCCACGCCCAGTAGGCGACATCGGCCTGGGTGAGTCCCGCTTCGAACTGTCCGGCACCGATCGCGTTGATGTTGGCGAGAGAGCCATTCGAGGCGACCGCCGTGGCCACGAGCCCCTTCACCCCCGCGCCGCTCGCCTCGGAGATCGCATTGGCGATCATGCCGCCGACGGGGAAATACGTGCCGCCGGTGCCACCGGTCCCGATGCGGAAGAATTGCTGCTGCGCGCGGGCGGTTCCCGTCAGCGCGATCGCCGATGCGGCGCCTGCGAGCGCGATGAAACTGCGTCGGTCCACGTCGTTCCTCCTCCGGTCTTTTTTCGCGACATAGGACGATCATCGGTCCGGCCCGATATCCAGGCAATGGATTTGTCCCGCTCTCACCCCAGCAGCAGCATGACGATCGGAACCGTTGCGCCCGCCGCGAGCGTCGAAGCGAAGATCGCGCCGGCCGCGGTCTCGACGCCCACATCGTGGCGTCGCGCCAGCACGTGGACGTTCGTTCCGGACGGAAGAGCCGCGGTGACGGTCGCGATGGCAACCGCGAGATCGTCGAGACGGAACAGGAACCGGCAACTCGCCCATACCGCGAGCGGCAGTACGACGAGTTTTCCCGCGGATATCGCCGCACAGGGGCGGAGCAGACCGCGCACGCCCATTCCGGCGAGGCTGACCCCGACCGCGATCAACGCGATCGGCGTCGTCGCCGCGCCCAGAAGTCCCAGCGTCGCGTCGAGAGCATGCGGCAGCGTGACTCCGGACAGCGCGACCGCCGCGCCGGCGAAAATGGACAGCACGATCGGATTGCCGGTCACCGTGCGGAGGGCGATGGCCAGTGCCGCGCGCCCATCCACACGCCCGCGATCCGCCTCCAGCAGAACGGCCGTGGTGGTGAACAGAATGGCCGAGTGGATGGACACGATCATCACCAGCAATCGAAGACCAGGGGCGCCATACAGGCGCTCGACGATCGGCACGCCCAGCAGCACGGTGTTGCCGAAGCACGCCCCCATCGCGCCGATTCCAGCCGGGCCGAGACGTCCGCTCGCGCGCTGGCGCGCAACGACCACCCAGACCGCGTAAAGCAGAAGACACGGGACGAAATACGCCGCGACGACAGCGAGATCCGCGACCCCGGGCGCGGCGCCTGCCATGGCGCGAAACAGGAGCGCAGGCGTCGTCACGTAGAAAACCACGGCCGACAACCCGGCCTCCCCTGACGGACTGACGACCGCGGCCCGTGCGAGCGCATAGCCGATCGCGATCATGGCAATGACCGGAGCCAGAATGTCGAAGATGTCCGGCATCACGCTGTCCACCGCGGTCGCATCCGAAGGCGCGCGTGAAACGCGGGATCCGTGTCTTGACCCGCGATGCGAACCAAACTAGAACGCGTTACGCCGTTTCGGCTTTGTTCCTGTGGATAAGATCCAGGGGTGGTAGGCGCCATGCTGACCCGAAAGCAATACGAACTCCTTGTCTACATCAAGAAGCATCTCGACTCGCATGGCGTATCGCCCTCCTTCGACGAAATGAAGGAGGCCCTTGCCCTGCGATCGAAGTCCGGCATCCACCGGCTCATCACGGGCCTGGAGGAGCGTGGGTTCATTCGCCGCCTGGCGCATCGCGCCCGGGCGCTGGAAGTCGTCAAGCTTCCCGAAAATCATCTCGCGGCGATCCATGGCGCGACGCTGCCACCTCGTTCGGCGGCAACCACTGCGCCCGCTGGAAGCACCGCAGGCGCGTCGGCGCCAGGGTTTCAGCCCAACGTGATCCGCGGCGATTTCCGCCACAGCCTGCCTGGAGCGGTACCTGCGGCGGTCACCGGCGCGGTGTCGATCCCGCTCTATGGCCGCGTCGCCGCCGGTCTGCCGATCGAGGCGGTGATGGATCATGACCAGGCCGTCGATGTTCCCGCCGACATGATGTCGCGCGGGGAGCATTTCGCCCTCACCGTCGCAGGAGATTCGATGATCGAGGCCGGGATCCACGATGGCGACACGGCGATCATCAAGCGCACGGATGTTGCGGAAAACGGTGACGTCATCGTTGCGCTGATCGACAACAGCGAAGTCACGCTGAAGCGTCTGCGCCGGCGCGGCGCTTCCATAGCCCTCGAGCCCGCCAACCGCGCCTATGAGACCCGGATCTTCGGACCCGACAGGGTACGCGTGCAGGGGCGTCTTGTGGGGTTGATGCGCCGCTACTGACCTGCGTCCTGCCGCGCCGGCGGGGGCGCCCCGGACCACGGACGCCGTCCCCGTGCCGCGTCGACGGACCAGACCTGCACCCGTCCGTCCGGACCAAGGGTGATTTCGAGGCCCCCGCTCCGAACGACCTCCGTCCGCGTCACGATGCGCATCGGACCGGGACAGTCGCGCCAGACATCGAGCGGCGTGATCAGGAGCGTGGCGTGAACGCAAGCCTCCGCGAGGCCCCGGGGGCCGACCACGATCGCAGCCAGGTGGCCGTCGCGATCGATCCAGCACCCCTCTCGGTCGCACACGCGGCCGGCGGCCGGGTCGTCCGGCGGTGGCCAGGCCACCTCTTGCGCGCCGCCGGCGCGGCGCAACCACGTTTCGCGTGCCAGCTGGACATTTCCGCCGCCTCGCAAGGCCAAGGCGCCCGGATCGAGCCGGAGCGCGACGAGACGCGCATCGCCGCTGATCCTGATGTCCGGCGGCACGGCGAGCCACGGGGTGACGAGGCCCGCGGCGATGATCGGAATGCCGATCAAGCGCAGGCGCGAGCGCCATAGGGCGAGCCAGAGACCGCCCAGCGCGGCGAGCGCAAAGCCGTGAACCGGCATCGCGGGAACGTTCATCGTCGCGCCGGGCCATCCTGCCACCTCGCGCGCGATCGCGGCGACGGCGTCGTTTCCGAGATTCATCGCCAGGAGCGGCAACTCGGCGCTCCCGAATGGCAGCGCCACGAACACCAGGACGGCGGCGGGCATGACGAGGAACGACGTCAGCGGTACAGCGACAAGGTTGGCCAGCGTGGCGTAGAGCGTCACCCGATTGAAGTGGTAGAGCGCGATCGGCGCTGTCGCCAGCCCCGCCACTGTCGTCGTCAGTAATGCGCCGACCAGCCATGAGGCCCCGCCGCCGGCCGCGCCCATGCCATCCCGCCAGCGCCGCAGCGCCGGCGCCGTGACCTCCCAGGCTGCGATCAGCGCGAGGACAGCGGCGAAGGACATCTGAAAGCTGGCTCCCAGCAACGATTCCGGCATCGCGACAAGGATCGCGAAGGCCGCCCAGGCGACGAGGCGCATGGAAACCGGCGACCGGTCTATCAGGATCGCGGTCAGGACAACGCATCCCATCGCCCAGGCGCGCAAGGTCGGCACGCCCGGCGCTGCGAACAGCATGTAGGCCGTGATCGCCAGCATGCCGCCGACGGCCGCGATCTTCTTCGCCGGCACCCGCAGGGCCAACGGCGCGACGAGCGCGATGCCTCGCCGGATCGCGAAGAACACGATCCCGGCGACCAGCGTGATGTGCAACCCGGAGATCGACAGGAGATGCGCGAGTCCTGAGTCCCGCATCGCGGTCATGAGATCCGGCGAGATATGGCCCATCTCTCCGGTCAGGAGAGCGGCGCTGATCTGCCCTGCGGGGCCCGGGTCGCGCTCGAGAACCCATGCCACCAACCGCGTACGCGCGGCGTTGAGCGTGAGGCGCCATCCCGGCGGTTCCTCGCCACCGACGATCCGCACCAGGCCACGCGCGGACCCGACGCCGCCGATGCGCTCGAACCACGCCCAGCGCGCGAAATCGTAACCTCCCGGCGCCACGGGCGGCGGAGGGGGTACGATGCGTGCCCGAAGCGCGACATGCTGCCCCGCGAGCGGCAGCACCTGTTCGCCCGGGATGCGCAGCCTGATCCGCTCCGGAATCTCATCGGGTGCAAGTCCGGGCATTTGCAAGCGGTCAAGGATGAGCCGTCTGCCCTCCGGCCGGATCTCGCTCGCGACGACCCGCCCGGACAGCTCCGCGCCGCTCCAGGCCCGGGTCAGGACCGGTGCGGCGACCTCCCAGCCGCGCCAATGCGCGCGCGTACCTCCGGCGGCCACGAGCGCCAGACCGAGGCACAGGAACGCGATCGCCCGCCATCCGACGCGGAACGCCGCGAACGCGCAAACGCCAAGTGCCAGTGTGGCGCCTGGTCCCGCCCAGGCCGGGGGCTCGCCAGGGAGCGCGAAGTAGATCGCGACACCGACACCGAACGCGACCGGAACCCAGAGGACGAGGCGCGGCTCCTCCGTCGCCAGGATCCCGTGGAACGCCGCCAGGCGAGAGGAGTGTCCCATGACCGGGACGCCGAGGCCGGGCGGCGATGTTCGCATACGCGCGAGACTCCCCCAGGACGCTGTCCGCGTGGTAACTGCTCCGACGCTAATCGGTGCCTCGCGCCGCCACAAAGTTCACTTCGGATTACGACATGACCGGTCCCGTCTGCCGCTTTGCCCCCTCGCCTACCGGCTTCCTCCATATCGGCGGAGCGCGCACGGCGCTGTTCAACTGGCTGTTCGCCAAACACCATGGCGGTACGTTTCGCCTGCGCATCGAGGACACTGACCGACAGCGGTCGACGCCAGAGGCCGTCGCGGCGATCCTCAACGGCCTGCGCTGGCTCGAACTCGATTGGGACGGTGACGTTGTCCACCAGTTCGCGCGGGCCCGGCGTCACGCCGAGATCGCCCATGAGTTGCTGCGCCAGGGCAAGGCGTATCGCTGCTACTGCACGGCCGAGGAGTTGGAGGAGATGCGCGCCACCGCGCGCGCCGAGGGCCGCCCGCCGCGCTATGACGGGCGCTGGCGCGATCGCGACCCCAAGGATGCGCCCGCCGGGGTTGCGCCATCCATCCGGATCAAGGCGCCCCGCGAAGGCGAGACGGTGATCCGCGACCTCGTCCAGGGCGATGTCGTCATCCGCAACGACCAACTCGACGACATGATCCTTCTCCGCGGCGATGGAACCCCCGTCTACATGCTGTCGGTCGTGGTCGACGATTTCGACATGGGCGTCACCCATGTCATCCGCGGCGACGATCATCTCAACAACGCGGCACGCCAGATGATGGTGATCGAGGCCATGGGCTGGCCGGTACCCGTCTACGCCCATATCCCGCTGATCCATGGCCCGGATGGCGCCAAGCTGTCGAAGCGCCACGGCGCCCTCGCCGTCGAGGCCTATCGCGACATGGGCTATCTGCCGGAAGCCATGCGCAACTACCTGCTGCGGCTTGGATGGTCGCATGGCGACGAGGAGATCATGTCGACCGAGCAGGCGATCGCGTGGTTCGACCTCGACGCCGTCGGCCGCTCGGCGGCACGTTTCGATTTCGCGAAGCTCGGTAATGTGAACGGCCACTATATCCGGGCGCGCGACGACGACTCGCTGGCCCGCATCGTCGTGGAGCAGCTCGAGCGTGAGCCCGGCAGGCCCCTGGACCCCGAGTCACGTGCGCGTGTGCGCGCCGGCATGCCCGGTCTGAAGCAGCGCGCCAGGACGATCGTCGAACTCGCCGAAAGCGCGGAGTTCTACTGCCACAAACGTCCGATCCCGATCGCCGAAAGCGGTCGAAAGCTGCTGTCCGATACCGGCCGGGAAAGGCTGTCGGCCTTCACGACGCGCATCGCCGACCTGACGGAGTGGAGCGCGGCCACGCTCGAGGCGGAGGCGCGCGACGCGGCGGTGGCGGCGGGAGCCAAGCTCGGCGACATCGCGCAGCCGGTTCGCGCCGCGCTGACCGGGACCAACGTCTCGCCCCCGATCTTCGAGGTGATGCAGGTCCTGGGCCGCGACGAGACGCTCGGTCGGATCGCAGATGCGATGCGGTAAGCCCCCCTGCTGCGCCGCAACAGACCCTTTGGCCGCCGAGGCCATTGCCCCTAATATGCATCGGGACGGCCGTTCAGTGCCGTGCCGTGCGTCGAGCCCTTCCCACTTCGAGTGACCTGGAGTCCGCCATGTCCGGAACCGCCGCCAAACCGACGATCACCATGATCGACAACACCAATGGCAAGCGCATCGAACTGCCCATGATGGATGGCACGGTCGGTCCGCGTGTGATGGACATCCGCAAGCTCTACGGCGAGACCGGACATTTCACCTACGATCCCGGCTTCACCTCGACCGCCTCCTGCGAGTCGAAGATCACCTTCATCGACGGCGATG
>CAYSUY010000144.1:0-11014 GCA_964434345.1 uncultured Acetobacteraceae bacterium
GAGCGTACGGTTGCGCGTGGCGTCGTCTCGGCCTTCCAGGACCGGAAGGATCCGGAGTTCCGGAAATTCCTGCGACAGGACCTGCATGAAGCCGAAATGGCGCTCCGCATGGTCGCGCAGCGCCATGGTGGCGACGACGACCGCCACCGTGCCGCCACGACGCGGGACGAAGCGTCCCATGAGCGATGCCGCGGTCCGGCCCGCTGCGGGGTTGTCGATCCCGATGTAATGGACGCGCCGCGATGTCGGAACGTCCGAAACGAGGGTGACCACATGCACCGATCGCGCGACGAGGTCGTCGATGGCCGCACGCACGGAAGGATGGTCGAGCGCCACCAGCGCGACGCCGTCATAGACCGGTGGAAGCCCCCGCAGGGCCTCCGCCAGGGCCTCCGCGTCGAACACGTCGATATGGGACATGTCGATGAAGGCGTTCTGTCCCTCGAGCCAGCGCGCGGTTGCGGCTACCTGGGTCGCGAGCTGCGCCATGAAGGCGTTGGGCGTGGAAGGAAGGAGGAAGGCGAAGCGGCGCGGACGGTTGCGCGCAAGGCGCGCAGCCGCCGCGTTCGCCGTGTAGCCGAGCTTGGCGATCGCATGCGCGACGCGCGCGGCCGTCTTCGCATGGACGCCGTCGCGCCTGTTGACCACCCGGTCGGCGGTCGCGAGGGACACGCCGGCCTCCCGCGCGACATCCTCCAGTGTCGCGCGCTGGCGCAAGGCCGCCTGATGCGGTGCGCGCGTCACCGCGCCGCCCAGAGCATCCCGCGCGTCATGAGGGTGCGGATCTCCGGCACGTCCAGTTCGTAGGCGCGATGCCCGAGCGCGGAGTAGAAGACGCGGCCGCTGCCGAAGACCTTCTTCCAGATCTGCGGCATCACGACGCCCTTCGTCCAGGCGGCGTGCTCGCCCGAGAACGTCGTGGTCGCGAGGACTTCGACGCCGGGATCCACATGCATGTAGTACTGCTCCGAGCGGTGTTCGAAGCTGCCGATGCCCGCCATGATCGGATCGTCCGGCCGGATGACGTCGACGGTGTAGTCGATGATGTTGCCGGGATGGGCGACCCACTGACCGCCGCACATGAACTGGTACTCGACCGAGTCCCTGAAGGCGTCGCCCATGCCGCCATGATGCCCGGCGAGTCCGACGCCGCCCTTCACCGCCTCGCAGAAGGCGAGGGCTTCCGGCTTCTCGATCTTCGACATCGTGTGGATGGGCACGATCAGGGAATAGTCCCGGATCGCGGGGTCGAGGAACACCTCGGTCTTCGTCTCCACGCGCACGTCGAAGCCTTCGGCTTTCAGCCAGCCCCGGATGATGGAGGCGCAGAGGTCGGGGTCGTGGCCGTGCCAGCCACCCCAGACGATCAATGCTTTTCGCGACATGGGATCCTCAATCCAGTTGGCCGGTGGGAAGACCGGCAGGAATCATGGCCGGGCGCTCGACCGTGGTCTCGAGCCTGATCCTGCGACCTTCGTCGGAGGATTTCTGGAACGCTTCCATGGCCTCCAGCACATGCAGCGCCAGGGCGCCGCTCGCCCGGTGCGGTCGTCCGCTCGCGATGCCGGCCGCCATGTCGGCGACGCCGATGGACCGGAACTCGCCGTCCGTGTTGCCGTGCGTATGGGCCTGCGTCTCCCAGTCGCCGCCGGTCTTCGCCAGCGCGACATCGCCGCCGAACCGGTTGGGATCGGGAACCAGGAGGCTTCCGGTGGTGCCGTAGATCTCGATCGGGGTGTGCTTGTGCTTCGGCACGTCGAAGCTGGTCATGATCGAAACGACGGCTCCGGATGCGAATTCCAGCAGCCCGGCGACATGCGTCGACACCTCGACCGGGATGGCGGTGTCCTTCAGCGGCCCGTTGCCGACAATGCGCTCCTGTTTCGGCCGCGTTGCGGCGCCCATCACGGATGCGATCGGTCCGAGAAGCTGCACGAGGTCGGTGATGTAGTACGGCCCCATGTCGAGCATCGGGCCGCCGCCGCGCAGGTAGTAGAAGCCTGGCGCGGGGTGCCAGCGCTCGTGACCGGGACAGCCGAAGATCGCGGTGCCGCCGACCGGCATCCCGATGGCTCCGTCGTCGATCAGCTTGCGTGCCGTCTGGTGACCGCCGCCGAGGAACGTGTCGGGCGCGCAGCCGACGCGCAACCCCTTGGCGTTGGCGAGGTCCATGACCTTGCGGGCCTCGGTCATGTTGACGCCCAGCGGCTTTTCCGAGTGGACATGCTTGCCCGCATGCAGCGCCGCGAGGCTGACGTCGGTATGGGCGAGCGGAACCGTGAGGTTGACGACGATCTCGACATCGTCGCGCTTCAGCAACTGATCGACCCGCATCGCCGGGACGCCGAACTCCTGGCCGCGCGCCTCCGCCGGGGCACTGCGCATGTCGGCGACCGCGACCAGCCGGATGCCGGCGAAGCGTTTCATCGCCGTCATGTAGGCTTTGGATATGACGCCGCAGCCGACGACGCCGATGCCGATCTGTCTCATCGAGAACTCCGCTCCAATTGATGCGAGGGTGGGTGCGTGCGTCCGGTCATCCCTTCACCGCGCCCGCCGTCAGTCCGGCGACGATGTGCTTCTGCGCGAAGAGGAAGAGCAGGATGGTCGGGAGAATCGTGAGCGTGATGAACGCCAGGACGAGTTGCCATTCCGTCGAATACTCGCCCTGGTAGACCATGATTCCGAGCGGCCATGGATAGAGGGCGTCGCTGTTCAGCATGACGAGCGGGATCAGATAGGCGTTCCAGCTGTGGACGAAGGTTATGGTGGCGACCGTGGCCAGGATCGGCCGCGACAGCGGGATCGTCACGTAGCGAAAGAACTTGGCGTAGGTGCAGCCGTCGACGAGCGCCGCCTCCAGCAACTCGTCCGGCAAGTCCCTGAAGAACCGGCGCAGCAGAAGGATGCTCATCGCCAGCGAGAACGCCACCTGCGGGAGCACCACCCCGAAATACGTGTCGAGCAGCCCGAGATCGCGCACCTTGATGAAGAGCGGCAGGATGGCGGTCGCCGCCGGGAAGAGCAGGCCCATCGTCAGGTAGTTGAGCAGCATCGCGCTGCCGAAGAACTTGATGTGCGCGAACACGAAGGCGGCCATCGAGGCGACGATCAGGGTCAGCGCGACGGTCAGCGTGGCGATGATCGTCGAGTTCGCGAGCAGCTGCCAGTAGCGCCGCGACCCGAGGATGCCCGCATAGTTTTCCCATTCCCATTCGCGCGGCAGTCCGAACGGATTGACCCGCAATTCCCCGAGCGACTTGAATCCGCCCAGTACGGTCGCCAGCAGCGGCACCATCACGAACAGGACCACGAGCCCGAGGAAGGCGGCCTTCGCGAACGCGGCCGGTCCGAATCCGCCTTCGGAGAAGGCCGCGGTCTCCGTCCTCTCACTCATTGCGCATGAACCAGCGTTTGTAGGTGAAGGCGAAGGTGACGCAGATGCAGAACAGGATCACGCCGACGGCGGAGCCAAACCCCACGCGCATGCGCGTGACGCCGAAATTGTAGAGGAAGCTGACCATCGTGTGCGACGAGTCGGCCGGTCCGCCGCGCGTCAGCGGCATCACCAGGTCGAACAGCTGCAGCGATCCGACGATCGCGAAGAACACCGAGAGGCGGATGGTCGGGTAGAGCGTCGGGATGACGATGTAGCGCAGCACCTGCCAGCGCGACGCGCCGTCGATCCGTGCCGCCTCCACCATGTTGCGATCCATGCCCTGGAGCGCGGCGATGTAGAGCATCATGTGGAAGCCGAAATACTTCCAGACGATCACCACGAGGATCGCGGGAAAGGCCGTCGTTCGGCTGGCGAGCAGATGCGGCGCTTCGGCGCCGAACCAGCGATAGATCGCGGCGAGCAGCCCATGGTCGCCATCGTAGACGAAGGAGAAGATCAGCCCGGTGGCGACCTCGGCCAGGATGTAAGGCAGGAAGAAGACCATGCGCAGCGCGACGGCGCCGCGGAACCGGTCCGCCAGCATGATGGCGAGCGTGAGCGCGAGCGGCAGCTGGACGAGGAGCGAGACGGCGATGATCAGCAGGTTGTTGCGGATCGCCGTGAAAAAGGCCTTGTTCTCGAAGACGAAGCGATAATTGTCGAACCCGACCCACCGCGTCGGCTTGCCGAAGCCGTTCCAGTTGAACCCCGAATACCAGGCCGCCTCGCCGATCGGCAGCACGACGAACAGGGTGAAGAGAAGCAGGGCCGGGGGCAGGAACAGGACGAGTGCAGTCAGCCGACCCGACCCGCCGCCGGCGCGCCAGGCGCGACGCGCCTCGCCGATGCGCAAGCTGCTCGCGGTCACTCTTTGCCCCGTATCCGGAAATCGCGTCGGCGCGGGCGGCGCTTTGGCCGCCACCCGCGCCGGGCGCTCGTCAATTGCCCTGCCTGAAGGCGTCCTGGATCGCCTTCGCCACGGCCCTCGGAGCCATGGTGCCGCCCGCAAGTTCGGCCGTCGCGTCGTTGACCACCCGGCCGACGGACGGACCGAGGTCCTGATCCCAGAAATTCTGGTGGTATTTCGACGCCGCGATGTTCTGGGCGATGTTGCGCATGAACGCCGATCCGAGGCCGGCCTCGGCGCCCTTGTAGGTCGGGATCAGGAAGTTCCCGCCCGCGAGGCGCTTCTGCACGTCTTCCGAGATGAAATGCTTGATGAAGGCCACGGCCTCCTTCGGCGCCCCCTTGGTGACGAGCCAGCCATTGATCCCGCCGAGCGTGTCGGCCGGCTCGCCCTTGCCGCCAGGAACCGTCGGGAAGTTGATCCAGGCGAGCTTGTCGTCGGTGATCCCGACCTTGTCGGCCGCGAAGACCTTCTGCGTGTGATAGAAGGACGAGATCGCGAGGATCATCGCGGCTTTGCCGTCGCCGAAATGACCGATCGCGGGCTGGCTCTTGAACCCGAGGAAGCCGTTCTGGAACGGCTGCAGGTCGACGAGCTGCTTGAAGAGCTCGCCAGCCTTCTGGAAGGTCTCCGCCTCGAAGCCGCCGTTTTCGCCCTTAAGGGCGGCATCGAAGGCCGCCTTGCCGCCGATGCGGCCCGCCAGATGCGTCCAGTAGAAGTGGATGGGCCATTTGTCGGCGCCACCGACGGCGATCGGCGTGATGCCAGCCGCCTTCAGCTTCTTTGTCGCATCGAGCAGATCGTCCCAGGTCTTGATCGATGCGGCGTCGATCCCCGCCTTGCCGAGCAGGTCCTTGTTCGCCATGAACCCGACCTGCGACACGGTATGGGGCAGGCCGTAGATCTTGCCGTTGATGGTGAAGGCGGCGACGGCGCTGGCCGAGAGCTTGTCCTTGTGGTCCTGCACCAGCGCGGTGATGTCCTCGAGCACGCCGGCCTCGACCTGCGACTTCAGGACGCCGCCAGCCCAGCTGAAGATGATGTGCGGCCGGTCGCGCGACTGCAGCAGCGTGGGCGCCTTCGCCTTGTAGGCCTCGTTTTCGAGATATTGCATCTCGACCTTGACGCCTGGCGTCCTGGCTTCGAAGTCGCGCGCGACCTCTTCCCAGATCTTGACCTGCGCCGGATTGGCTTCGATGTGCAGCCATTTCACGGTGGTCTGCGCGGTCGCGAATCCTGCGGACAACGCGAGCCCCGCGGTGGCCAGAAAGGCACGCCTGAACATCGTCATTTCATCCTCCCCCATTAGGTCCCCGATAGGTTCCCGAGGAAATTCGTATCGTCGAAATTTGAGGTACGCAACACAAAAACGGATATAATGCGCTCCGGTCCGGCGACAGGATGGAGGAGGGTTGCGATGGATGGCGTGGTGTATCCCGATCTTCGGGGCAAGGTCGTGCTCGTCACGGGCGGCGGCAGCGGGATCGGCGAGGCCATCGTCCGCCGCTTCGTCGGACAGGGCGCGAAGACGGCATTCATCGACATCCAGACGGAGCCATCGCGCGCGCTGGTGCGTGAGCTGTCCGGCTCCGGCACGGTGCATTTCGAGCACGCCGACCTCACCGACACCGCGGCGCTGCGCGCGGCGATCGCGCGCATCCGCGCGGCGGTGGGTCCGGTCGACGTCCTCCTCAACAACGCCGCGCATGACCAGCGCCACGCGACGCTGGAGATCACGCCCGAGTATTGGGACGACCGCATCGCGGTGAACCTCAAGCACCAGTTCTTCGCGGCGCAGGCCGTGCTGCCGGACATGATCGCGAAGAACGCCGGCTCGATCGTCAATTTCGGCTCGACCTCGTGGATGATCGGCCAGGGCGGCATGGCCGCGTACACGGCCGCGAAATCCGCCGTCCTCGGCCTCACCCGCTCGCTCGCCCGCGATTTCGGCGAGCACAACATCCGTGTCAACGCGATCGCGCCGGGCTGGATCATGACCCAGCGCCAGATCGACCTCTGGCTGACGCCGGAGAGCGAGGCGGAGCTGATGCGCCGCCAGTGCCTCAAGCGCAAGCTGGTCCCCGACGACATCGCGCGCATGGCGCTGTTCCTGGCCTCCGACCAGTCGAGCGCCTGTACCAACCAGCAGTACATCGTCGACGGCGGCTGGGTCTGACGCGCCACGGTCGTCGCGGCCGGGGTCGAGGAGGGGGCATGAGCGGATCGACGGGCGCGCGCAGGGTCGCGCAGCTGCCGCGCAACGACGAGACCTGCGGCTGGGCCAATCTGCTGCCGCCGCGTCCGCGTCCGGTGCGCCGCGTGGCCGGTTCGATGCATTTCGACTGGGCGATCGTCGGCGCGGGCTATGCTGGGCTTGCCGCCGCGCGGCGCATCGCCGAACTCGCGCCCGGGCAGTCGATCGCCGTCATCGACGCCGGGCGCGCGGGCGAGGGTGCGGCGGGCCGCAATTCCGGCTTCGCGGTCGAGATCTCGCCGTCGCCGAAGGCGCGCGTCGACTCACCGGAGGCGACCTATCGCCGGGCCATCCGGATCAATGCGCATGGCCTCGACCTGCTCAAGCGGGCGGTCGACGCGCATGGCATCGATTGCGACTGGCGACCGTCGGGCAAGCATCAATGCGCGGCCGAGCCCCACCATTTCGCGCGGCTCGACGCCTTCGCGCGCCATCTCGACGTGCTCGGCCTGCCCTATCGGCGGCTCGACGCCGAGGAGCTGCGCGCGCGGCTGGGCACGGCGCATTACCGCCGTGCGGTGCTGACTGCCGGCACCGTCCTCGTGCAGCCGGCGGCGCTCGCGCGCGGCCTCGCGATGACGCTGCCCGACGCGGTGACGCTGCTGGAGGAAAGCCCGGTCGAGGCGTGGACCGCGGGTCCGCCGATCCGGCTCAGCTGTCCCGGCGGCGCGGTGACGGCGCGCCGCCTCATCCTCGCGACCAATGCCTGGCTGCCGCAATTCGGCGCGTACCGGAACCGTCTCGTTTCCTTCACGCTGACCGCGGCGCTGACGCGCCCGCTGACGGAGGCCGAGCATCGCGCGCTCGGTGCGCCGGAGCCCTGGGGCGTCATTTCCATCCATCGCTTCGGCGCGACCGTGCGCTACACCGCCGATCGGCGCATCCTGATCCGCAACAGCTTCGAGTACTGGCCGCGCATGGCGATGACGCCCGCCGAGACCGCGGCGCGGCTGCCGGACATCGAGGCGTCCTTCCGCGCGCGCTTCCCGATGCTGCGCGATGTCGGGTTCGAGCATCTCTGGTCGGGCGTGATCGCGGCCAGCCGCAATTTCTCCGCCGGCTTCGGCACGATCGCGCCGGACGTCTTCGCGGCCGGCGGCTGCAACGCCGGCGGAATCGCGCGCAACACGGCGCTCGGCGCGCTGATCGCCGATCACGCGCTCGACGCCGGATCCGACCTTCTGACCGCGGCGCGCGCCATGCCGCCACCTGCCTGGGTGCCGCCGCGTCCGTTCCTCGACATCGGGGCGGCGATCGACCTGCGCCGCCGCCGCCGCGGTCTGGGCGCGGAATTCTGAGCCCGGCGGGTCTGGAGGGACCAGTGGAGTTCGATTTCGAGACGCCGATCGATCGCCGCGGTACCGGCGCGGTCAAATGGGACCGCAACATCGCGACGCATGGCCAGGCGGCGCCCGGCGAGGCCTTCGCGGGCGACGGTCCGCCGCCGATCCCGCTCACCATCGCGGACATGGAACTCGCGGCCCCGCCGGTCGTGATCGCGGCGATGCGCGCGCGGCTCGGCCACGGGATCTTCGGCTATACGATGCCGACGCCGGCCTATCGCGCGGCGGCGCGCGACTGGCAGCGCCTGCGTCATGGCTGGCAGATCGAAGAGGACTGGATCCTGCCCTTCCACGGCGTGATCCCGGCGCTCTATGCGCTGATCCGCGGGCTGGTCCCGGCCGGACGCAAGGTGCTGCTGCAGGCGCCTGTCTTCCCGCCCTTCTTCGACGCGGTGCGGCGCAATGGCGCCGAGGTGGCGGTCGACGAACTCGTCCTCGCGGACGGGCGCTACGCCATGGATTTCGATACCCTGGAACGGCATCTCGCCGATCCCGACACGGCGATGTTCGTGCTCTGCAACCCGCATAATCCGACCGGCCGGGCCTGGACGCACGCGGAGCTGCTGCGCGTCGCCGAGCTCTGCGCACGCCACGACGTGATCGTGATCGCCGACGAGATCCATGGCGACCTCGTCATGCCCGGCCAGCGCTTCGTGCCCTTCGGTGCGATCGGCCATCCCGCCGCGGCCCGGGCCATCGTCGCCAATGGCCTTTCCAAGACCATGAACCTCGCCGGGCTCGGCCTGTGCAATCTCGTGGTCGCGGATCCGGCGCTGCGCGAGCGCGTGGCCGGATTGCTGATGGCGAGCGGCGCGTTCGGCGTGAACCCGGTCTCCGAGGCGGGCTTCGTCGCGGGCTGGCGCGAGGGCGGTCCCTGGCTCGATGCGCTGATGTGCCATGTCGACGCCAACCGCGCCTTCCTGCGCCGCTTCCTCGCCGATCGGCTGCCGGCGGTGCGGCTGGTGGAGCCGGAGGCGACCTATCTGCTCTGGGTCGATTTCCGCGCCTTCGGCCTGGCTCCGGAGGAGATCTCGGAGCGCATCATGCGGCGCGCCCGGGTGCGGCTCGAAAATGGCACGGCCTTCGGTCCCGGCGGCGCCGGATTCTTCCGCGTCAACGCGGCCTGTCCGCGCGCGATGCTGGTCGAGGCCTGGGAGCGGATCGCCGTGGCGCTGGGGTCGAACCGCTGACGCGGCGAAGGGGGAGGATCGGACGATGTGCGACACGATGGCGGCGCTGGGCAGCGCCACGGCGACGGGTCATGCGCTGCTTGCGAAAAACAGCGATCGCGAGCGCAACGAGGCGCAGTTCCTGGAGATCCTGCCGGCGCGCGACTACGGCGCCGGGGCGCGGCTGCGCGCGACCTATCTCGCGATACCCCAGGCGCGTCGCACGCATGCGGTCCTGCTGTCGCGGCCCTTCTGGATCTGGGGCGCGGAGATGGGCGCCAACGAGCACGGCGTCGCGATCGGCAACGAGGCCGTGCATCCGCGCCTCAGGCCGCAGCGCAAGCCTGCGCTGATCGGCATGGACCTGCTGCGACTGGGGCTCGAGCGCGGCGCCGCCGCGCGCGAGGCGCTGGGCGTCATCACCGCGCTGCTCGAGGAATTCGGTCAGGGCGGCAATTGCAGCCACCTGTCGCGGCGCTGGTACGACAATTCCTTCATCGTCGCGGATGCGCGCGAGGCCTTCGTCCTGGAGACCGTGGGGCGGCACTGGGCGGTCGAGGAGATCTCCGGCGCGCGCGCCATTTCCAACACCTACACGATCGGTGCGCGGCGCAGCGCCGAGAGCGCCGGTCTCGCCGCCTTCGTCAAGGCACAGGGCTGGTGGACCGGCCGTGGCGCGCTCGACTTCGCGGCCGCGGTCACCAGCCAGACCAATCCCGGCCTGCCGGGCGCACTGGCGCGCTGCGACCGGTCGCGTACGCGGCTTTCACGCCGCCTCGGACGGATCGACGCCCTCGCGATGATGGCCAATCTGCGCGACCACGGTGCCGCCGCCGAGGGGCGCGCGGATTTCCACCCGCAGGACCTGACCGGTCCCACCGTATGCATGCATGCCGGCGACCGCAGGCGCATGGGCCAGAGCGTCGGCTCGCTGGTCAGCGATCTGCGCCCCGGCGGCGCCGCGCATTGGGTGACCGGCGCCTCCGCGCCCTGCACCGCGATCTTCCGCCCCGTGTTTCTCGATGCGGCGCTGCCGGAGCAGGGACCGGTACCGGGCGATCGCGACGACCGCGCGACGCGCTGGTGGGCCCACGAGGCGCTGCATCGCGGGGCGCTGGCCGGCGACTATGCCGGGTTCATGGCGGATTTCGCCGGCGCGCGCGACGCGCTCGAAGCGCGCTTTGCCGCCCGCGTCGAGGAGGCGATCGCGCGTCCCGGCCGTGCTGGCGCCGCGTCGCGTGCCCGTCTCGCCGCCGCCTGCTGGCGCGAGGCAGACCGCGAGGAGGCACGCTGGCTCGCGCGCCTGCCCCGCTTCGCGGCCGTCGCGGTGCGCCCCGCCTATCGCCGCAGCTGGGAGCGCCACGACGCCCTGGCCCGCGCGCGGTGAACGCGCGGTCCGGCGGCGGCGACGCTTAAATCTGGCCGAGCTGGCGCGCGTGATGCGCCAGATGATCGGCGACGAAGCTCTGGATGAAGTAGTAGCCGTGATCGTAGCCGGCGTGGCGCCGCAGCGTGAGCTTCTGCCCGGAGGCCGCGGCCGCGGCCTCGAGCAGTTCGGGCTTGAGCTGCTCGGCGAGGAATTTGTCGGCGAGGCCCTGGTCGACCAGGATCTCGCGGGCGAAAGGCCGCGCGCGCATCAGCGCACTGGCGTCGTAGGCGGCCCAGGCCGAACGGTCGGGGCCGAGATAGGTGCCGAGCGCCTTGTGGCCCCAGGGGCAGTCCATCGGCGCCGAGATCGGTGCGAAGGCGGAGCAGCTGCGGAAGACGTCCGGTCGGCGCAGCGCCGTGACCAGCGCGCCATGCCCGCCCATCGAATGGCCGAACACGCCGCGCCGCGCCGGATCGGTCGGGAAATGCGCGTCGACGAGCGCCGGCAGCTCCTCCGTCACGTAGGAGAACATC
>CAYSUY010000145.1:0-4708 GCA_964434345.1 uncultured Acetobacteraceae bacterium
GATGCGCTCGCGCAGGACGGAGACCACATGGTCCTGGTCCGCGTCCTGCATCGCCGGAAAGAAGGGCAGCGTGACCGTTCCTTCGCCCCACGCGTAGCTGACAGGAAAATCGGCCGGTCCGTATCCGTATCTCTCGCGGTAGTACCCAAGCGTGGGGACGGCGCGGTAGTTCACGGTCACGGCGACGCCGGCGGCATTGAAGGCGGCGATCGCCTCGTCGCGGATCGCCGGTGGCACATGGATCGGGAACACGTGGTGCGCGGAGACCGCGTCCGGGTGCAGGGCCGGTCGTCGCACCGGCAGGCCGGCGAGCGCGGAATCGTAGCGTGCGGCGAGCGTCGCACGGCGCGAGAGCCGCGCCTGGATGCTGTCGATCTGCGGCGGCAGCAGCGCGGCCAGCAGGTCGGGCAGGTTGGCCTTGGTGCCGAGCCGCGTCATGTCCCAATGGCGATAGGCGCCCTGGCGGAATCGGTCGGCGGCACCGGCGCTCATGCCGTGCAGCCGTGTCTGCGCCATGCGTTCCGCGAGCTGGTCGGAATTGGTGACATAGGCGCCGCCCTCGCCGCAGGTCACGTTCTTTGTCGCGTAGAACGAGAAGATCGCGATGTCCGCGTGCGCCCCGGGTCGCTCGCCGCGCAGGCTGCCCTCGAAGCAATGCGCGGCGTCCTCGATCAGGCGGACATCCTGGCGTCCTGCCGTGTCGAGCATGGCCCGCAGCGCGCCGATGTCGGCCATCTGTCCGTAGAGATGCACGGGGATCACGGCACGCGTGCGCGGTCCGAGCGCCGCGCGCGTGGCGGCGGGGGACAGCAGCAGCGTGTCGGGATCGACATCGACGAAGACCGGCTTCGCGCCGACGAGTTCCGCGGCGTTGGCGGTGGCGATGAACGTCATCGCCGGGACGATCACCTCGTCGCCGGGACCGACATCGAGCGCGAGCAGTGCCGCGACGGCGCCGTTCGTCCATGAATTGACCAGCCCGGCATGGCGGACACCGAAGAACGTGCGCAGCTGCGCCTCGACGGCCTTGCCGACGGCACCCGAGGTGAGCATGGGCGTCGCCAGGACGTCGGCGATCCGCGTGGCGTCCTGCGGTGCGAGGTCGTGGCGGTAGAAGGGAACGTTCCGGTGCATGAAGCCTGTCTCCGAGCCTGGCGGGGGCGGCGAAACCGCATCTCTGGGACGATCCGATTTGGCGCTACGCTGGGGTGGACGACTCCACCTCCAGCCAGGGCGCCGATCGAACTCCCATGAGCCATTCGTCCCTTGTCACCCTGTCCGCCGCCACCATCGCGCTCAAGATCCGCAGCGGCGAATTGACGCCCACGGAAGTGGTAGAGGCGCATCTCGCGGCGATCGCCCGGCATAATCCGCGGCTGAACGCGGTCGTCACCGAGACCGCCCAGGCGGCTCTCGATCAGGCGCGCGACATCGAACGGCGGCGCGCGGCGGGTGCGCCGCTCGGTCTGCTCGCCGGCGTGCCCGTGGGCATCAAGGACACGCATCCGACGGCGGGAATCCGGACGACCTACGGCTCGCCTCTGATGAAGGACCATGTCCCCGTCGAGGATGCCGCGATCGTGGCGCGGCTGCGCAGCGCGGACGCGATCGTCATAGGCAAGACCAACGTGCCGGAATACGCCTATGGCGCGCACACGGTGAACCAGGTCTTCGGCGCGACGCGCAACCCCTGGAATCCGGCGCTCTCGGCGTCCGGGTCGACGGGTGGTGGCGCGGCCGGGCTGGTGGCCGGGATGTTCGCGCTTGCGACGGGCTCCGATCTCGGCGGGTCGCTGCGCCTGCCGGCATCGTTCTGCGGCGTGGTCGGGCTGCGTCCGTCGCCCGGGCTCGTGCCGCTGGTCCCGTCCGATCAGCCGTGGAATCCGCTCAGCGTCGACGGGCCGATGGCACGCAACGTCGCGGATCTCGCGCTGATGCTGCAGGCGGTGTCCGGCCCGCATCCGATGGAGCCCTTCGTCGTGCCGGTCGAGGGCCGCGACTTTCCCGCGGCGGCGTCGTCGCCCCTGCGGGCCGGTCTGCGCGTCGCCTATTGCCCGGACATCGTGCGCATCGGGATCGATCCCGATGTCGAGCGCGTCGCGCGCCAGGCGGCCTTCGCGCTGCGCGACCTGGGGGTCGAGGTCGAGGAGGTCGATCTCGACCTCTCGGCCTTCCGCAAGACCTTCCTGCAACTGCGCGGCCAGTTCGTCCTCAATGGCGGGCTGGACATGCTCGACAGGATCGATCGTCTGGGACCGAACTACGCCGGCAACCTGCGCTTCGCCCTGGCGCAGTCGCCACGCGACGTCGCCGAGGGCGAGCGCGGCCGCGCGCGGCTCATGGCGCGCCTCGCGGCGTTCTTCGAGCGGCACGACCGGCTTTTGACGCCCTGCGCGCCGGTTCCGCCCTTTGCCGTCGAGCAGAACTATCCCGAGACGATCGGCGGCCGGAAGATGGAGAGCTACATCGACTGGGCGGCGCCGACCTTCGTCCTCAGCTCCGCGGGGTTGCCCGTCCTCTGCGTCCCGGCCGGACTCGATCGCGCGAACCTGCCGGTCGGATTGCAGGTCGTCGGACCGCGCTGGAACGAAGAAGGCGTCCTGTCGCTCGGCGCGGCGCTGGAGCGCGTCGCGCAATTGCCGCCGGCGCCGCTCGTCGCGTGAGCCGCCGTCAGCGCCGCGCCTCGCGCCGCGTGACCCAGGTTGCGTAGGCGAGCTGCAGCGCGAAGGCGATGCCCAGGGCGCGCCAGAGTGCATCGGCGTCGGGCGCCAGAAGGGCCAGCGCGGCCATTGTCAGCGCCGCGGCGCTGACGCACAGCGTGACCGCCCCATGGCCAAGCCCGGTGCGGTTGAGCCGCTGGTAGAGATGCTCGCGATGCGCCTGCCAGAGCTTTTCGCCGCGTCGCGCGCGCCGCCACGCCGTCAGCGCGGTGTCGAACAGGAAGTGGAAGAGCAGCAGCGGCACCAGCAGCGCGCCGCCGCCGTCGCCGCTGCGCCCTGCCATCAGCACGCCGATCCCCGCGAAGGCGAAGCCCAGGAACTGGCTGCCGACGTCGCCCATGAAGATCCGCGCTGGCGGCCTGTTCAGCAGCAGGAACCCGGCGCTGCCGGCGGCCAGCGACCACGCGAGCGCCGCGATGGGACCATTGCCGCTGCCCTGCGCCACCAGGGCGAGCGCGGCCGCGGCGATCGTCGCGGTGGCGGCCGCGAGCCCGTCTAGCCCGTCCATGAAGTTGAAGGCGTTGGTGAGCCCGATCAGCCAGAGCGCGGTGAGGGGCCACGCGAACACGCCGAACTCGATCGTGCCGAGCCCGGGCAGGGCGACACGATCGATCGTCAGGCCGCAGGCGAGCGCCACGAGCGTGGCGAGCGCCTGCGCACCCAGCTTGATCGCTGCCGGCTGGGCGCGGCGATCGTCCATCAGCCCGGCGAGCGCCACGATCGTCGCACCTGCGGCCAGTCCGAATTCCGGCGCCCCCGCCGTGCGCGACGCGAAGCCGGCGTTCCAGAACAGGAGCCAGCCGAAGAGCGTCGCCACGACGATGCCGACCCCCCCGCCGCGTGGCGTCGGCAGGGCATGAGAGGAGCGCGCGTTGGGCGCGTCCATCAACGGTCGCCAGCGCGCCATCGCCCAGGCGATGGCGGCGGCGATCGCGGCAAGGCCGGTGAGCAGGATGGCGTGGACGACGAAGAATCGGGTCATGGCGAAACCAGCTTACGCCAAGCCTGCGCGATGGACGACGCCCCGGCGCGCGAGTCCCGCTGCGTCAGATGCGGGCGAGGGCCAGGAGCTCCGCGGCGAGCGCGATCGCGACGGCGCGCGGATGCTTGGTGCGCAGTCCGGGCACGCCGATCGGACAGCGCAGCCGCGCGGGATCCAGACCGCGCTGCGCGAGGCGGGTCCGGAACCGCGCCGCCTTGGTCTCGGAACCGATGACGCCGACATAGGGAAAGGTGCCGCGGGCGATCGCTGCGGCGACGATGGCGAAATCGAGGTCGTGGCCATGGGTCATCGCGACGACGGCGCTTCCGGGCGCGAGATCCGCGACCTCGTCGGCCGGTGGATCCGCTGCGATCGCACGTGTTCCTGGTGGCAGGTCGGCCGGAAACATCCCGTCGCGAGAATCGATCCAGTCGATGCTGACCGGAAGGCCCGCGAGCACCGCCACCACGGCGCGACCGACATGGCCGGCGCCGAAGAGCGCGACACGCAGCGCGGTGCCCGCGAAGGGTTCGAACAGCAGCGTCACCTCGCCGCCGCAGCATTGTCCGAGCGCGGGACCGAGGGCGATGCGCTCGAGGGCCGGCTCTGTCGTCCCGGCGGCGATCAACGCGCCGGCGCGGGCGAGCGCACGGTGTTCCAGCCGGCCGCCGCCGATCGTGCCGGCGAAGCCGCCATCGCGCCGCACGAGCATCTTGGCGCCGGCCTCGCGCGGCGCCGAGCCGCGGGTCGCGGCGATGGTGACCAGGACGCAGGCCTCACCGGCCTCGCGCGCCGCGCCGAGCGCCGCCAGCCAGTCGAGCTGACCCGTGGACGGCGTCATCGCGGGGGCAACCGGCCGCAGGCACGCAGGATCGCCTCCGGCGTCGCCGGTGCGTCGAGACGCACATGGCGTGTTCCGGCGGCCGCCGCGCAGGCGTCCTTGATGGCGAGCCACGCCGGGTTGGCCAGCATCAGCGGCGGCTCGCCGACCGCCTTGGAGCGGTGG
>CAYSUY010000145.1:4718-10925 GCA_964434345.1 uncultured Acetobacteraceae bacterium
CGACGGGATTGTCGGCGCCGTCCAGAAGCCGGACATGGAATTCCGTAGGCAGGTCGCGCACGGTCGGGATCTTGTAGGTCGCGGGCGAGTGGGTACGCAGCCTGCCGTCGCGGTCGAAGACCAGTTCCTCGGAGGTGAGCCAGCCGAGGCCCTGGATGAATCCGCCCTCGACCTGGCCGAGATCTATCGCCGGGTTGATCGAGCGTCCGGCATCGTGGAGCAGATCGGCGCGCAGGATTCGGCTTTCGCCGGTGAGGATGTCGATCGCCGCTTCGCAGAGCGCCACGCCGTACGCGTAGTAGTAGAACGGATGCCCGGTGTTGCTCGCGCGGTCGTAATGGATGCGCGGCGTCGCGTAGAAGCCGGAGTCCCAGAGCTGAACGCGGGCGCGATATGCCTGCGTGGCGAGGGTCGCGAGGTCGAGGGACCACGAGGGGCCGCGCACGCGGCCGTCCGCGAAGACGATCTCGTCCGGATTGCCGCCATGGGCACCGGCCGCGAAATCGGCGAGCCGGGTGCGGATCTTGCGGCAGGCATCGGCCGCAGCGGCGCCATTGAGATCGCTGCCCGACGAGGCCGCCGTCGCCGAGGTGTTCGGCACCTTGTCGGTGCTGGTCGCGGCGAGGCGCACCCGATCCGTCGCGACGCCGAGTTCGGCGGCCACGATCTGGGACACCTTGCGGTACAGACCCTGGCCCATCTCCGTGCCGCCATGGTTCAGCAGCACAGAGCCATCGGTGTAGAGATGCACGAGTGCGCCGGCCTGATTGTAGGCGGTGGCCGTGAAGGAGATCCCGAACATCACGGGCGCGAAGCCGAGGCCGCGCCGGACGAACCCCGGGCCATCGTTGGCGACGTCGATCTCCGCGCGGCGTTTTGCATAGCCCGCGCTGTCCAGGATGTCGTCGAAGAGCCGCGGCAGCGCCATGTGCTCGATGCGCTGCCCGTAATGGGTCGTGTCGCCGGGGACGAGAAGGTTGCGCCGCCGCAGTTCGACGGGATCGATCGCCAGGTCGCGCGCGATGGCGTCGATCATCTCCTCCGCGGCAAGCATGCCCTGCGGCCCGCCGAACCCGCGGAACGCGGTGTTCGACTGCGTGTTGGTGCGGCAGGCGTACCCGGCCACGGACACGGCCGGTGCGCGGTAGCAGTTCAGTGCGTGGAACATCGCCCGGTCGACGATGGCGGGCGACAGGTCGGCGTCATGGCCGGCCCGCGCGGCGAGTTCCATCTCGACGCCATGGAGCCTGCCCTCGGCGTCGAAGCCGGCCGACCAGCGGACATGGAAATCGTGCCGCTTGCCGGTGATCGTCATGTCGTCGTCGCGGTCGAGACGCAGCTTCACCGGGCGGCTCGCGCGCCGTGCCAGGACCGCCGCGATCGCGGCGAAGATTGCCGGCTGTGTCTCCTTGCCGCCGAAGCCGCCGCCCATGCGCCGGACCTCGCAGGTGACCGCGGCGTCCGGCAGGCCAAGGACGCGCGCGACCATTTTCTGCACCTCGCTCGGATGCTGGGTCGAGGAGAGGATGCGCATGCCGCCATCCTCCTGCGGCAGGGCCATCGCCACCTGGCCTTCCAGATAGAAATGGTCCTGGCCGCCGATCGCGAACGTGCCCGACAGGCGGCGCGGGGCGGCCGCGATCGCGGCGCCGGCGTCGCCGCGTGTCATGCGGTGAGGTGGGCAGACATAGTGCGCGCGCGCCATCGCGGCGGGGATGTCGAGCACGGCCTCGCGCCGGCGATAGGTCGCGCGTACCGCGCGCGCCGCCGCGCGGGCACGGGCGAGGTCGGGCGCGGCCACGGCGGCGATCGGCTGACCGACATAGGCGACGATCCCGTCGGCGAGAATCGGCTCGGGACCGGAGATCGGTCCGACGTCGTTGATCCCCGGAATGTCGCGCGCGACGACGGCGAGCCCCGCGTCGCCGAGCAGCGCGAGCGCCGGGCCGAGATCGAGGGTCAGGATCTCCGCATGCGCCTCGGGCGACAATGCGAGTACGGCATGGAGCAGACCGGGCGGCTCGGGCAGATCGTCGACGTAGAGCGCTTCGCCCGTGACATGCAGCGTCGCACTGTCATGCGGCAGGGGCAGGCCAAGCGGCGCACAGGGCGTGATCGCGGGATCATCCATGGACGCTGGTCTCCGCTCGCGGCGCTGCATCGCGGTGCTCGGCCGCGAAACGCAGCCAGAGCGCGGAGGCGACCACCTGCCTGTACGCCGCGGAGGCGCGCAGGTCGTCGATCGGATCCATCGCGCCCGCGAGCGCCTCGACCATCTCCTCGTCGAGCGCTTCGTCCCATGTACGTCCGGTCGCGAGCGCCTCGACACCGTGCAGCCGCAGCGGCACGGCCGCCATCCCGCCATAGGCGATGCGGCAGGCCGCGATGCGGCCATCGGCGCCGAGTTCGACCGCGAAACAGGCGCAGACCGCGGAAATGTCCGAGTCATGCCGTTTGGCGATCTTGTAGGCGGCGAAGCGCGTGCCCGCGCCAGGCTTCGGGATGCGGATGCGGGTCACGATCTCGCCGGGCTGCAGCGCGGTACGACGATAGCCGACGAAGAAATCGGACAGGGCCACGGAGCGACGCCGCCCGGCACGCCAGAGGTCGAGCGTCGCGTCGAGCGCCAGCAGCGCGGGCGCCCCGTCGCCGATCGGCGAGGCGTTCGCGAGATTGCCGCCGATGGTCGCAACGTTGCGGATCTGCAGCCCGGCGAAGCGCGCGATCAACTCGTCCATGCCGGGCCAGAGGGCCGCGAGCGCGCCATGCGCGTCGCGCCAGGATACGCCGGCGCCGATGTCGAGATGCGATCCCGCATCCCGGATGCCCTGCAGTTCGGCAACGTCGCCGAGATGGATCAGGACGTCGAACCGGCGGTGTTTCTTGGTGATCTCGAGGCCGAGATCGGTAGCACCCGCGACGAACACGGCGTCCGGCGCCTCGGCGATGGCCGCGTCGAGTTCGGCGAGGTTGCGCGGCGCATGCCAGCGGCGCCCGTTGCCGTCATGGCGCAGGCCTCGCGCCCGGGTCAGCGCATCGAGCCGTGCCCGGCGCTCCGGCATGTCGGCGCCGAAATCGCGGCCGGTGCGCGGCCGGTCGCGCATCCGCGCGGCTGCCTCCAGGATCGGGCGATAGCCGGTGCAGCGGCAGAGATTTCCGGCCAGCGCGCGGCGCGCCGGTTCGTCGCCGGCGGGGGTTCCATCGTGGAGCAGCGCGTAGAGGCTCATCACGAAGCCGGGCGTGCAGAACCCGCATTGCGAGCCATGGCACGCGACCATTGCCGCCTGGGCGGGATGCAGCGCGCCGGTGTCGTCGCGCAGGCTCTCGACGGTGAACGCCTCGCAGCCATCCAGGGTCGCGATCGGCTGGATGCAGGCATTGACGGCATGGCAGGAGAGCCCGCCAGACGTGTCGGGCGTGCCGACGACGACCGTGCAGGCGCCGCAATCGCCTTCCGCGCAACCTTCTTTCGTGCCGCGCCGCCCGGCGTCGCCGCGCAGCCATTCGAGCACGGTCGTGTTAGGATCGATGGCGTCGATCCTGCACAGCCTGTCGTCGAGGAAGAATACGATGGCGTCGTCCATGGCCATGGGGGCTCCAGCCTGTCCGCAACGCGGATCCGTCCGGGATGATCGGGCCCAGGACGGCGCCATGGCAAGGGCGGCGCGATGAGCGATGGTGCTGCGGGCGCGGCGGCGATCCGCGAACGGGCTGCGGCGCTGGGCTTCGACGCCGTGGGGATCGCGCGGGCCGCGCAGGTGCCCCATCAGGCCTCCCGGCTCGCCGATTTCCTCGCCGCCGGCCGCCATGCCGGGATGGACTGGATGGCGACTCATGCCGAGCGCCGCGCCGATCCGCGCGTCCTGTGGCCGGAGGCGCGGAGCATCGTGATGCTCGGCGTGGACTACGCGCCGGATGGCGATCCGATGGCGCTGCTTGCCCGGCGGGACCGCGGCATCGTGTCCGCCTATGCCCGGCGGCGCGACTATCACGACGTGGTGAAGGGGCGCCTCAAGCTGCTCGCCGGCTGGATCCAGGCGCGACACGGCGGCGCGGTGAAGGTGTTCGTCGACACCGCGCCGGTGATGGAGAAGCCGCTCGCCGCGGCGGCCGGGATCGGCTGGCAGGGAAAGCACACCAACCTGGTGTCGGCGGAGCGCGGATCCTGGCTCTTCCTCGGCGCGATCTTCACGACGCTGGCACTGGAGCCGGACGCGGCCCATGCCGATCGCTGCGGATCCTGCACGCGGTGTCTCGACATCTGCCCGACCGGCGCGTTTCCCGCGCCCTACCGTCTCGATGCGCGGCGCTGCATCGCCTACCTCACCATCGAACACAAGGGACACATCGCGCCCGAGTTCCGGAGCGCGATCGGCAACCGCGTCTTCGGCTGCGACGATTGTCTCGCGGTCTGCCCATGGAACAAGTTCGCGCGCGCGACGCGCGACGGCGCGCTCGCGGCACGCGCCGAGCTGGAGGCGCCGGATCTTGCGATGCTCGCCGCGCTGGACGACGCGGGGTTCAGGCGGCTCTTTGCGGGCACTCCGGTGAAGCGCACCGGTCGCGACCGCTTCGTGCGCAACGTGCTCGTCGCGATCGGCAATTCCGGCGACCTGGCGCTCGCCTCCGCCGCGCGCGCGCGACTTGCCGACGACTCGCCGCTGGTGCGCGCGATGGCGGTATGGGCCTTGTCGCGCCTGCTCACCCGCGAGGCCTTCGCGGACCTGCGCACCGCCCATGCCGCGATCGAACCCGACGCGGCCGTGAGCGCGGAATGGGCGTCGGCGACGTTGCGGCCCGATGCCGCGCCGGCGTAGCTTGACCGGATAAATCCAGGGAGCCTTCGACATGGGCCAGTTGCTGTTCCGCAATCTCGAGCTTCTCGACCCGCATTGGGACGCCCCGCGCGGCGGCTACGAGGTGCTGGTCGAGGGCGACACGATCCGTGAGGTGTCGGCCAAGCCGATCAAGGCCCGTGACGCCCAGGTGATCGATTGCGGCAAGCGGACGCTGATGCCGGGTTTGATCGACTGCCATGTCCACGTCTTCCTGTCGGAGGTCTATATCCGTCGGCTCGAGGAGATGCCGCTGACGCTGATGACGGCACATTCGGCCGGGATCATGCGCGGCATGCTCAACCGCGGCTTCACGACCGTTCGCGACACCGGCGGCGCCGACTGGGGCATCAAGATCGCGGTCGAGAGCGGCCTCATTCCCGGCCCGCGCCTGTTCATCGCGGGCCGCGCCATCGGTCCGACCGGCGGGCACAGCGATTCGCGCCGCCGCACCGACACGGGCGCGTCCTGCAAGTGCTGCAATGCGATGACCTATTGCATGGAGATCGCCGATGGCGCCGATGCCGTGCGCAAGGCGGCGCGCGAGCAGATCCGGCTGGGTGCCGACCAGATCAAGATCATGGTCTCCGGCGGCGTCGCGTCGCCCTACGACCCGCTCGACTCGCGGCAGTATTCGCTGGACGAGATCGCCGCCGCGGTGGAAGAGGCGGACGCCTTCGGCAAGTACACCCAGGCCCATGCCTATACGCCGGTCGCGATCCAGCGCGCGGTCGCGCAGGGCGTGCGGACGATCGAGCACGGCAACCTGATCGACATGCCGTCGGCGAAGCTGATGGCCAAGAAGGGCGCCTATCTCGTCGCCAACCTCGTCGCCTATTACGCGATGAAGGAGCGCGCCAAGGAATTCGGCATGGGCGCGGACATGCTGGCCAAGAACGACATGGTGATCGATGGCGGCCTGAAGTCGCTGGAGATCTGCAAGCGCGCCGGCGTCAAGGTCGGCTATGGCAGCGACCTGCTCGGCCAGTTGATGATCGATCAGAGCCGCGAGTTCCTGTTGCGCAGCGAGGTGCTTTCGCCGATCGAGATCATCCGCCAGGCGACGCTCGTGGGCGCCGAGGTGGTGCGGATGGAAGGCAAACTCGGCTGCGTCGCTCCCGGCGCCTTCGCTGACCTGATCGTCGTCGACGGCAATCCGGTGAAGAACCTGGGCCTGTTCCAGGATCAGGGCGCGCATATCCCGGCGATCATGCAGGGCGGGCGCTTCTTCAAGAACGCGCTGGTCTGATCCGCGTGGCCGTGGCCGTCGACACCAGGCGCCTCGGGCGCTGGGCACTCAACGCCGTCGCGTGCGTCGCGATGGCGTACCTGCTCACGCCGCTCGTCTCGATCACCTGGCTCGCCTTCTGGA
>CAYSUY010000146.1:0-10923 GCA_964434345.1 uncultured Acetobacteraceae bacterium
CCAGCAGCGAGCAGACCAGGATGCCGATCAGGCCGACGAAGCAGGCGAGCTTGTATTCCATGCCGAGGAAGCGGGCCGTGATCACGCCGACGCCGACGATCTGGGCGACGACGTAGGTGAACGAGGCCATGATCAGAACAATGACGGCCAGCGTGCGCGCCGCGTTGCCACCGTACCGCGCGCCGAAGAAGTCAGGCACCGTGTACTGGCCGAACTTGCGCAGATACGGCGCCATCAGGATCGACACGAGGACGTACCCGCCGGTCCAGCCGAGGACGAAGGCAAGACCGCCATAGCCGCCGAAGTAGAGCGACCCGGCCATGCCGATGAAGGACGCGGCGCTCATCCAGTCCGCGCCCGTCGCCATGCCATTGTAGAAGGCCGGAACCGAGCGCCCCGCGACATAGTATTCGGAGACTTCGGCCGTGCGCGACAGGACCCCGATCAGCGCATACACGCCGATGGTCAGGAAGATGTAGAGATAGCCAAGGATGGTGGACGGGACGCCCATCCATTCGAGGATGCCGATCAGGACCACGAACCCGGCGAAGGTGCCGGTGTACATGGCGTAGATACGGCCGAGATTGTTGATGAAATTGGAACCGCCGACTGCGTAGGACATCGTTCAGGCCCTCCCTTCACTCGTCCGAGACGCCGAATTCTTCATCGATCGCGTTCTGCGCCTTCGCGTTGTAGAAGCACATCGCCAGGAACGCGATCAGCGAACCCTGCGCGGCCATGTAGAAGCCGAACGGAAAGCCGAGGATGCGGATACCGTTCAGCGACGGCGCGAAGAAATGCACCACGAAGCTGAAGAAGAACCACAACGCCAGGATCGTCCACATGAGCTTCGAGGTCTTCCCCCAGTAGCTCTTCATCTGATCGGGCGTAAGCTTTGTCGCCATTGCGTTTTCTCCTCGATCTTTATCTTGCACGACCCGCCACCGGCGCGCGGATCTCCCGGCCTGCGGACCCACAAACGAACGAACGCGCGCACCCAACCTTGGAGGGACCGCGGAACGCCCTGGTTCCAGGCCGGCCCCGATGACGGTATTAACCTTTTGATTCTTAGCCTATTCCGCGACATACCATCATGTCCCGAAGCCGGACAACGGATTTTCGCGGCGGCATCCTTTCGCCCGTCCCTGCCGGCCCGCGCTGGAGCAAGGCCCGGATGCTCAACAGGTTGATCGACCATTTCCGGCCGCCGGCCATACGGACACTGCCCGCGTTGCGCCGCTTCGTGTCGGGCGAGGCGTCCTATCTCGCCCAGCGCTCGACCTACGAGTTCGCCCGCAACACCCTCGCCTGGTACGGCCAGCATGCCTTCGCCGACGATGGCTTCAACGACGCCTTCCGCATCTGCCGCTGGGAGGCGTACGCGGCGCTGACGACGCGTTTCGTGCTGCTGGCGCGCGCACGTCTCGACGTGCCCGGCGCCGCCGCGTCGGCGCGCGTCGGAACGGCCATGACGGATCAGGCGGCGGCGATGCTCGCGGAATATCCGCTGCCGCCGCACCGGCACGCCTGGGACGACATCCTGGACGCCCTGCGCCAGAGGCTCGTCACCTTCGACCCTGCGGCACCGCCCGGTCCCGCCGCGCTCGGAACCGAGGCAGCGACAGTCGTCTACCCGACCCTGCCGGTGCGCTCGGGCAACGCGACGGAGGACCGCGAGGTCATCGCCAACGCGCTGCGTTTCGGCACTATCGCTGTCAATGACCGGCTGGGCACTCGGCTCGACCGCGCGGCGATCCTGGACCGTCTGCTCGCCGGGGGCGCCTGCCCGTGAACGTGGCGCCGCGCGCGCGCTCCCAGATCGCCGTCTTCGCAAAGCGGGTCCGCGATTTCGTTCGCCACCCGCCCCATACCGTCGCGCCTGGCACGCCCGTCGGGGAGATCCTCGCCGGAATGTCGGCCGCCGATGCGTCGAGCGCGCTGGTCGTCGATCAGCAGGGTCGCCTGATCGGTATCCTGACCGAGCGCGACATCGTTCGCCGCGTGGCGCTGCGGGCCAAGCCGGAGACGCCGGTCGAGCTGATCATGACCGCACCGGTCAAATCGATCGCCGCCGACGATCTCCTGTTCCGCGCCGTCGGCCGCATGCGCCGCGCACGGCTCCGTCATATGCCCATCGTCGATGCCGCCGGACGACCGGTCGGTGTTCTCGATCTCAACGAGGCCCTCGCCGCCGCCGCCGCGCGCATGGTCGGGCAGATCGACCGGCTCACGCAGGACGCGTCGGTCGACGGCCTCACGGAAATCAAGCGCGCCCAGGCCGAGCTGGCGCAGGACCTGCTCGACGACAACATTCCCGCCCCGGAGATCCAGGCGCTCGTCACCGAGATCAATCTCGACATCCATCGCCGTCTCCTCGCCGCCGCAGCGGAGGACATGCAGGCGGAGGGCTGGGGCGATCCGCCGGTGCCCTTCACCCTGCTGATCATGGGCTCCGGCGGCCGCGGCGAGAACTTCCTGTTCCCCGACCAGGACAACGGGTTCATCCTCGCCGACTATCCCGACGCCGACCATGGCCGGATCGACGCCTGGTTCACGGCGCTGGCCGAACGCTTCACGCGTGGCCTCGACCGCGTCGGCTTTCCGTTCTGCAAGGGCGGCGTCATGGCGACCAATCCGCTCTGGCGCAAGACCGCGACGCAGTGGCGCGACCAGATCTGGCTCTGGGGCGAGCGGCGCAGCCCCGTCGCCGTCCTCTTCGCGGACATCTTCATGGATTTCGCGCCTGCCTGGGGCGACGCGGAGGCGGCCGACACGCTGCGGGCCGAGATCGGCCGGATGCTCGCGCGCTACCCGGCCCTGCTGCGTGCGATGGCGGAGGACGAGACCCGCCGCGGCGTCGCGCTCGGCCTGTTCGGCACGCTCAAGATCGAGAGCGACGCGGCCCATCCCGGACGCACCGACCTGAAACAGCACGGCACGCTGCCCCTGGTCGGCGCGACCCGTCTCTATGCCTTGCGCGCCGGGCTGTGCGAGACCGGGACCGTCGCGCGCCTGTCCGCGCTTGCCGCGCTGGGCACCATCGACCGCGACGATGCCGAGGCTCTGACGAAGGCCTTCGAGACCGTGACCTTCGTCCTGCTGCGTCAGCAATTGGCCGATTTCCATGCCGGCCAGCCGGTCGGCAACCATGTCGACCCCAACGGCCTGACGCGGCTCGAGCGCGAGCGGCTCGTCGAGGCGCTCAAGGCGATCGACCGGCTGCGCAAGCGCGCGCGTGCCGACTTCACGGGGGCGTTCTGGTGAGATCCTCGCCCGGAGCATAGGGCAGGAACACCGAGAAGCGGGCCCCCTCTCCCGGCGCCGATTCCGCCGCGATCCGCCCGCCGAGATGCTCGACGATGCGTCGGCAGATCGCGAGGCCGAGCCCGGTGCCCTCCGGCTTGCCGCTGCGCTGATCGCCGAACTGCCTGAACTTCTCGAACAGCAGCGGCAGATGCTCCGCCGCGATGCCCGGGCCATTGTCCTGGACGGTCAGGCGGATGCCCGTCCCCTCGCCGCGCAGGGCGACCCGGACGCGCCCGGCATCCGCGGGCGAGAACTTGACGGCGTTCGACAGCAGATTGATCGCCACCTGCATGAGCTGATCGCGATCCGCCAGCACCGGGGGCAGACCCTCGTCGAGCGTCGCCTCGAGCGCCACACGCCGCTCCGCGAAGATCCCGCTGGTCGCGGCGATCGCGCCGGTCACGACCCCACGCAGGTCGGTCGGCGCGATCTGCCAGTCGAAGCGCCCGGCCTCGATCTTGGCGAGGTCGAGCACCTGGTTGATGAGCCGCGTCAGCCGCTCGCTCTCGGCGATGACGATGCCGAGGAAGGCGCGGCGGTCGTCAGCACCGAGATCGGCGTTGTCGTGGAGGATTTCCGAGAAGGAGCGGATCGAGGTCAACGGCGTGCGCAGCTCGTGCGTGACGGTCGTCAGGAACTCGTCCTTCAGGCGGTCCAGCTCGCGCAGCCGCAGATTGGCCGCGCGAAGCTCCGCGGATGCCGCCTCGAGGGCCGCCGATTTCTGCTCGAGCTGGCGCGAGTATTCGATCACCGCCGTCGCCTCGTCGAGGATCGCCATCACCTCGTCGAGACCGACATCGCCGCCCTTCACCGCCGTCGCCATCACGACACGCGCCGAGGCCGCGCCGATCGCGCCGGCGAGCAACCGCTCGGCGAAGCGCACGACCCCGGCATCCGCGCGCTCCAGACGCTCGGGATCCAGGCCGCGCGCGCGGGCATGGGTGGCGAAGGCCAGGCGCGCGCGCTCCTGCCCGACGAAGCGTCCGACGAGATCGACCAGCTCCGCCACGCGGGCCTGGCCACCCCAGACATGGGCGCGCTCGCCCTCGGCGTGGCTGAAGGCCTCGACGAAGCGCGTCGCCTGGATGCGCTCGGTGGCGCTGGGCCGCGTCGCGAGCGACAGGCCCACGAACAGGCCGAGATTGGCGACCATGCTCCAGAACAGCGCATGGGTCAGCGGATCGCCGAGCGGCGCGCCGAACAGCGCATAGGGCCGCAGCGCGGCGACCCCGAACGGCCCGTCGGCGAGGAAGGCCGCGTCGATCCACCCCGATCGCGCGAAGGCCGGCACCAGCAGCGTGTAGGCCCAGACGGCGAAGCCGCCTGCAAGACCGCCCAGCGCGCCGACCCGCGTCGCGCCGCGCCAGTACATGCCGCCCAGGATCGTCGGCGCGAACTGCGCGACCGCCGCGAAGGAGAGCAATCCGATGGACACCAGCGCGTAGGATCCGCCGATCAGGTCGAAATAGAGATAGCCGAGCGACAGCACGACGACGATCGACCCGCGCCGGATCGCCGCGAGCAATCCCGTGAGGTCCGCACGCCCCGCGAGGTCGAGGCGCCGGATCCGCAGCAGGATCGGCATCGCGAGGTCGTTGCAGAGCATCGTCGCGAGGGCGATCGTCTCGACGATCACCATGCCGGTCGCCGCCGAGAGACCGCCGACGAAGGCGATCAGCGCCATGTACGTGGCCCCGGCCGCGAGCGGCAGCGCGAGCACGAAGAGGTCGCCATCGACGCTACCGCCGGGAAAGACGAGGAGCCCCGCGAGCGCGATCGGGAAGACGAACAGGTTGATCAGCAGCAGATAGAGCGGGAAGAGCCAGGACGCCTTCGCGAGATGGCGTTCGTCGACGTTCTCGACGATCGCCACCTGGAACTGGCGCGGCAGGAAGAGGATCGCCGCCATCGACAGCAGCGTCAGAGTCACCCAGCCTGCCGGCCCGCTCGCCCCGGCGCTGCCGAGCAGCGGCGCGATCGCCGGGTCCGCGGCTGCGCGCGCGAAGATCTCGGCGGGTCCGTCGAACATCGCGAAGGCCACGAAGAGACCGACGGCGAGGAACGCCGCCAGCTTGACGATCGACTCGAAGGCGATCGCAGCGACCATGCCCTCGTGCCGCTCCGTGGCGTCGATGTGCCGCGTCCCGTACAGGATGGCGAAGGCCGCCATCAGCGCGGCGACGTAGAACGCCGTATCGCCGAGGATGCCGCCACCGCGATCGCTGCCGGCATGGGCGAGTACGTCGACGCTGGCCGAGACCGCCTTCAACTGCAGCGCGATATAGGGCGTGATGACGATCAGCGCGACCACGGCGACGAGGCCGCCGAGCAGCGGGCTCTTCCCATAGCGCGCGGCGACGAAGTCGGCGATCGAGGTGATGCGGTTCGCCTTCGAGATGCGCAGCATCTTGCGCGTGACGTGCCACCACAGCACGCCCGCCAGCGTCGGCCCGAGGTAGATCGCGACGAAGTCGATGCCGCCCGCCGCGGCGCGGCCGACCGATCCGTAGAAGGTCCAGGCCGTGCAGTAGACCGCCATCGACAGCGCGTAGATCGCGGGGCTCGAGATGACGCTGCGCCCGGCGTCCGCGCGCCGGTCGCCCCAGCGCGCGACGGCGAAGAGCAGGCAGAGGTAGCCGAGCGCGACGGCGGCGATGGCCCAGCGGCTCATGGCGGGCCATCCTCGTCGCGTCCGCCGCGCGCGGCCAGCGCCAGGAGCGCGACGACCACGCCCCAGGCGCAGAAGACGTAGAGCAGCAGGGCCGGCACGCCGAGCACCAGCGCCGGCTTCTGGAAGAAGCCGATCGCGACGGGGCTGAACAGGAACGCCGCGAGGAGGAGGAGGCCGGCCAGTCTCTCTCCGCGACGCATCCCCGCCCCCTCAGAACTGCCGCGCCCGCGCGCGCAGTTCCATCGCCATGCGCGACGACCGCAGCAGCTGGTCGAGCGTCGTCGTCCCGCGGCGCTCGAGCAGGTCGACGAGCGCGACGAAGACCGCGGCGGTGGCCATGGCGTCCCCGAGCGCGGTGTGCCGCCCCTCGATCCGCACGCCGAGGCGCGCGGCGATGGCGTCGAGGTCGTGGTCGACGATGTCCGGGTGCAGGAAGGCGGAGACCAGGAGGGTGTCGAGCACCGGCATGTCGAAGACGGCGCCGCTCTCCGCCTCCTTCATCCGCAGGAAGGTGAGGTCGAAGGCCGCATTGTGCGCCACCAGCGCGGCGCCCTCGCAGAAGACGCGCAGCTGCGGCAGCACGACCGCGGCCGGCGGCGCGTCCGCCACCATCGCGTCGGTGATGCCATGGAAACGGATCGAGCCCGCCGGGATCGACCGCCCGGGATTGACCAGGCGCGAAAAGGTCTCGCCGGTCAGGATGCGCCCATTGACCACGCGGACCGCGCCGATCGAGACGATCTCGTCGCCGGCGGAGGGCCTGAGCCCGGTCGTCTCGGTGTCGAAGACGACGAAGGTCATGCGCCTGAGCAGCCGGCCGTCGGCGACGCCCGCGCGTGGCGGCAGGTCGAAATCGTAGAACTCGGGACGCGCGGGAAGGCGCGCCGCGGGGCCGGTCGGTGCCGGAACGGGGCCGGCCGCGGCCGGCACCGGTGCCCTCAGACGCGCGCGCCCGTCGCCCAGCGCCTGGCTCCAGGCGGCGCTGCCATGGCGCTGCAGCACGTCACCCAGCGTCGCCGCGCCGAGGGCGCCGGCGAGCGCCTCGCCCAGCCAGGAATCGATCCGCGACGACGGGATCGGCGCGCCGGTCCACACCAGGTCGACATAGGCCGTGCGCTCGCCCGCCGACGCCTCGGCATCGAGAGAGGCGATACCTGCCGTCTGCGCGATCCGCGCGGCGAGCCGCGCCAGCGCGACGACGAGGGATTGACTGTCGGCATGCAGCCAGAGCGGCAGCCCGACGGGGGTGACCGCCGGTCCGCCGTCTTCCGCCGTGCGGCGGGCCAGCAGACGGAAGACGTCGAGCGAGAGGACATCCGCCAGCGGCCAATGCCCCCCCTTGAGATCGCGCGCGGCACGGTCGAAGCCGTCGAGGCACGCGACCAGCGCGGCGCTCTCGCGCTGGACCACCGCGTCGAAAGCGGCGCGCTGCGCGGCAGGCATGTCGGGAAACGCGCCCAGCGTCTCGGCCGCGGCACCGAGATTGGCGATCGGGCGGCGCAGGCCGTCGGCGAGGTCGCGCATCGCATGATCGCGCGCGGCGAGTGCGGCGACCTCGCGCGTCGCATCGGTCAGGGTCAGCACATAGCCGGTCGCGGCGCCGTCCTCGGAACGGGTCAGGGCTACGCGCCCCGACAACAGCCGCGAGGCATCGGCCGTCGCGCAGACCAGCGGGCAGACCTCCGCCCCGCCGCCGCTGCCATGGAGCAGGCGCTCGAGCGCGTGGAGGATCGGTTCGCGCGCCACCGCGTTGAACAGGGGCCGCCCCAGCCCGACCTCACCCGCCCCGTGCAGCAGGCCAAGCGCCGCCTGGTTGCACAGCAGGACCCGGTGATCGAGGGTACAGATGAGGACGCCCTCGGCGAGGTCGCGCAGGATGGTCTCGAGCCGGTTCTTCTGTTCCGCCGCGCCACGCGTGGCGACCTCGATCGCGGATGCATGGTCGCGGCGGCCGGCGGACAGCGCGGAGGCAAGCGCCGCCACGGCACCGGGCAGCGGCGCAAGCCAGGGGTGACCACCCGGCGCGAGCGCGCTCCCTGCGCCGGACTCCGCCGCAAAGCGGGTTTCCGCCGCGAGTTGGCGCAGCGGCAACACGATCCGCGTGCGCAGGATCAGGACCGAGACGCCGTACGTCACGAACGCCGCGCCGAGCAGCGCGACGCAGAGTTCGACCGACGTCAGGGCATCGAGGCCGCGCCCGGCCTCGGCGGGCGTGGCGTTGCCGGCGACCAGCAGCCCCGCTCCGGTCGCCACGCCGAGCGACGCGGCGACGCACAGCGCGATCCACAGCGGGCGGGCGTGGGGGCGGCGCTCCGTACGCCAGGCCCCGCCCTCGCCGGCGGTCTCAGCCACGATCGGTCGCGAGCAGCGCGTGCACGCGCTCGACCAGCGCGCGCGTCGAGAAGGGCTTGGTGACGTAGTCGTCGGCGCCGAGGGCCAGCCCCTTCTCGCGCTCGACGTCGCGCGAGCGTGCGGTCAGCATGACGATGCGCGTCCGAGCGCAGGCCGGGTTTGCGCGGATGGCCTGGCAGACCTCGTAGCCGTCGCGCCCGGGCATCATGACGTCCAGCAGGACCAGATCCGGCACCTGCGCCGCGATCGCGGCCAGCGCCGCGTCGCCGTCCCGGGCGACGCGCACGTCATGGCCCGCCTGACGCATGAGGAACTCGAGCGACAGAACGATGTTCGGCTCGTCGTCGACGACCAGCACGGAAGCCGCCATGCGTTCCCCCCGTCTTCGCGGCGCGCCTCCCGCGCCGCGTCGCCAGCCACCATAGGCCGGCCTGCACAGGGCCGCCACCGGATGCCGCACGATGTCTCGTCGCGGCTTCCCCAATCGCGCCGACGATATATAGTAGCGTCATGAGCGACACCGCATCGAACCAGGATCCCGGCTGGATCTCCATCCCGGTCTCCGTCCTCACCGGCTTTCTCGGCAGCGGCAAGACGACGCTTCTGGGCAAGCTCCTGCGCCATCCCGGCATGGGCGAGACCGCCGTGCTGATCAACGAGTTCGGCGAAGTCGGGCTCGACCACGAACTGATCGAGAAGATCGACAGCGAAACCGTGCTGATGAGCTCCGGGTGCCTGTGCTGCACGATCCGCGGCGACCTGGTGAACTCGCTGCGCGCGCTCTATTTCCGCCGCGTCCGCGGCGAGGTGCCGCCCTTCAAGCGGGTGGTGATCGAGACCACTGGACTGGCCGATCCCGCGCCGATCCTCCATACGCTGATGGAGGATCCGATCCTCGAGGCCTATTTCCGCCTCGATTCGGTCGTCGCCACGGTCGATGCCGTGAATGGCTGGTCGCAGCTCGACACCCAGTTCGAATCCGTCAAGCAGGCGGCGGTCGCAGACCGGATCGTCCTGACCAAGACAGATCTGTCCGAAGCCACGCAGGTCGACCGCCTGGAAGCGCGGTTGCGCGGCCTCAACCCCGCGGCGCCGATCCTGCGCGTCGTACAGGGCGATGTCGATCCGGCGAACCTGTTCAATGCCGGGCTCTACGATCCCGCGACCAAGACCGCGGATGTGCAGAACTGGCTCAAGGCCGAGGCCTACGAGCCGCACGGGCATCACCATCATCACGACCATGACCATGACCATGATCACGGGCATGGGCACGGGCATGGGCACCACCATCATGACCATGCGCAAGGCGACCAGGATCCGCACGACGTCAACCGTCACGACAAGCGCATCGCCGCGACGTGCCTGACGCTCGACGAGCCGGTCGACTGGGATTCGTTCAGCCTGTGGCTGGGGTCGCTCGCGCGCTATCGCGGCGAGGACCTGCTGCGTATCAAGGGCATCCTGAACGTGGCGGGCGAGGATCGGCCGGTCGCGATCCACGGCGTGCAGCACCTGTTCCATCCGCCGGCCCGGCTGCCAGGCTGGTCGAGCGCGGATCGTCGCTCGCGGATCGTGTTCATCACCCGCGACATCGATCGCAAATTCCTCGAGGACTCCCTCGGTTCCTATCGCGATCCGGCCAAGCGCCTCGCGGAAATGCGCGGCGGTACCTGACGGGGATGGACGGCGGGGGACGCGCTCCCCCGCGGGATCTCAGCTCAGCAAGGCCTTGATCGCGGCCGAGGCCTTCGCGAAATCCATCTGGCCGACATGGCGTGCCTTGAGCGTCGCCATGACCTTGCCCATGTCCTTGATGCTCTTGGCACCGGCTTCCGCGATCGCGGCCTTGATCGCGGCCTCGACCTCCGCGGCCGACATCTGCTGCGGCAGGAAAGTCTCGATGATCGCGATCTCCTCGCGCTCCTGCTCGGCGAGTTCGACCCGGCCGCCCTGTTCGTAGAGCACGATCGATTCGCGGCGGCTCTTGATCATCGACTGCAGCATCTGCGCGATCTCGTCGTCGCCGATGCCGTCGGCGTTGCCCTTGCCGCGGGCCGCGATGTCACGGTCCTTGAGTGCGGCGATGATGAGGCGCACGGTGCCGACCTTGCGCTCGTGCTTGGCGCGCATGGCCTCCTTGAGGGCATCGCTGAAACGCGCTCGCAACATGGCGGTGTTCCCTGTCCTGGACATGTTCCGGAATGCGCCGGACCATACGCCCAAGCGGCAGGCGACGCAATTCGCGCGCGGTGTCGCAAGACATTGATTCAATGCCTCTTTCCGACTCGCGCGCGGCTTGACGCGACGCTGCGCATCGACTACACCCCCCGCTCCAGAACCCGTGCCGGGCGGCAGAGTCGCCTTGGCCCCCTGGCCTTCCCCGAGGACGCTTCGATGAACAACGCGGCCGCCCCCTCCCGCGCCGAATGGATCGCGCGGGCGGACTCCTTGCGCCCGCCCGGCGCCAACGCCGTGCTGGTGCTCGCCGATGGGACGGTCTTCTGGGGCCGCGGCCTCGGCGCCGCCACGCGCAAGACCGGCGAGGTCTGCTTCAACACCTCGATGACCGGCTACCAGGAGATCCTCACCGATCC
>CAYSUY010000147.1:0-7322 GCA_964434345.1 uncultured Acetobacteraceae bacterium
TCTCCGAGAACCATCTGGCGGAACAGACGCATCGACGGGTACCAGGGCGTGTGGTCTCCCGTCAGGCCCCAGCGCCAGTCCGGCGCCGCGGGCAGGAGGACCCAGACCGGTTTTCCCATCGCGCCGGCCAGATGGGCGACGGCGGTGTCCACGGTGATCACGAGGTCGAGACGCGCGACCAGGGCGGCCGTATCGGCGAAGCTGTAGAGCCGTTCGCTCGCATCGAGCATCAGGCGCTCGGCGCCCAGACGCGTGCGCGCCGCCGCGGCTGGCCCTTTTTGCAGCGAAACGATGCGCGCACGCGGATCCTCCGTCAGGAAAAGGAGGGACGGCAGATCCAGGCTGCGGAAGCGGTCATTGCCATGGTCGGGGTTGCCCGCCCAGACGAGCCCCGCGGTCTTTCGCCCATCGTCGGGCAGAGTGATCGGCGCGGGGCGCGGCGAGAAGAGATATGGAGCGCCAGGCCAATAGGGCGCATCCATGCCAAGCATCGGCGGCAGATCGAGGAGCGAGATCGCGATGTCGAGATCGCGCGGCCGCTTGCCGGCGGGCACGATGCGGATGCCGGGAAAGCTGGTCCGCAACAGGTCGATCAGCGGGTCCTGACAGGCGAAGGCGATGCGGGGAGCGCGGCGGGC
Organism: uncultured Acetobacteraceae bacterium; assembly: GCA_964434345.1. Taxonomy (GTDB): domain Bacteria; phylum Pseudomonadota; class Alphaproteobacteria; order CACIAM-22H2; family CACIAM-22H2; genus CAIOSQ01. The sequence continues at coordinate 639 of CAYSUY010000147.1, forward strand.
GAGGACGGGCAGGTAGCGTGCGAAATTGATGCTGTCGCCCAGGCCCTGCTCGTTGACGACGAAGATACCGTGACGCGCCGGATCTTCGTCGCGCCAATAGGGGATGCCGACATCGGGACGTCGGTTCTCCGGCCGCGACCACCGCGCCGCATAGGCCGGCCACGCACCCGCATGGTCCCCCATGAGGAAAAGCGCCCGCGCGCGTCCAAGCCGTGCGTCGAGATGGGCGGGGTCGAGTTCCAGGGCGCGATCGAAGCGCGCCAGCCCTTCCTGCGGCCATCCGAGCGACACCAGGCACTGGCCTTGCTGCGCCAGCAGATCCGCAGTCGGTCCCAGCCGCGCGATCGCGTCGTCGACCATGGCGACCGCCTGCGTGTTGAGCCCGAGTTGCATGCAGGCGAGGGCGGCGTTGGCATAGGCATCGCCGAGCATGGGATCGAGGGCGATCGCGCGGCGGAAATGGGCCAGCGCGGCGTCGTAGAGGCGCTGGGCGCAGAGTAACGCGCCATGCGCGTTGTGAAGGCCGGCATGGTCCGGGTGAAGCGCCAGCGCATCGGCGGTGACCAGCAACCCGTCGGCCAGACGCTTGGCGCGGTGCTGCGCACCTGCCAGTTGGACCGCCGCAGCAGGATTGGCGGGATCCAGGGAATAGGCGGCGCGGTAGGACTCGATCGCGCCGTCGATGTCACCGCATGCGGAGGCGGCGTTTCCGAGATTGGCGTAGAACGCCGGCTGGCCGGGCACGAGGGCGATCGCACGCTTGAGCAATCCGATCGCGCGCGGCGCGTCGCCGAGGGCGCGGATGTGGACGGCGAGATTGTTGAGGATGCCTGCATCGCCGGGCCGCTCGCGCGACAGGCGCTCGAGTTCCGCGACCGCGTCCAGGCGCTGTTCGCGCGTCAGCATGGCCAGCGATCCTGGCGGCGGCGACGCCAGTCAACTCCGCGCGGCGAGGGCGCGCATGTCAGGCGGGCTCCTGCGATCCTCAGAGCCCGAAATTGGCGGGCGTCACGAGGCCCATTGCGTGGAGAAGGCGGTAGATCGCCCGACGCCCATCATAAGCGGCCTGCGCGTAGTTGATGCGCGCGTTGTAGACCTCGTTCTCGGCGTCGAGGACGTTGATCGCCGTCTCGCGGCCGGCGCGGCGCAGACGATCGCGCGCGTCGAAGACCTCGGAGGCGATGTTCACGGCGTTCTCGAGCAGACGGACCCGCTCGCGCGCGACGCTCATCTCGTTCCAGGCGAGACGCGTCTCCTCGGCGATCTTGCGGGTCGTGAAGCTATGGGTGTTCTGCGCCGCGCCGTAGAGCTGCGCGGCTTCCGACACGGAGGCCTTGGTCTGGAAGCCGCTGAACAGCTCCCAGGTCAGGCGCACGAAGGCCGCGAATTCGCGGCGCTCGCCCTCGGTGCCATCGATGTTCCGCTCCTTGGAATTACGCGCCACGAGATCGACGCGCGGATAATAGTCCGACGCGGCGGTCGTCCGACGCTTGTCCGCGAGATCGACCTGAAGGCCCGACGCGATCCTGGTCGGGTTGCCGCTCTCCGCGATACGGATCGCATCCTCGAGGCTGGCGGGCAGCAATTGTCCGGGCGGCAGCGGGTCGATCATCAGCTCCGGAACCGCGCGCTTGCCGAAGACCTGCTGGTAGCGGGTGAGGGAGTCGTTGAGCAGCCCCTCGAACGCGACCGCACGCTCGCGCCCGAGCTGGAGCCGAGAGCGCGCGAACAAGGCGTCCACCGCCATGCCGCCGCCGCGCTGGACGCGTTCGCTCTCGAGGTTCAATTGCTGCTGGATGGTACGCTCGTTCTTGCGCGCGAGGTCGAGCAGCTGGGTGTGCCGGAGGACGTCGAGATAGGCGGTGATCCCCTCGAACATCACGGTCTGGCGTGTCGCCTCCAGCGTGCTGTCCTGGATCGACGACTGCACCTTGGCACCGTCGTAGTTGGATGTCCGCCGGAAGCCGTCGAAGACATTCTGCGTGATCGACAGGGTGATCCCGTCCGAATTCAGTGTCTGGGTCCGCAGACCCTGGTTGCGCCGGGACGGGCTGTCGACGCGGTCGTAGCCGGTATTCGTGCTCAGGTCGATCGTGGGCAGGAAGGCGCCCCAGGCCCGCTGCTCGCTGTCCTTGGCCGCATCGAAGGTGCGCTGCGCGGCCAGGATGCGCGGGTTGGTCTGCAGCAATTGGCGCAGGTCTTCGTTGAGAGACTGTGCGTGCGCACCAAGGGGAAGCGCCAGAACAAAGGCGAGACCTACGGCTCGTTGGATATGCCTGATCACGGATCGATTCCTTGATTTTTCGCTGCTTGCGACATTATGGCCGACGCGGCGGACAGGCGCCACCGCAAACACAGGCGTCAAGCCCCCCACGGACAGTCCTCACGGCGCCTGCCGCAAGGCTTTTGCGAAGAAATCGTCGCCGCCGAAATTGCCTGATTTCAAGGCAAGCGAGATGCTCGCCGTGCCGCCGAGCGTCGAGGTCCAGGGCACGCCAGGATCGATCTGCCGGCCGATGCGGAGCGCGTAGGCGCCGAGCGCCTCGGTCACTGCGCCTGACGTCTCGCCGCCGGCGACGACCAGGCGGCGCACGCCGCGCGCGACGAGGCCGCTCGCGAGGTCCGCCATCGCCCGTTCCACGAGGGTCGCGGCGTGCTCCCGGCCCAGTTCCGCCTGCGCCGCCGCGACCTCGTCGGGTGGCGCGCTCGCATGGATCAGGACCGGCCCCGCGGCGAGCTTGGCAGCAGCCCAGTCGAGCGCGCGCCCGACGAGCGCGGCATCGCGCGCCAGATCCTGCGGGGTCAGCCTGAAGCAGGGATTGCCGGCGGCGGCGAAGGTCGCGATCTGTCGCAGCGTGGCCGCGGAGCAACTGCCCGCAAGGATCGCCGCCGCCCCCGGCGTCGTGGGCAGGTCGTCGGCGGCAGGGTTCTCGGCGAGCCAGCCGCGACGCCGATAGGCGGCAGGCAGCCCGCGCGCGACACCCGATCCGCCGGTGATCAGCGCATGGCCGGCCGCCGCCTCTCCGATGTCGCGCAGGTGACGGTCGCAGAGGGCGTCCACGATCGCGTGGCGCGCACCCGCCGCGGCGAGTTCGGTCATGCGCGCGGCGATACGCTGCGGTCCTGCATCGACGTCGGGATAGGCGACCAGCCCGACGCGATGCGGGGTCTGGCGCTGCAGCACGCGCACCAGGCTCGGGTCGCGCATCGGCGTGAGCGGATGATCGCGCATCGGGGAATCCGACAACAGAACATCGCCGACGAACAGATGCCCCTGGAAGACGGCGCGTCCGGTCTCGGGAAAGGCCGGGCAGGCGAGCGCGCAATCCGCGCCAAGGCGCTCGCGCAGCGCGTCGGCGACGGGGCCGATATTGCCGGCATCGGTCGAGTCGAAGGTCGAGCAATACTTGAAGAAGATCTGGCGGGCACCGGCGGCGCGCAGCCAGTCGAGCGCGGCGAGCGACTGGGCGACCGCATCCCCCGCCGGGATCGTCCGCGACTTGAGCGCGACGACGATCGCATCGGCATCGGGGATCGGCGTACCCGCTGGCGGCAGACCGACGGTCTGGACGGTGCGCATGCCATCCCGGACGAGGGTGTTACAGAGGTCGGTGGCGCCGGTCAGATCGTCGGCGATCGCGCCGAGAAGGCACTGGGCAGAGGTCATCGCGGCTGGCTCCATCGTCGCAGGTCGGGGGCGCTGCCAGGTGCGGTTTCAGGTCGCCCATCCGCGCCGGGACCGGTAAGTTGTGCCGCCGAATCTTGTCGGCGGGCAAACGGAACTTCGCGATCCGCCGCTACGTCTTTCGGCGGAGGCGCGACAAGGAGACGCCATGAAGGTCGCTGTGATCGGGCTCGGGTCCATGGGCATGGGGGTCGCTGCGTCGCTCCTGCGGGGCGGTCACGCGGTCACCGGCTTCGATGTCCGCCCGGACGCGCGCGCGACGCTCGCGGACCTGGGCGGCGTGCCGGGCGACACGCCTGCCGCGGCCGCTCGCGGAGCCGAGGTCGCGATCGTGCTCGTGGTCAATGCCGCGCAAGTCGACGCCGCGCTGTTCGGTCCGGATGGCGCCGCCGCGGCGATGCCACGCGACGCCGTGGTCGTACAGAGCGCGACCGTGCCGCCGGATTATCCGGCGCAGCTGGGGGAGAAGCTCTCTGCGACGGGGCTGCGCCTGATCGATGCGCCCGTGTCGGGCGGCGCCGTCGGCGCGCAATCCGGAAAGCTCACCTTGATGGCATCCGGCGCTCCCGACGCCTTCGCGACCTGCGAACCCGTCTTCGCGTCGATCGCGGCCAAGGTCTATCGGCTGGGCGACACGCCTGGCACGGGATCACAGGTGAAGCTGGTCAATCAGCTGCTCGCCGGTGCGCATATCGCCGTCGCGGCCGAGGCGATGGCCCTCGCGATCCGGCTGGGGGCCGATCCGCGCGCGGTCTACGAGGTCATCACCAACAGCGCCGGCGGTTCGTGGATGTTCCAGAACCGTATGGCGCATGTGCTCGACAACGACTACACGCCACGCTCCGCGGTGAACATCTTCGTCAAGGATCTCGGCATCGTCCTCGATACCGCGCGCAAGAACCTGTTCCCGACGCCGATGGCGGCGACGGCGCATCAGTTGTTCACGATGGCGGCGGCCCACGGACTGGGCGCCGAAGACGATTCGGCCGTCATCAAAGTCTTCCAGGCCCTCGCGGGGATCGATCTGCCAGCGGGTCCGGCCTCATCCGCAGACAGCTGACTTACCGTCTCCCGTCACGTCCCAGCCTCGCTTCCGCGCAGGAGATACGCATGCCCCGTTTCGCCGCGAACCTGTCGATGATGTACCAGGAGGTCGGCTTCCTCGACCGTTTCGCGGCCGCGGCCGCGGACGGTTTCCAGGCCGTCGAGTTCCTTTTTCCCTATGCCCATCCTGCCGAAGCGGTCGCCGCCGCATTGCGCGCCAGCGGCGTGCGCAACGTCCTGTTCAACCTGCCGCCGGGGGACTGGGATCGCGGCGAGCGCGGGATGGCGGCGCTGCCGGGCCGCGAGGCCGAATTCGCCGCGTCGATCGACCTCGCGCTGACCTACGCTGCGGCGCTCGATTGCCCGCGGCTGCATGTGATGGCCGGGATCCCTGCCGCCGGCATGGATCGCCAGGCGTGCCGCGCGACCTACGTCGCCAATCTCCGCCTGGCGGCCTCCCGCGCCGCGGCCGCCGGCCGGGAGGTGCTGATCGAGCCGATCAATACCCGCGACATTCCTGGCTATTTCCTCAACCGCCAGGACGACGCCCAGGCCATCCGCGCGGAGGTCGGCGCGCCGAATCTCAAGATCCAGTTCGACCTCTATCATTGCCAGATCGTCGAGGGTGACCTCGCGACCAAGATCCGGCGCGATTTCGCGCATATCGGTCATATGCAGATCGCCGGCGTTCCGGAGCGTCACGAACCTGACCGGGGCGAGGTCAACTACCCCTTCCTGTTCGACCTCGTCGACGAACTCGGCTATTCCGGCTGGATCGGCTGCGAGTATCGTCCGCGCGCGGGAACATCCGCAGGCCTGGGCTGGATCAAGCCGTATCTGCGATGAGATCGCCTTCTTCGCTCCGGACGGTGGACAGCGCCTGGGCCGTCGATCAAGTTGCGCCGCGATGACGACCGCAGCGACGCTCCGCATTGGGGACGACCCGTCCGCGTCCGACCGCCCCGTCCTCGCGATCGACGATCTCACGATCGAGTTCCGCGTGCGCGGCCAGTGGCATGCGGCCGTGCGCGACCTGTCGTTGAGCGTCGGACGCAACGAAACGCTCGCCCTGGTCGGCGAGTCCGGATGCGGCAAGAGCATCACCGCGCTCTCCGTGATGGGGCTGGTCCCGAAGCCGCAAGGCCGTGTCGCGAAGGGCAGGATCGATGTCGATGGTCAGGACATCGTCCGGCTCGACGAATCGCGCCTGGAAAAGATCCGCGGGAACCGCGCCGCGATGATCTTCCAGGAACCGATGACGTCCCTGAACCCGGTCCTGACCATCGGCTTCCAGGTCGCAGAAGCGCTGCGCGTCCATCGCGGGCTCGATGCCGCGGCGGCCGACGCCGAGGCGCTGCGCGTCCTCGAGGAGGTCAAGATCCCCTCCGCGGCGCGGCGCTTCCACGATCATCCGCACCAGTTCTCCGGCGGCATGCGCCAGCGCGTGATGATCGCCATGGCGATCGCCTGCAAGCCGGCGCTGCTCCTCGCCGACGAGCCGACGACCGCGCTCGACGTCACGATCCAGGCGCAGGTTCTGGGTCTGCTCGACGACCTCAAGACAGCCTACGGCATGGCCATGCTGTTCATCACGCATAACCTGGGTGTGGTGGCGACCATCGCGGACCGTGTGGCGGTCATGTACGCCGGAGAGGTGGTGGAGATCGCACCTGTTCACGCGATCTTCGCGCGGCCTGCCCACCCGTACACGGAGGGATTGTTCCGGGCGATACCGCGGATCGATCGCAACGAGCAGACCCTGTCGGCGATCGCAGGGCAGGTGCCATCCATCGACCGGATGCCCGGGGGCTGTCGGTTCGCGGCGCGCTGCCCGTTGCGCGAACCGGCCTGCGACGCATCCTCGCCGCGGCTCGAAGAGATCGCTCCTGGTCACGCGGTCCGCTGCCATGTCAGGAGCCCGGCGCGCCGCGTCGGCATGGGCGCGAGCGTGGGCG
>CAYSUY010000147.1:7422-10919 GCA_964434345.1 uncultured Acetobacteraceae bacterium
CTCCTTGCCTCGGCGCCGACCCTGATCGCGGTGCTGACCGTCGTCTTCGTGATCGTGCGGATCATTCCCGGCGATCCGGCCCTGACCGTGCTCGGCGATCAGGCGACACCGGCGGCGCTCGCCGCGCTGCGCACCAAGCTCGGCATCGACAAGCCGCTGCATCTTCAATACGTCGACTTCATGCTGTCGGCGTTGCAGGGCGACCTGGGCCGGTCGCTGGTCTCCGGCCGCCCCGTGATCAACGAGGTGACGGCGGTGCTCCCGCATACGCTGGACCTGACGATCTCGTCCTTGCTCCTCGGGTCGGCCATCGGGATCCCGCTTGGCATCTGGGCGGCGCTGCGCCGAAACCGCCTCGCGGACTACGTGATCCGCATCGTGTCGCTGATCGGCCTGTCCTTTCCGGTGTTCGTATCGGGGATCTTCCTGCTGCTCGTCTTCGCGCTGCAGTACCGGATCTTTCCGGTGATCGGAACGTCCGATCTCGCCAATCTCGGCGACCGCGCCTGGAAGCTCGTCCTGCCGACCCTGACCTTGGGGCTCGTGATGGTCGCCTACATCACGCGCGTGACCCGTTCGGCGATGCTGCAGGTCCTGTCGGAAGATTATGTGCGAACCGCGCGCGCCAAGGGCGTTCCGGCCCGCCTCGTGATCACCCGCCACGCCCTGCGTAACGCCCTGATCCCGGTCGTGACCGTCGTCGGGCTCTATCTCGGAATCAACATCGGCAACTCGGTCCTCACCGAAATCGTCTTCAATCGGCCCGGCCTGGGGAAGGTCATCGTCACGGCCCTCAACCAGCGGGATTATGCGATGCTCCAGGGGTTGATGGTGATCTACTGCTTCCTGATCGTCGTGACGAACCTGCTCACCGATCTGACCTACGGGCTGATCGATCCACGGGTGAAGCAGTCATGACCCGCGGGTTCCTCGGCCGCCTGATCGACGTCTTCGGGGCGAACAAGACCTCCTGGGTCGGGCTCGTCCTGTTCGCGGCCATCTGCCTGATCGCGCTGCTCGCGCCATGGATCTCCGGCAGCGATCCGCTGGAGCAGAGCATCATCGACAAGCTCCAGCCGCCTTCGGCGACCCATTGGTTCGGCACCGACGAGTTCGGCCGCGACGTCTACGCGCGTCTGGTCTGGGGCGCGCGCATATCCCTGGTGGTGTCGATCTCGGCGATCACGATCGCGCTCGTGGTCGGCGGCACGATCGGGCTCGTTTCCGGGTATGTCGGCGGGCGGTTCGACATGCTGGTGATGCAGGCGATGGACGTCCTGCTGTCGTTTCCGGCGCTGATCCTGGGCCTGATCATCGTCGCGCTGCTCGGGCCCAGCCTGCACAATCTGGTGATCGCCATCTCGCTCACCGCGCTCGCGCCCTTCGCGCGCATCGCGCGGGCGCCGACGCTGATCGTCAAGGAGCGTCAATTCGTCGAGGCGGGGCGCGCGCTCGGATACAGCCATGCGCGCATCGTGTTCGTCCATGTCCTGCCGAACATCCTGGCGGAGATCCTGGTCATGGCCTCGCTCTGGATGGCGACGGCGGTCCGCGTCGAGGCGTCCCTGAGCTTCATCGGTCTCGGCGTGCGGCCGCCGACCCCGACCTGGGGCGGCATGATTCGCGACGGCTTCGAGAACATTCTCGACGCGCCCTGGCTGTCGATCTATCCGGGCCTCGCGATCCTGACGTTGATCTTCTCGCTCAACATGCTGGGCGACGGATTGCGCGACGCCACCGACCCGAAGCTGCGCGGCGAATGAAAGACACGATCCTCAGCGTGCGCGGACTGCGCAAGCATTTCACCGCCAGCCGCGGCTTCCCGCGCGCGACCACGGTCACGATCCGCGCGGTGGACGACGTGTCGTTCGATGTCGGCGCGGGCGAGTCCTTCGGGATCGTGGGCGAGTCCGGATGCGGCAAGTCGACGACGGGCCGCGCGATCCTGCGCCTTATCGAACCGGATGGCGGCACGGTGCGCTATCGCGGAATCGACGTGCTCGCGGCCTCGTCCGGCGCGCTGCGCGACCTGCGCCGTCGGCTCCAGATCGTATTCCAGGATCCGTATTCGTCGCTCAACCCGCGCCTCAAGGTCGGGCGGGCCCTCGCCGAACCGATGCGCGTCCATGGGATCGCGAAGAGCGCGGCCGACATCGATGCGCGGGTACGAGCCCTGCTGGACGAGGTCGGTCTGCCGCCGGACGCCGCGGACCGCTTTCCGCACGAATTCTCCGGCGGACAGCGCCAACGCATCGGCATCGCGCGCGCGCTGGCGCTCGAACCCGAGCTGATCGTCGCCGACGAACCCGTTTCGGCGCTCGACGTCTCGATCCAGGCCCAGGTGCTCGAACTGCTCAGGCGCCTCCAGGCGCAGCGCGGCCTGTCATTCGTGTTCATCGCCCATGATCTCGGCGTCGTGCGCTATTTCTGCCAGCGCCTCGCCGTGATGTATCTCGGCCGCATCGTCGAGATGGGGCCGGCGGCGGATCTGTTCTCCGACCCGCTGCACCCGTACACACGCATGCTGCGCGACGCGTCTCCGGTTCCCGATCCGGCGATGCGCGGACGTCTGCCGCGCATCGAGGGCGAGACGCCGTCGCCCGCGGCGCCGCCATCGGGATGCCATTTCCACACTCGGTGCCCGAACGCGATGCCGGTCTGCCGCGAACGCTACCCGTCTCCCGTCGAGATCGGTACGCGGCAGGTCTCATGCCATCTCTACGGGGCGCCGGCGACCTGAGGGTTCACCGGGTGAACGCTTCGAGGACCGCGCGGCGCCCGGCCTCATCGAGATGCAGCCCCGTCTTGGTGCGCCGCCAGAGCACGTCATCGGCCGTGTACGCCCACTCCTCCCGACGCAACCAGTCGATCTCGCGCGCGTAGAGCCCGGCGCCGAAATGCCGCCCCAGATCGGCGGAAGACCGCGCGTCACCGACGACATCGGCGGCACGGGTGCCGTGACGGCGCGCGAGGCCATGGAGATGCGCCGCATCCATCCAGGGCAGACGGGCGCGCAGGCCGGCCAGGAAGCCGTCGAAATCGGCGCCCGGCATATCGCCGCCGGGAAGCGCGCCGCGCGCGGTCCAGGCGGGAGCCATGCCGGGCAGGAAGGGCGCGAGTTTCTCGAGCGCGTGCTCCGCGAGCCGCCGGTAGGTCGTTATCTTGCCGCCGAACACCGACAGCGCCGGGGGGAGCCCAGGGGGCGCGTTGAGATCCAAGACGTAGTCGCGCGTCACGGACGACGCATCCGAGGCGCCGTCGTCGTAGAGCGGCCGCACCCCGGAATAGCTCCAGACGACGTCGGCAGGCTGCACCGGCCTCGCGGAGTACCGGCTGACGGCGCGGCAGAGATAAGCCACCTCGGACGGATCGATCGCAACCGGCCCTGGAGTGCCTCCGATCGCGACATCGGTGGTGCCGATCAGCGTGAAGTCCCTCTCGTAGGGAATGACGAACACGACGCGACGATCGTCATTCTGCAGGATGAAGGCATGAGG
>CAYSUY010000148.1:0-9073 GCA_964434345.1 uncultured Acetobacteraceae bacterium
TCTCGCGCGCGTTGAGCCCCATGTCGATCCAGTGCGTCCAGAAGCGGCGCAGGAATTGCTGATGCGTGACCACCGGTCCCTTGGGCCGCCCTGTCGTGCCCGAGGACAGCGACAGCAGCAGCGGCGCGTCGCCGCGCGAGGGGAAGTCCATGTCCGCGGGCGCGCGCGCGACCGCGTCGTGGAAGGCGGCATCGACGGGTACGCAGCCGAGGCCCGCGAGCGACGCGCCATCGGGCTCCACCAGCACGAGCCGGGCGCCGAAGCGCTCCGCCACCGCCTGCTGCTCGGCCGCGGTCCAGCGCCAGTCGAGCGGCAGCGCGACGGCGCCCCGCCGCGCCGCCATGTAGAGCGCCAGCAGATGGTCGATCGAATCGCGCAGGGCGATGCCCACCACGTCCCCCTCGCCGATACCGAGCGCGGCGAGATGCGCCGCGCCGCGGCGCACGATCCCGTCGAGGTCGCGATAGAGGACGACGCGCTCGCCCTGGACGATCGCCGGGCGGTCGGGACGCGCACGGACATGGTGCGCAAGCGCGTCGGCGAGGTTCATCATGCGAGCTTGTAGAGCTTGAGGGCGTTGTCGCGCAGGAATTTGCGCTTCGGGACGGGGCGGAAGCCCAGCGCCTCGACCTCGTCGCGGGTGCGCTCGAATTGCAGCACCGGAAAATCGGTGCCGAACATCACCTTGTCCTGGCCGTAGCTGTCGATGTAGCGCGTGAAGCTGTCGGGCCAGTATTTCGGGCTGTGCGCGTCGGAGCCGATATAGATGTTGGGATGCTTCCAGGCCATCGCGATCATCTCGTCGGTCCAGGGGATGCCGACATGGATGCCGACGATCTTGAGCTCCGGAAAATCGCAGGCGACGGCGTCGAGCGTGATCGGCCGCCCGACGCTGCGCTTGGGTGCGCGGCGGTCGTAGACCAGGCTCTGCCCGACCTGCAGCTGCACCGGGATGTCGAGCTCCACGCATTTCGCATAGAACGGATACCAGCGCGCGTGATCGGGCGGCAGCTCAAACCAGTGCGGGTAGAAATGCGCGCCGATGAAGCCGTGCTCCTTGACCGCGCGCTCCAGCGCCCGCACGCCGTCCATGCCCTCGGTCGGGTCGAGCCCGGCCAGCGCGCTGAAGCGCGCCGGATAGCGGCGCACCGCCTCGGCCACCAGGTCGTAGGGCACGTGATAGCCGGCGGGATGCCATTTCTCGCCGACCTTGGCCGCGGCGAGGAAGGCGCGCTCGATGCCCGCCGCATCCATGCGCCGGATCATCTCCTCGAGCGAGATGCCCTCGAAGGTGGTCTGGTCGACGCCGATCTTGCCGCGGAAGAAGGCGGTACGGTCCGGGCGCCCGGCGAGCGCCTCGCGGGTCCAGATGTTGGCGATGATGTCGATCGCCTGGATGTCGTGGGCCACGTCGTCTCCTCGAGGTCTATGGGCGGGCGCGAACGCAGCCTAGAACAAGCGTGGCGCTCGCGAGAAACGGGTTTTACGCGCGCAGAGTCGACGCCCACGCATTGCACCCGCCAGGGCGGAGGCAGGCAGAGACCCCGAGCACGATCCGCTTTCCGTCTGCGCGCTCGCCTGGTGGCGCGAGCTGCCACTCCCATGTCGCGCACGCCTGGGGCGGCGACACACCGTATAGCGGATCCTCGGTCCGCGCTGGCGCCCCGGGTCCTTCGATGCGGCAGGCGGTCTCCGTGATCAAGCATACCGTCTCGTCGCCAGCCTGGAGATCGGCGAGCGCCGCGGCGACCAGGTCCCGCGACCAAGCCGCGCCCGCGTCCGGCGCGCGCGGCGGGGGCAGCTGAGACAGCAGCATCGACGCGACGACGAGGTCGGCCGTTCCGGTCGCGTGGCGCCACGATCGATAGACAGGCCGGTCGCCCTCGACCGCGACCAGCGAAAGCGGGTACGCCGCTACATTACCGAGCCGCCATGCGAGAAGACGCGCGTGCAGCGGCTGGGCGGCGTCCACCAGGATGACCTCGCGGAAACGCCGTGCTAACGCCGCGAGTGGAATGTCGAGCAACGGGCCGGATCCGAGCACCACGACGCGCTCGCGGCGTGGCGTCTCCTCTGCTGCAGCGCGCACGAAGGCGCGACAGCGTTCGAGATGTGGCCGCCAGGCGCCGCGGCAGCGGAGGAACCGACCGACGATCGCCGCCTGCTCGGCCGCGACCCCGCTGGCGCGCGCATAAGTGCCGGCGCGCTGCGTCGCCTGGAACAGCGCCTCGAGGATCATGTCTGCCCGCGGCCAGCCGGCAGCCTAGAGACCCAGTTCGCGCGCGACGATGTCGCGCTGGATCTCGTTGCTGCCCTCGCCGAAGCTGTAGAGCCGCGCGTCGCGCCAGTAGCGCTGCATGTCGCCGTCCGACGAGTAGCCGGCGGAGGCGAGGACCTGCATGCCGTGGTCGGCGACGTATTGCAGGCACTCGGTCGCGACGATCTTCGCCTGCGCCGCCTCGCGCCGGCACTCCGCGCCCGAGGCGATCGCCCAGGCGAGGTGCATCACCACCAGGCGCGCCTGGTCGACGCGCATCTGCATGTCCGCGAGCCGGTGGCGGATCGCCTGGAAGGCACCGATCGGCCGGCCGAACTGGCGGCGCTCCCGGGCATGCGAAAGCGCGAGCGAGACCGCCGCCTGCGCGCAGCCGGTGACCGTCGCCGCCATGGAGGCGCGGCTGTAGTGCAGCGTCGACATGAGGTGGCGGAAGCCCCGCCCCTCCTCGCCGACCAGCGCGTCCTCGCCGACCTCGACGCCGTCGAGGCCGATGTCCCAGCTGGGCATCGCGTTGTTGCCGACCTTGGGCAGCTGCGTCATCGCCACGCCCGGCGCGCGCGGCGGCACGAGGAACATCGAGATCCCCTCCGCGCCCTCGCTGCCCGCCCGGCTGCGCGCGGCGACCAGCATGTAGTCCGCCCCAGCGGCGTCGCTGATCCAGGTCTTGCGGCCGGTGATGCGCCAGCCGTCGCCCGACCGCTCGGCGCGCGTGCGCAGCGAGGCCGCGTCGCTGCCCGCCTCGGGCTCGGTCAGCGCGAGCGCGATCAGCAGCCGCCCGGCGGCGAGGCGCGGCAGCATCGCGGCGCGCTGCGCCTCGCTGCCATAGGTCAGCAGCGACATCGCGCCGAAGCCGATCACGCGGTTGAAGATCGACGCGGCCATGTATCCGCGCTCGCCGAGCCGCATCTGCACCAGCGCCACGTCGCGCCAGTCGCGGCCCATCCCGCCATGGGCGACGGGGATCGGCAGGGCGAGCAGCCCCGCCTCGCCCATCGCCGGCAGCTTGTCGTAGGGCGGCACGTGCTCGCGGTCCCGCCGCCGGATCTCCTCCGGCGGCAGGTGCCGCGCCATGAAGCGGTCGACCGTGTCGAGGAAGCCGCGCTGCTCCTCGCCGATGGAGAAGTCGAAGCTCATCCCCTGGCCGCGAGGTCGACATACTCGTTGGTGTAGAGCCGCGTCGGGTCGCTGCCCTTCGGCACGATGCCGACCGCGGCCATGAGCTCGACCGCCTTCGCCCACTCGGCGGGCCCGTTGCGCAGCAGGTTCTCGCGCCCGCGGCTGACCCAGCCCTTCATGTCCTCCCGGAGCGTCAGCGCGGCGACGCGGCGGTCGCGCGCCTCGGCGATCTCGAACTTCGCGAGCCGGTCAAGCGTGCGCGAGAGATCGGCATCGGCGAACATGTCCTCGGCCGATTTGCGCACCGCACGCAGGAACCGCACGACGGCGTCGCCGTTCTTCGCCGCCTGCTCGCGTCCGGCGATGTAGCACTGGCCGGGGACCGGGGCGTGGAGATCGGTGTTCCAGAAGATCGCCTTGGCGCCCTGCTCGCGCAGCGCGACGACCGGACCGACCGAGGTGATGTAGGCGTCGATGCGGCCGCGCTCGATCAGCGCGAAGCCGGCCGGCGAATTGCCCGCCAACTCCTTCTTGACGTCCTCGGGCTTCAGCCCCGCCTGGACCAGCATGATGTCCAGCAGGTTGTCGGTCGCGCCACCCTGGCTGAGGATGCCGATCGTCTTGCCCTTCATGTCGCCGGGGCCGCGGATCGGCTTGTCGGCGTGGCTGATCACGAAGAAGGGCGAGGCCTGGGCGATGGTGCCGACCGAGACCAGCGGCGCGTTCTGGCCCGCGACCGCCTTGATGTGGTCGACGCCGCCGGTGCGCGAGAGCAGCGCGTTGCCGCCGATGACCTGCTGTACCGCCATCGCCGAGCCGCGCGCCTGCTCGATCGTGACCTTCAGCCCTTCGCGCTCGAAGAAACCGCCCGCCTCGGCGTGCAGCACGTCGGCGAAGGCCATGATGAAGCTGAAGGGCGCGACATAGGTCATCGCGACGCCCTGGGCGCGCGCGTCCTGCGCGCGGATCAGCATCGCGCCGCCCGCCGCCCCGAGTCCTGCCAGCGCCGCGCGCCTGCCGATGCCGTGTCCACCGCTCATTGCGATCCTCCCTGCCGAAAACGGCGCGTAGTATCGTTCATCCACGGTCAGGCTTCCAAGGGGAACGAGCGCAATGATCAGGCGCGGCTTCGTCGATATCTCGCACGGGCAGGTCCATTACCGTCACGCCGGCGCTGACGGCAGGCCGCTGGTGATGCTCCATGCCTCGCCGGGCTCCTCACGCCAGCTCGAGCCGCTGATGGCCGCGTTCGCGCCGACGCGGCGCCTCTTCGCCCCGGACACCCTGGGCAACGGCGATTCCGTGGCGCCGCGCGAGGCGCATCCGACGATCGAACAGCTGGCGGCCGGCGCGCTCGAGGCCCTGGACGGGCTCGGGCTCGAGCGCTTCGATCTCTACGGCACGCATACCGGGGCGAGCATCGCCGCGACGATCGCCCTGCTGCGGCCCGAGCGCGTCCGGCGCCTGGTCCTCGACGGCGTCGGGCTCTACACGCCCGCGGAACAGGCCGCGATCCTCGCCGACTACCTGCCCGAGGTGCCGGTCGACCACCAGGGGCTGCATGTCCTGTGGGCGTGGCAGTTCTGCCGCGACACCTATCTGTTCTGGCCCTGGTTCAGGCACGACCGGGCGGGCGTGCGCGATGTCGGCCTGCCGCCGCCCGAGACCCTGCACGCCAAGTTCGTCGAGGTGATCAAGGCCTATGGCACCTATCGCGCCTCGTATCGCGCGGCCTTCGAGTTCGACAAGCGCGCGCGGCTGCCGCAGCTGCGCGTCCCGACGCTGGCGGTGTGCGCGCGCAGCGACATGCTGTTCGGCTACCTGGACGACCTCGGCCGGCTGGTGCCCGGCGCCCGGCAGCTGGAGATACCCGGCGTCGGCACGCCGGAAGCCGCGCGCGAGACCGCGCGGCTGATCGGCGCGTTCCTGGACGACTGACCGGGGCCCGCGCTCAGAGCGTCGCCAGGAACGCCGCGAGATCGGCGTTGAACCGCGTCGCGCGCTCGAAATACGGCGAATGGCCCGTCTCGGGATAGATGCGCGCGATGCCGCGCCGGAAGCGCGCAGCGAGCGCAGCGGCGATCGGCCATGGGACGACGATGTCCTCGTCGCCCATCGCGACCAGCGCCGGACAGGCGACATGGCCGGCATCGGCGGCGTCGCGGATCCGCGACGCGACGAGCCGCGCGCGCAGCGCTTCCTTGTCCAGGCCCGCGCTGGTCTCGTCGATCTGACGGTAGAGCAGATGCAGCGCCGGCTGCTCGCGCGCCATGCGCGGGCCAGCGGCGACATGGATACCGTCCGCGCGGCAGGCGGCGCGTGTCGTCTCCGCGTCGGCGGCCCAGCGCGCGAGCGGCGCCCGTAGTTCAGGCCCGAGCGTCGCGGGATCGATGGTGCCCGAGGTCGCGGACAGGACGAGGCCGCGCACCCGCGCGGGATGGCGCAGCGCGCAGTCGAGCACGCTCCAGCCGCCCATCGACTGCCCGACCAGAGCCGCCGACCCGACGCCATACGCATCGAGGATGGCAACAAGATCGTCGGCGTAGCAGGCGGGATCGATCCCGCTCCCCGGCGCACGGGAGGGGAAGAACCCGCGATGGGCGAATACGATGCAGCGATGCGTTGGCGCGAAATGCGCCACCTGTTGCCACCAGGACAGATGCGATCCGCCCAATCCATGGGCAAACACGATCGTCGGCCCCTCGCCATGCGCTTCGGCATGAAGCACCGCGCCATCCGGCCGCGCGACCACCCGCCGGTCGACCACCGGCATCACCTTGCGCTCCGCCATCTCCGCCTCCCCTCAGCCGCGACTTCCGATCCAGACAACTATTTCCCTCGTCGCTGCGCCAGCGTCGGTCGGTCCTCGGAGGAAATAGTTGTCTGGATCGGAATTCGCGGGTGCATCATGGCATCGTTTTCGCTTCAATCAGCGGCTTCCTGGCAAAGGTCCTGTCCCATGTGCGGAATCGTCGGCCTCTTCCTCAAGAACCCTGCGCTGCGGCCGGATCTCGGCCGGCATGTCTCGGTCATGCTGGCGGGCATGACCGATCGCGGGCCGGACAGCGCGGGGATCGCCGTCTATCACCGGCCGGCGGCAGATGGCGCATGCAAGCTGACGCTGTTCCATCCCGATCCCGCCCATGACTGGGCCGGGCTCGCCGCGGCGATCGCGACGGCGTTCGGAGCCGATGTCGAGGCCGAGACGCGCGCCAACCATGCCGTGCTCGTCGCGACCGCCGACGAGGGCGCGCTGCGCGCCTGGCTCGCGGCGCAGGCGCCGACGGTGCGCGTCATGGGCTATGGGCGGCTCATGGAGGTCTACAAGGAAATGGGCCTGCCGGCCGACGTGCTGCGCCGCCACGGCATTCCGGCGATGGCCGGCACGCATGCGATCGGCCATACCCGCATGGCGACCGAGAGCATCGTGACGACCGAGCACTCGCATCCCTTCACCGCGGCGGCGGACATGTGCCTGGTGCACAACGGCTCGCTGTCGAACCACAACCGGCTGCGTGCCTTCCTGCAGCGCCGCGGCGAGCGTTTCGAGACCGACAACGACAGCGAGGTGGCGGCGCGTTATTTCGCGTGGCGCATGCGCGAGGGTGCCTCGCTCGAGGAGGCGATGCGCGCCGGTCTCAAGGACCTCGACGGCTTCTACACCTTCGCGATGGGCACGCGCGAAGGCTTCGCCGTCCTGCGCGACGGCATCGCGTGCAAGCCCGCCGTGCTCGCCGAGACCGACGACTGGGTCGCGATGGCGTCCGAATATCGCGCGATCGCCGACCTGCCCGGGGTCGAGGACGCGACGATCTGGGAGCCCAAGCCGGCCGTCGTCTACACCTGGAAGCTGAACTGACATGCAGACCGTCGATCTCTCCGCCGAGGATGTGCGCGCCCTCAACGGCCGCCTCCACGCCCTGCCCGCCGACACCAACCAGCGCGCCTGGCGCGTCGTCAATCCGCGCGGCGCGCATGCCGTCGCGGTCGGCCTGACGCAACCGCTCGACATCGTCGTCGAGGGCCATGTCGGCTATTACTGCGCCGGCATGAACGAAGCGGCCACTGTCGTCGTCCGCGGTCATTGCGGCTGGGGCGTGGCGGAAAACATGATGAGCGGCACGGTGCGCGTCACCGGCAACGCCTCGCAATCGGCCGGCGCCTCGGGGCATGGCGGGCTGCTGGTGATCGAGGGCGATGCCGGCCATCGCTGCGGCATCTCGATGAAGGGCATCGACATCGTCGTCGGCGGCTCGATCGGCGCGTTCAGCGCCTTCATGGCGCAGGCGGGCAACCTCGTCGTCTGCGGCGACGCCGGCGAGAATCTCGGCGACTCGCTCTACGAGGCCGACATCTACGTGCGCGGCGCGGTCGCCTCGCTGGGCGCGGATTGCGTCGAGAAGGAGATGACCGCGGCGGACCGCGAGAAGGTCGCCGCGCTTCTGGCGCGCGCGGGCATCGCCGCCGACGCCGCCGGCTTCCGCCGCTACGGCTCTGCGCGCCAGCTCTACAATTTCCACGTCGACCACGCCGATTCCTATTGAGGTCCGGGCCATGACCATCGATCCGCGCAACGCCCGCCCGTCGGCCGCCTTTCCGCCGAACGTCATCGCCGAAATCCAGCGCGCCGCCGACCAGGGGATCTACGAGATCCGCGGCCTCGGCACCAAGCGCCGCCTGCCGAGCTTCGACGACCTGCTGCTGCTCGGCGCCTCGATCTCGCGCTACCCGCTCGAGGGCTATCGCGAGAAATGCGACACCGACGTCGTGCTCGGCACGCGCTTCGCCGCGAAGCCGCTCGAGCTCAAGATCCCGGTGACGATCGCCGGGATGAGCTTCGGCTCGCTCTCGGCCGCCGCCAAGGAATCGATCGGCCGCGCCTGCACCCAGGTCGGCACCAGCTCGACCACGGGCGACGGCGGCATGACCGAAGAGGAACGGCGCGCCTCGAAGCTGCTCGTCTATCAGGTCCTGCCCTCGCGCTACGGCCTCAATCCGCGCGACCTGCGCCGCGCCGACGCGATCGAGGTCGTCATCGGCCAGGGCGCGAAGCCGGGCGGCGGCGGCATGCTCCTCGGGCAGAAGATCAGCCCGCGCGTGGCGAAGATGCGCACGCTTCCCGAGGGGATCGACCAGCGCTCCGCCTGCCGTCATCCGGACTGGACGGGTCCGGACGACCTGACGATCAAGATCCAGGAGCTGCGCGAGATCACCGACTGGCAGAAGCCGATCTACGTCAAGGTCGGCGCCTCGCGGCCCTTCTTCGACACCCAGCTCGCGGTCAAGGCCGGCGCCGACGTGATCGTGGTCGACGGCATGCAGGGCGGCACCGGCGCGACCCAGGACGTGTTCATCGAGCATGTCGGCATCCCGACCCTGCCGGCGCTGCGCCAGGCGGTCGATGCGCTGGTCGATCTCGACATGCACCGCAAGGTCCAGCTGATCATCTCCGGCGGCATCCGCAGCGGCGCCGACGTCGCCAAGGCGCTCGCGATGGGCGCCGACGCGGTGTCGATCGGCAGCGCGGCGCTGATGGCGCTGGGCTGCAACAGGCCCGTGCACGTCGCCGACTACGAAGCGCTCGGCACCGCGCCCGGCCATTGCCACCATTGCCATACCGGGCGTTGCCCGGTGGGCGTGGCGACGCAGGATCCGGTGCTGCGCAAGCGCTTCACCGGC
>CAYSUY010000148.1:9083-10822 GCA_964434345.1 uncultured Acetobacteraceae bacterium
AGAAGCGCCTCGACCCCGAGCAGGGCGCGCGCTGGCTGCGCAATTACCTGTCGGTGATGACGCTGGAGGCGCAGACGATCGCGCGCGCCTGCGGCAAGACGCATGTGCTGAACCTCGAGCCCGAGGATCTCGTGGCGACGACGATCGAAGCCGCGGCGATGGCGGGCGTGCCGCTCGCCGGCACCAACTGGGTCCCGGGCCGGGACCTGCGCTGAGGCGCGCGAACGCGCCCGGCGACACGACGACAGCGGGGAGACCGAAGTGATGGCGACGGATCTGGCGAAGGTCGCGAAGGACCGGAAGATCAAGTATTTCCTGATCAGCTACGTGGACCTGTTCGGCGCGCTGCGCGCCAAGCTGGTGCCGGCGCGCGCGATCGGCGAGATGCAGAAGGCGGGCGCGGGCTTCGCCGGCTTCGCGACCTGGCTCGACATGAGCCCGGCCGACAGCGACATGTTCGCCGTGCCCGATCCCGACAGCCTGATCCAGCTGCCCTGGAAGCCGGAGGTCGGCTGGCTCGCCTCGGACATCGTGATGGACGGCAAGCCGGTCGCACACGGCCCCCGCCACATCCTCAAGCAGCAGGTCGCGGCCGCGGCGGCGAAGGGCCTGCGGATGAAGAGCGGCGTCGAGTGCGAGTTCTTCCTCGTCACGCCGGACGGGCGCACCGTCGCCGACGCCCAGGACACGCAGTCCAAGCCCTGCTACGACCAAGGCGCGCTGATGCGGCGCTACGACATCATCACCGAGATCTGCGACGCGATGATCGCGCTCGGCTGGGAGCCCTACCAGAACGACCACGAGGACGCGAACGGCCAGTTCGAGATGAACTGGACCTATGCCGATGCGCTGGTCACCGCCGACCGCCACGTCTTCTTCAAGTACATGGTGAAGGCGATCGCGGAGAAGCACGGGCTGCGCGCGACCTTCATGCCCAAGCCCTTCATCGACCTGACAGGCTCGGGATGCCACGCGCATGTCTCGGTCTGGGACCGTACCGGCAGGCGCAATCTCTTCCACGATCCCAAGGGCGAGCTTGGCCTGTCGCAGATGGCCTATCACTTCCTCGGCGGCGTCCTGAACTCGGCCGAGGGGCTGTGCGCGCTCTTCAACCCGACCGTGAACAGCTACAAGCGCATCAACGCGCCGCGCACGACATCCGGCGCCACATGGTCGCCCAACGCCATCACCTATGGCGGCAACAACCGCACGCACATGGTGCGCATCCCCGATGCCGGCCGTTTCGAGTTCCGGCTCATGGACGGCGCCGCCAATCCCTATCTGCTCCAGGCGGGGCTGCTCGCCGCGGGGCTCGACGGCGTCGAGACTGCACGCGACCCTGGCCCGCGTCGCGACATCGACATGTACACCCAGGGCCACACGCTCGAAGGCATTCGTCGCCTGCCCGCCAACCTGCTCGATGCGCTGCGCGCCTTCGCCGCCGACGACGTGCTGCGCGCGCGCCTGGGCGCATCGTTCGGCGACAGCTACCTCAAGCTCAAGCACGACGAATGGGCCCGCTTCGCGCGCCACCTGACGGAGTGGGAGCGCGAGACCACGCTCGACTGCTGACGGGAAATACGAACCAGACAACTGTTTCCCCTGGAGGATCGGCGCAGATGCCAGCGCGCCGGCATGGGAAATAGTTGTCTGGTTCGTATTTCCTGGTTCGTATTTCCCTGGCTCGTATTTCCCCGTCAGCCCAGTCCGATCGCGCCGCCGAACAGCGCGCGCACCTC
>CAYSUY010000149.1:0-10791 GCA_964434345.1 uncultured Acetobacteraceae bacterium
CGTTTCGCCTTGCTCCGATCGGCGTGGTCGCGCCCTTTCAGTACACGGGGATCGTCTGGGCGACGCTCATCGGCTGGCTGTTCTGGAACGAGTTCCCCGCCCCCAATGTCTGGGTCGGGGCATCGATCCTGATCTCCAGCGGCCTCTATGTGATGTGGCGCGAACAGGTTCGCGCGCGGGAGAAGGCGGCCGCGCGCTCAGGCTGATCCCGGCGCCGCATCCACGTCGAAGATGCGGCCACGGTTGAGCAGCAGATGCGGGTCGAGCGCCGCCTTGATGCTGCGCATCACCGCCATTTCCGCAGGCGAGCGGCTCAGGCCGAGATAGGATTTCTTCTCGAAACCGACGCCATGTTCCGCCGACACCGATCCGCCCAGCGCGCCGATCGACTCGTAGAGCGTGTCGTTGATCAGCTTCTTCATCTCCGGACGGTCGGCGGGATAGCCGGCGACGAAATGAAGATTGCCGTCAGCGACATGGCCGAAGGTCTGGAACACGGACAGGCCATGCGCGCGCAACCGGGCGTGAAGATCCTTGACCCATCCATCCATCGCCTGGATCGGCAGGCTGACATCGAAACCCACGGCGGGGAGCATGGCCCGGGTGGCCTCGCCCGACGCGTCGCGAAGGTTCCACAGCTGCGTTGTCTCGGCGAGCGACTGCGCGAGGACCGCATCGGCTCCTGGGTGGGTCTCCGCGAACTGCGCCAGGGTTTCCATCAGTGCCTCGCGATCGCGCTCGCCATCGGTTCCCATCGTCTCGATGAGCGCGTAGATCGGACGGAACTCGGGGAACGGGTTGCGGCCGACGCCGAGCTTGCCAGCCACCAGTTCGAAATAATCGCGCCACATCACCTCGAAACTCGTGAGGCGCGCGCCGAGGGAACGGCGGCAGAGCGTGAGCAGTTCGACAACGTCGGAAAACGAGTCGAGAGCGACAAGGGCGGTGTCCCGGCTCGTCGGTTCGGGCTGAAGGATGAGGACCGCGCGCGTCACGATCCCCAACGTGCCCTCGGTGCCGATCAGCAGGTGCTTCAAGTCGTACCCGGCATTGTCCTTCATCATTTTGCCAAGGCGCGAGATCACCGTGCCGTCGGGCATCACGGCCTCGACGCCGAGGACCGAATTGCGGGTCATGCCGTAACGCAAGACCCGATTGCCCCCGGCATTCGTCGACAGGATCCCCCCGACCTGACACGAGCCCCGGCTGCCGATGTCGACGGGAAAAAAGAGGCCCTGGGCCTGCGCCGCCTGCTGAACGGTCTCAAGCGGCACACCGGACTGGACGGTGGCGGTTGCCGTCACCGGATCGATCTCCTCGATGCGGTTGAGGCGTTCCAGGGACAGGACGGCCTCTCCGGGCTGCGCCACGCCCCCATGCACGAGGCCGGTCATGCCGCCCTGAAGGACCACGTGCTGGCGCAACGCGTGCAGCACACGCATGGTCGCGGCGACAGCCTCCGGCGTCGCCGGACGCAGAACCGCCACGGGTTCGCCCCGCATGCCCTTCCAATCGACTTTGTAGCGGTCGCCGATGTCATCCGGCCCGATGAATCCCGGCCCGTCCAGCAAGCCCGCAAGAGCGTCCCGGAGCCGCGTGGCCATTTGCGTCTCTGCAGTCCTCATCGCTCTCTCCCCGTCAAGATCCGGCGCCGGAATGGCGCAGCGCGCTGGCGAGGAAGGCGTCCACATCGCTCGCCTCGGTGTCGTAGCCGGCGACGAGCCGGACCAACCAGCCATCCTCACCCGGCCAGCGATAGAAGCGCGCGCCATCGCGCTCCAGCCCCTCCAGCACATGCGGGGGCAGACGCACGAAGATCTCGTTGCCCTCGACCGGGTCGCGGAACTCCGCGCCGCGAACGCGCGCGAGGCCATCGGCCAGCCGGCGCGCCATCGCGTTGGCGTGGCGGGCGCAGTCGAGCCACAGTCCATCGGCCAGGTAGGCGTCCATCTGCGCGGCGAGAAATCGGTGCTTCGACCAGAGCTGCGCGCCGCGCTTGCGACGCCACCCCATCGTCGTCGCCTTGGCCGGGTCGAAGAAGACCACCGCCTCCGCCGCCATCGCGCCGTTCTTGGTCGCACCGAAGGACAGCACGTCGAGACCCGCGCGCCAGGTGAGATCGGCCGGGCTATGACCGCTGCCGGCGACCGCGTTCGCGAAACGCGCACCGTCGATATGGAAGCCAAGCCCGTGACGCCGGCAGACCTCTCCGATGGCGCCCAGCTCGTCGGGCCGGTAGATGGTTCCGGCCTCGGTCAGCTGTGTCAGGCTGACCGCCGAGGGTTGCGTGACATGGATGCTACCGGCACCCGAAAACCGATAGGCACGGTCTATGTCCGCCGCAGCGACCTTGCCATGGGCGCCTTGTATGGCCATCAATTTCGCGCCGGCGGTGTAGAACTCCGGCGCGCCGCACTCGTCCGCGTTCACGTGTCCGCCCGGGTGGCAGTAGATCGCACCCCAGGGCGGCACCATCGACGCCAGGGCGAGCGAATTGGCCGCGGCCCCCGTGCCGACGAGGAATACCGCGCAGTCCCGCTCGAAGATCTCCGCAAAGCGACGCTCGACGCGGCGCGTGATCTCGTCGGCGCCATAGGGCATCGCACGACCGCCAGACGCCGCCGCTATGGCTGCGACAATGCGCGGATGGATGCCGGTCGTGTTGTCGGATGCGAAGTTCATGACCTTGCCTTCCCGTCAGCGCGAACCCAGCTGGAAGATACCCGCCACGGCACCTGTCGCAGGATCGAGGACGACGAGACGCTCGTCCTGGCCAGGAGCCTGGGTGTACAGCTGGAGAACGATCAACGTGCCGCTGGCGGTGACGGACTGGATCCGCGTTCCCGCCGGCTGGTCCAGGATCGCGCGGCCCCAGGACGCATGGAGCGGCGGACGCGGGGCATCGGGTCGCGCCGTCCCCTCCGCGGGCCGGCCGCTGCGGTTGAATATCACGACGAGTAGCGTCAGGAATGCAGCGACGACGGCAATGCCAAGGCCAACGACCAGGATTTTCAGACCGCGCATGACGGACCCCGCGACATGACTGCCGCACCGAAAGAAACCGCGGGTCCGCCGCCGTTGACGGGCCAATTCGACACCGCGCAGGACGGAGAGCGCCTGGACCGCGCCCTCGCCGCCCACCTCGCGTCCGCACACCCCACGTTGACGCGCTCGCGGTTGAAATCGCTCATCGAGGCCCGTGCTGTTCGAATCGACGGCGCGACCGTAATGGAGCCCTCGAGACGGGTCAAACAAGGTCAGGATTTCGAACTCGACCTGCCGCCGCCCGATTCCGGCACGCTCGCGGCGCAGCCGATGGACCTCGACATTCTGCATGAGGACGACGACGTCGTCGTCGTCGACAAGCCTCCCGGCCTCGTCGTCCATCCCGCAGCAGGCAATCCCGACCACACCCTGGTGAATGCGCTCCTCGCCCATTGCGGAGAGGGACTGCGCGCGGTCGGCGGCGCCGGCCGCCCGGGCATCGTCCATCGCCTCGACAAGGACACCAGCGGACTGATGGTCGTCGCCAAGACCGAACTGGCGCTGCTGTCGCTCGGACGTCAATTCGCCGCGCATAGCGTGGAGCGCCAGTACGAGGCCGTCGTATGGGGAATGCCCGCGACGATCGAGGGGGAAATCGACGCCGCGATCGGCCGCTCACGCACCGACCGCAAGAAGATGTCGGTGCGTTCGGCGGGCGGCAAGGCGGCGCTGACCCGGTATCGCATGCTCCGTGCGCTTGCCGGCGGAGCCTTCGCGCATCTTGCCTGCCGTCTCGCCACCGGCCGCACCCACCAGATACGCGTTCACCTCGCCAGCATCGGCCACCCGCTGGTCGGTGACCCGGTCTACGGACGTAGCACGGGACGGCGCCGCGCGCTGCCGCCTGCCACCGAGGCCGCGGCGAGCGGGTTCCCGCGCCAGGCGCTCGACGCGGTCCTGCTGGGCTTCGAGCACCCGCGGTCCGGAAGCCGCCTGCGTTTCGAGCGTCCCCTGCGCAGCGACATCATGGCGCTGTTGCGGGCGCTTGAATCCGGACAGGCTGTCCTGTGAAAGCCCTTTTCCCGCCTTTATTCTAGGGCTTGATACGAATCGGCGGTTTTCGTCGCAGCGCAGATCGCGACCAGGAGAGAAATGTCCCGCACCCTTCCGGCCCTGTCCGGCGAACGCAACGTCTCGCGCTATCTCCAGGAGATCAGGAAATTCCCCCTGCTCGCCGCGGACGAGGAATTCATGCTCGCCAAACGCTGGCGCGAGCACGCGGATTCCGAGGCCGCGCACAAGCTGGTGACCAGCCATCTGCGTCTCGTCGCCAAGATCGCCATGGGCTACCGCGGCTACGGCTTGCCGTTGTCCGAACTCATCTCCGAAGGCAATGTCGGGATGATGCAGGCGGTCAAGCGCTTCGAGCCGGACAAGGGCTTCCGTCTCGCGACCTACGCCATGTGGTGGATACGCGCCTCGATCCAGGAATACATCCTGCACTCCTGGTCGCTGGTGAAAATGGGAACCACCGCCGCGCAGAAGAAGCTTTTCTTCAATCTGCGCCGCGCGAAGGCGCAGCTGCAGGTCATGGACGACCGGCAGTTCACTCCCGAAAAGATCGCCCGCATCGCCACCGATCTCGGGGTCGCCGAACAAGACGTCGTTCAGATGAACCAGCGACTGGCCGCGCCGGATCACTCGCTGAACGCGCCGCTGCGCGGCGATGGCGAGGGTGATCTCGAGTGGCAGGATTGGCTGATCGACGAGACCGCCAACCAGGAGGTCCGCCTCGCCGACGAGCAGGAATTCGTCCGCCGCAAGACATTGATGGACGAAGCGATGAAGACGCTCAACGAACGCGAGCGCCAGATCCTGATCGAACGCCGCCTCACCGACGATCCCGCGACTCTCGAGGACCTGTCGATCAAATACAACGTCAGTCGCGAGCGCGTGCGTCAGATCGAAAACCGTGCCTTCGAGAAGCTCCAGAAGGCGGTCCGCGCGCTCACCGCGGAAGAAGCGCGCGCCGTCGAGGAGGCGCGCGCGGCCGGTCTGCCGTCGCTGCGCCCCGCGTCAGGCGCATTGCCGAAGCCGGCGTCCCCGCGCTGATCTCGCGTGTCCGCGCCGGGCAGAGCGCCGGCGCGGACACGCGGATTCGGTTCAGGCGGATTTCACCTCGATCCGCCGCTCCGACTTGCGCGCCTCCGGCTTCTTCGGAAGCGTCAGCATGAGGACACCTTTCGAGAAGCGCGCTTCGATGCGCGCCGGGTCGACGCCATCCGGAAGCCCGAACCGTCGCTCGAAGGCCCCGAGATGACGCTCGCGCAGGCAGTACGCCGCAGTCTTTTCCTCGTGCCCGCCCTGCGTCTCGCCGCGGACGCAGAGTTCGCCGTCCGCCAGCGTCACCGCGATGTCCTTCACCTCGATGCCGGGCATGTCGATCGCGATCTCGTACGCGTCGTTGGTCTCGACGACATCGGCGGCCGGTGCACCGGTCCAGCCGCTCTGGCGTCGCCAGAACGGATCGAGATCGATCGCCGGGCGGCGGAACGGCAGATGCCAGCCGCCGCGATCGAAATCCTCGAAGATCCGGTCCACCTCGCGCCGCAGGCTCTCGAACGGATGCCAGAACGGCGCCATCGCGCTGTGCTCGCTCCTGCGGGTCTCGGACTTGATCGGCAATGTCGTGCCGCTTTCGGCCATGGCTCGCTCTCCTCGAAACAGGTCTCGGAGCGCTGCGATATCCCGCATCGCCGGTGCGCCGGCATTGCGGCGTCTCAAGGTTCGATCGCGGACAGGGCGACGCGCAATCCCCAGAACAGGGCCGGTGCGGAAAGCAGGAACGCGAAGATGGCGGCGGCGTACCCCTGCGTCGCGAGTCGGCGTTCCGAACCGCCCGCGGCCATGATGAGGGCGCGACTGGTTTCGATCGCCGGCCCGATCGCGAAGATGATCCATCCGACGAGGGCCACGAACATCGGTGCCGCGAGCACACCAAGCCCGTCGCGCAGGGCCTCGTTCCAGTAGGCGCAGGTCATCACGATCTGTCCGGCCGCGGCCAGCAGATCGCCGTTGCGCAGCCATCCAGGGACGCCCGGCACGCGGTCGGCGAATTGCCAGCTGGCGACGGACAGGGCGGCGAGCACGAGCAGGTAGACGACGACGTACCAGGGCATCGTGCCGCGCCCCCGATCAATCGGCGAAGGGATCGGCGACGAGGATCGTGTCGTTGCGCTCCGGCGATGTCGACAGCAGAGCCACGGGCACGCCCACCAACTCCTCCAGCCGGCGGATGTACTTCACGGCGGCGGCCGGGAGATCGGCCCAGCTCCGCGCGCCACGTGTCGATTCCGTCCAGCCGGGCACCGTCTCATAGACCGGCTCGAGACCCGCCTGGGCGGTCGGATTGGCCGGCACATGGTCGAGATTCGCATCGCCGAGGCGATAGCTGGTGCAGATCCGGATTTCCGGCAATCCGTCGAGCACGTCGAGCTTGGTCAACGCCATGCCACGGACGCCGCCGACGCGCAGCGCCTGGCGCACCATCACCGCGTCGAACCAGCCGCAGCGTCGCCGCCGTCCCGTGACCGTTCCGAATTCGTGGCCGCGATCGCCAAGCAGCTGGCCGGTCGCGTCGGTCAACTCGGTCGGGAACGGCCCCGACCCGACACGCGTCGTGTAGGCCTTGCAGATACCGAGCACATAGCCCGTCGCCTGCGGCCCGAGCCCGGAGCCCGTCGCGGCCTGCCCCGCGACGGTGTTCGACGACGTCACGAAAGGATAGGTGCCATGATCGACATCCAGCATCGCCGCCTGCGCGCCCTCGAAGAGGATCCGCTTGCCGGCACGACGCGCCGCATCCAGCGTCATCCACACAGGCTCGGCGTAGGGCAGCACCTTCGGCGCGATCTCCACGAGCCGCGCGCGCAGTTCCGCGCGGTCGATGGGCGAAGCGCCCATGCCGCGCCGCAGGGCCTCGTGATGCCGCAGCAATTCATCGAGCTTCCAGTCGAGCGTCGCCTCGTCCGCGAGATCGCAGAGACGGATCGCGCGCCGCGCGACCTTGTCCTCGTAGGCAGGGCCGATCCCGCGCCCGGTCGTGCCAAGCTTGCGCGCGCCCCGCAACTCCTCGCGCAGCCGGTCGAGTTCGCCGTGCAGCGGCAGGATGAGGGTGACGTTCTCGGCGACGCGCAGCGTCCGCGGCGACACCTCGACTCCCTGCGCGCGCACGCGCTCGATCTCGCCGAGCAGCGCCCAGGGATCGACGACGACGCCATTGCCGATCACGGAGATCTTCCCCGGCCGCACCACGCCGGACGGAAGCAGGCTCAACTTGAAGACCCGCTCGCCGATGACCAGCGTGTGACCGGCGTTGTGACCGCCCTGGAAGCGCACCACGATCTCCGCGCGCTCGGACAGCCAGTCGACGATCTTGCCTTTTCCCTCGTCGCCCCATTGGACGCCGACAACGGTGACATTGCTCATCGATACCTCACTCCCCGAGGGTATGGATCGTTCCTGCGATCCAGGCATGGCTGCAGCCGAGACGCCTCGCCTCGGCGATCGTGTCGTCATGGAGCGCGAGCGCCGCGAGCGTAGCCCAGCCCGCGACGCGCAGCGCTTCGCCCGTCGACGCCGGCGCATCCATCGGCACGAACACGCGGCGCGCCGGCACCGGGGCCGGCAACGCACGCAGGATCGTGTCGGTGTAGAGCGTGAACCCGGTCGCCGCCTCTCCGCCCCCGGCTGCGAAATCGCCGCCCGCAAGATAGCGTCCGCCGCGCCCGAGCTCGCCGCGCACGCCACGCGCGAACAGCGTGAAACACAAACCGGTATGGTACTCGAAACCACGGTTTTCGACGAGGTCGACCGTCACGGCCAGATCCGGCCGGCGCGCGCGAAGCGTGGCGACCACCTCCTCCAGGCGGCGCGCATCCTCGGTCGCCCGCGCCGGAAGGTCCGCCGTCCGCAGGGCGGTCAGGGCACGCGCGGCGTCCCCGGACTCGCGCAGCAGAAGCCCGAGCATCGCCGCGGCTGTGCCGCCATGGGTGGCGACCGCCGCCGCATCCTTGCGGTCGAGAGCATTGCGCAGACGCACGGCCTCGTCGCCGGACAGGCCGGCGCCTTCGATGATCGCCCCGACCAGCGTCGGCGAGGACAGATCGACGCTCAGACCGCGCGCGCCGATATCGGCAAGCGAGCTCGCCGCGAGCTGGACGGCCTCGACATCTGCGGCGACCGACGTGCTGCCGATGAGCTCGCACCCGATCTGTCCGAATTGCCGCGCGGAACGGAGCGCGTCCCCCGTCACGCGGACCACCTGCCCCGCATAGCACAGGCGCAAGGGCCGCGGCTCGCCGCCCAGGCGCACGGCGGCGATCCGCGCGACCTGGAGCGTCATGTCGGGCCGCAGCGCCAGCATGCGCTGCGACACCGGGTCCATGAGGCGGAAGCTGTGGCGCGCCATGGCGGCACCGGAACCGCCCAGAAGCGATTCCTCGAACTCCAGGAGAGGCGGCTTGACCCGGACATAGCCTTGCGCCGCAAAGGCGGACATCAGCCGCTCCACCGTTGCGGCCTCGAAACCGGCTTCCGGCGGCAGGAGATCGGCAAACCCGGCGGGGAGCAGCGCGCGGCTGGCGAAATCGGTCATGGCCCTGGTTTCTCGAAGGACGCAGCTAGGTAGCGGGTCCGGTCGCACCGGGCCAGCCTAATCGTGCCTGGGAAGGGTGGGGGCGCCCCACCGACGGCCCTTGTGGAAGTCAGGGCGCCGCGCGCATAAATCCCGTCGTGTCGAACCTGACCGTCAGCCCCAGTCGCCTCGAGCGCGGCATCGCCGCGATCCTCCTCGCCGCCTTGGTGATCGGGTGCCTGCTGGTGCTGCGGCCCTTCGTCGCCGCGATCCTCTGGGGCGCCATCCTGGTCTATGCGACATGGCCCGTCTTCACCTGGGTCCAGAGACGGCTTCACATCGGCCGGTCGGCGGCGGCCCTGCTGATGATTCTTGCCGCGTTCCTGATCATGGTCGCTCCGCTCGCGCTCGTGGTCTCGGATTTCGCGGACGACGTGCGCGACCTGCTGCGCAATCTTCGCGTCGTGATGTCGATGAACCTGCCCGATCCGCCGGCTTGGGTCGCCCAGTTGCCGATGGTCGGGCCGCGGATCGACGAGCACTGGCGCAAGATGTCGCTCGAGGAGCAGGAATTGCAGACGCTCGTGGCCCCCTACCTGGAGGCGCTCGGGCGCTGGGGCTGGGGCAAGGGCGTCAATATCGGCATCGGCCTCGCCCAGGGCACGCTCGAACTCGTGCTGGCCTTGTTCGTCGCGTTCTTTTTCTACCGCGACGGCGCGCGGCTGGCGGGGCGCATCGAGGGCGGCTTGATGCGGCTCGCCGGACAGCGCGGCCAGCGGCTGCTTCATGTCGCGGGAAACACCGTGCAGGCCGTCGTCTACGGGATCGTCGGAACCGCGCTCGTCCAGGCGGCCCTGATGCTCGTCGGCCTCACGATCGCCGGCGTTCCGAACGCGATGCTGTTGGCCTTCCTCACCGGGATCACATCGCCCCTTCCGATCGGCCCCCCCATCTTCTGGCTCGGCGCCGCAATCTGGCTGTACGCGACCGCGGGGCTGGGCTGGTGCCTGTTCATGCTCGCCTGGGGCGCCGGGCTCGTGAGCATGGCTGACAACGTCGTCCGGCCCTTGCTGATCAGCCGCGGTGGCACGACGCCGATCGTGCTCACGCTCCTGGGCATTCTGGGAGGGGTCTTCGCCTTCGGCTTCCTGGGACTTTTCCTGGGACCGACCCTGCTCGCCCTCGGTTACTCCCTGCTCCAGGAATGGACGTCCCCGGAACCGGCTGCGCCGGATGGCCGCTCCGCGCGCGGCCAGGCCTGACGCCGCAGGTGCTCAGAACCGCAGTGCCCGCACCCGCAGGACATGTGGGATGGCGCGGATCATGGCCAGCGCCTCGTCGGTGACGGGTTGATCCGTCGACACCAGACAGATCGCGTCCTCTCCCGGCTTGCTGCGGCCATTTCCGAAGGCCGCGATGTTGATCTGGGCGTCGCCGAGCACCTGGCCGAGACGTCCGATGAACCCGGGCCGATCCTGATTGCGGACGTAGAGCATGTTCGGCGCGAACTCCGCCTCGATCGTCACCCCGGCCAGTTCAACGATGCGTGGCTTGTGGTTGCCGAACAAGGAGCCGGCGATCGTGCGGCGATGGCCGTCGGCCTCGACCGTCACGCGGATCAGCGTCGGGTAGTCGGTCTGCCTGTCGTGGCGCGTCTCCGTGACCGCGATGTTGCGCGCGCGCGCAAGCACCGGCGCCGAGACCGTATTGACGCTGTCCAGTTGCTGCGACAGCAATCCGGCGAGCACGCAGGCAGTCACCGGCTTGGGGTTGATCTCGGCGGCATGGCCCTCGTACTCCACGGCGATCGCGCGGATATTGTCATCCGACAACTGGCCGAGATAGGTCCCGAGCCGCGCGCCAAGCGCCATGTACGGCCCGATCTGCCGCGCTTCCTCGGCGGTCACCGAGGGCATGTTGATGGCGTTCACCACGGCGCCATCGAGCAGGAAGTCGCAGAGCTGCTCGGCGACCTGAAGCGCCACGTTTTCCTGGGCCTCGGTGGTCGACGCGCCAAGATGCGGCGTGCAGATCACGTCGTCGCGGCCGAAGAGCGGGCTTTCATGCGCTGGCTCGGTCAGGAAGACGTCGAGCGCCGCGCCCGCGACGCGACCATCCTCGAGCGCCGCCAGCAGATCCCTCTCGACGACA
Organism: uncultured Acetobacteraceae bacterium; assembly: GCA_964434345.1. Classification (GTDB taxonomy): domain Bacteria; phylum Pseudomonadota; class Alphaproteobacteria; order CACIAM-22H2; family CACIAM-22H2; genus CAIOSQ01. The sequence continues at coordinate 10,772 of CAYSUY010000149.1, forward strand.
AGACCGCCACGCGCGCAGTT
>CAYSUY010000150.1:0-10669 GCA_964434345.1 uncultured Acetobacteraceae bacterium
CGCGACGAGCAGGTCGAGTCGGTCTACGAGTATGGCAGCCGCGCCGGGTTCTGGCGGCTGATGCGGCTCTTCGGCGAGCGTCGCCTGCCGTTCACCAGCTGGGCCGTCGGCATGGCCGTCGCGCGCCACCCGGAGGCCGCGGCCGCGATGCGCGAGGCCGGGCACGAGGTGGCCAGCCATGGCTGGCGGTGGTTCGACTACCAGGACATGAGCCTCGCCGAGGAGCGCAGACACATGAAGCTGGCGATCGACGCCATCGCCCAGGCCTGCGGCGAGCGCCCGGTCGGTTGGTACACGGGCCGTCTGAGCGCGCGCACGCGCCGCCTCGTGGTCGAAGAAGGTGGGTTCCTCTACGACTCGGATTCCTACGCCGACGACCTGCCCTACTGGACCGAGGAGGGCGGCAAGGGCCATCTCGTGATCCCCTACACCTTCGACAACAACGACATGAAATTCGCCACCCAGTCGGGCTTCGGCACGGGCGAGGATTTCTTCGTCTATCTGCGCGACGCCTTCGACATGCTCTACCGCGAGGGACGTGACGGCAGCCCGAAGATGATGTCGATCGGACTGCATTGCCGACTTGCCGGGCGCCCGGGACGCGCCGCCGCGCTGGCGCGTTTCCTCGATCACGTGCAGAAACACGACAAGGTCTGGGTCTGCCGCCGCGTCGACATCGCGCGCCATTGGCACCGGACGCATCCGTTCCGCAAGGCTTGAACCAGAAGGAGACGCGCATGATCAAGGTATGGGGACGCAGGAATTCGTCCAACGTGCAGAAGGTGATGTGGGCGATCGGCGAACTCGGCCTCGCGCATGAGCGGGTCGACATCGGCGGTCCATTCGGCGGCAATCGCGACACGGCCTATCTCGCGATGAACCCGAACGGGCTGATCCCGACGATCCAGGACGGCGACCTGACGCTGTGGGAGTCCAACGCGATCCTGCGCTACCTCGCCGGCGCCTATGGTGTCGGAACGTTGCAGCCAGCCGACCCGAGGGCCGCGGCGACCTGCGGCCAATGGATGGACTGGCAGCTCTCTGTCGTCTCACCGGCGATCACCCCGGCATTCCTCGGTCTTATCCGCACCCCGCCCGAACAACGCGACTCCGCCGCCATCGCCGCCTCCCAGGCGAAGACCATCGAGGCGATGACGATGCTCGACAGGCGGCTCGGCGTCTCCCGCCATGTCGCGGGGGACGGGTTCACGATGGCCGACATTCCGCTCGGCATCATGACCTATCGCTACTGGCAGCTGGTGCCGCAGCACCCGGCCCACGCCAATCTGGCGCGCTGGTACGCCGAGATCGCCGCGCGCCCCGCCTTCGCGGCGCATGTGTCCTCCATCCCGCTGACCTGAGCGGCGGGACGGGTCCGCCGAGATGGAACCACCGCGCGGCCTCGACGACGCCGAGGCCGCGCGCCGCCTCGCACAGGCGGGACCCAATGCCCTGCCCGCGCCGCGCGGTCGCGGGCTCATCCGCTTCGTCCTCGAGGTTCTCGAGGAGCCGATCTTCGCGCTCCTCCTCGGCGCGGCGGCGCTCTATGCCGCCATCGGCGACACCGCCGAAGGATTGCTGCTCGCCGGCTGCGCCGGCGTGTCGGTGGCACTCGTCGCGGTGCAATCCTGGCGCAGCGAGCGTGTGCTGACCGCTCTCAAGGGCGTGACTGCGCCGCGCGCCCGTGTCCTGCGCGCCGGCGTGGCGCGCCGCATCTCCACGACCGAGATCGTTCCCGGCGACATCGTCGTCCTCGCCGCCGGCGATCGCGTGCCGGCCGACGGGCTGGTCCGGCAAGGTGCCGGCCTGATCATCGACGAGTCCGCGCTGACGGGGGAGTCGATCCCCGTGCGCAAGCGCGCGGAGCCGGCCGGAGGCACCGCTCCGGCGCCCCCCGCGATGGCGCCTGGCGGCGACGACTCGCCCTGGGTCTTCTCGGGCACGCTGATTCTCTCCGGCGAAGGACTGGCCGAAATCCAGGCGACCGGTCCGCGAAGCCGGATCGGCGCCATCGGTACCGCGCTCGCCACGCTGCGCTGGCCCAGCACGCCGCTACAGGATGCGATGGGCCGGCTGGTTCGCAGGCTCGCCATACTCGCCCTGACCCTGTCGGCCATCCTCGCCCTGATGCACGCCGCGCGATACGGCGACTGGCTCGCCGCCGCCCTCGCCGGCATCACCCTGGCGATGAGCGCCATCCCGGAAGAATTGCCGATGGTCCTGGCGATCTTCCTCGCCGTCGGCGGCTGGCGGCTCTCGCGCCACGGCGTGCTCGCCCGTCAGCCCAGCGCGGTCCTCGCCCTCGGCGCGACCACGGTCCTGTGCGTCGACAAGACCGGGACGATCACCGAGAACGTGATCAGGCTCGAACGTATCGCCGTGCCTGACGCGATGACCTCGCCGGAGGCAGCGCGCGGCGACCCGCGCTTCGCCGCGCTCTGTGCCGCCGCGCCACGCGCCGCGCATCCGCAGGGTGGTGATCCGATGGACCGCGCGACGCTGACGCTCGGGGCGCCGACCGGCGAGGCACCGCTTCACGAATACCCGCTGACGCCAGAACGGCCCCGCGTCGCCTTCGCCTGGCGCGTTCCCGGTGGGATGCTCGTCGCGGCAAAGGGCGCGCCCGAAAGCATCGCGCGCCTCTGCAACCTCGACCCCTCGGCGACAGCGGCGATGCAGGACCAGGTGCGCGCGCTCGCCGCGGAGGGGCTGCGCGTGCTGGCGGTCGCCTCGGTGCACGTGCCTGCGTCAGTTCCACCGGAGAATATCGAGGACCTTGGCTTCGGCTATCTCGGCCTGCTCGGCTTCGGAGACCCGGTGCGCGACAGCGCGCGCGGCAGCGTCGCCGAATGCCATGCCGCGGGCATGGAGGTGGTGATGATCACCGGCGATCATCCGGCCACTGCCGCGGCGATCGCTCATCGCGCCGGGATCGACGGCACCGGTCAGGCGATCACCGGGCGCGACCTTGCCGCGCTCGACGGCCGCGCGCTGGAGGCGGCCATCGTCGGCAAGCGCGTCTTTGCGCGCACCGAACCGGGCCAGAAGCTGCGCATCGTCGAGGCCCTTCAGGCGCGCGGCCATGTCGTCGCCATGACCGGCGACGGCGTCAACGACGCACCGGCGCTGCGGGCCGCGCATGTCGGCGTCGCAATGGGCAGCCGCGGCACCGATGTCGCGCGCGAGGCGGCTGGGCTCGTCGTGCTCAACGACGATCTCGGTTCCATCGTCGCCGCGATCGCGCTCGGCCGGCGCATCGCGGACAATCTGCGCAAGGCGATGGTCTTCATCGTCGCCGTCCACATTCCGCTGGTCGGGCTGGCGATGCTGCCCCTGCTGTTCGGCTGGCCGCCGATGCTGAACCCCGTCCACGTCATATTCCTCGAATTGTTCATCGATCCGACCTGCGCGATCGTCTTCGAATCGCAGCGCGAGGAACCCGGCGTCATGCGTCGTCCGCCCCGCAGCGCGCGCCACGCGGTGGTCTCTCCGCTGACCGTCGCCATGGGTGTCCTCCAGGGCTCCACCCTGCTCATGGTCGTCGCCGGCATCTACGGGTGGAGTCTCCAATCCGGGCAGGGCGCCGAAATCGCCCGCGCCCTCGCCTTTGTCGCGCTGGTCTCGGGAACGCTTGGCCTTGCGCTGACGAACCTGTCCTGGGGGCGTTCCGCCGCGAGCCCTGCGGTCCTGACCCACCCGGCCTTCGCGATCGCCGCCGGCGCGACCGGGACCATTCTGACCGTGCTGCTGCTCTGGCCGATGGCGCGCGCGATGTTCGGCTTCGCGCTGCCGGAAGCCGGTCCGCTCGCCCTGGCGGCTGCGGCCGGCCTTGCCGCTGCCCTCTGGTTCGAGGCCGTCAAGGCAAGCGGTCTTCTCGCGCGCCGCGGCTGAAGCCACTACTCTGCGCGCCGGCTTCACCAGGAGGAACGACATGGGACTCAAGATCGCGATCGCCGGCCTCGGCGCCATCGGCGCGAAGGTCGCGCGGCGGCTCGACGAAGGCATCGAGGGGCTCGACCTCGTCGCGGTCGCCGGGCGCGATGCCGCCAAGACGGCGGCTGCGGTCGCCGATTTCGTCCGCCCGCCCGCGACGATGGACGCCGCGCGGCTCGGCGAGGTCGCCGAAGTGGTCGTCGACTGCGCGCCGGGACCGCAGTTGGGAGACATCGCGGAGCCGGCACTCGATCTCGGACGCATCGTGGTCACGGCCAACGCCGCGGTCCTGCTCGACCGGATGGACCTCGTCGATCGCGCCCGCGCGCGGGGCGGCCGCATCATCGTGCCGACCGGCGCGCTGCTGGGACTGGACGCCGTGCGCGCGGCGGCCGAGAGCCGCGTCGACAGCGTGACGATGATCACGCGCAAGCCGCCCAAGGGGCTCGCGGGCGCGCCCTATCTGGTGCAGAACGGCATCGACGTGATGGCGTTCACGGAATCGACGCGCGTCTTCGCCGGCACGGCGCGCGAGGCTGCGCGTGGTTTCCCGGCAAACGTCAACGTGGCCGCCGCGCTCTCGCTTGCGGGCATCGGCCCCGACCGGACGCGCATCGAGATCTGGGCCGAGCCGACGAGCGGCCGCAACCAGCACACGATCGAGGTCGAGGCCGAAGCCGCGCGCTTCACGATGACGATCGCCGGCGTCCCGAGCGCCGAAAACCCCCGCACCGGACGGCTCACGCCGCTGAGCGTGATCGCCTGCCTCAGGGGGCTGGTGTCGCCGCTGCGCGTCGGGTCCTGACCCGGACGGTGGCCGCAGGCCAGGACAGACACGCCCGGACGCCACCGCCCCGGCGCGCGGAAAGCGTCAGTCGCGCGCCGGAACGCGCCGCGATCGCCGCAGCGAGCGGGAGCCCGAGGCCGTGGCACGGCCGCGCGGGTATGCCCGCGGGCTTGAGTTGCACGAACGGTTCGAGAACGCGCGCGAACTCGCCCGCAGGGATGCCGATGCCGCGGTCCAGGACCTCCAGCCGCACTCCGCCATCCGGCGTCCCGGCCACGCGCAGAACGATCTCGGCGCCGTCCGGCGAGAAATCGCAGGCATTGACGAGCAGCGCCTCGACGGCCTCGCCCACGAGCGCGGCATCGACCCGCCGGCGCCCCATGCGCGAAGGTCCGTCATAGACGAGGCGCTGCCCACGCCCCGCGATGCGCGGCATCGCGGCCTGCAGAGCAGCGCGGGCCAGCGCCGAGATGTCGTGCGGACGGCGCTCGACCGGCCACGTCCCGTCGCGCAGCCTGAGCAGACGCGTGAGCGCGTCGATCATCTCCAGCATGTCTTGCGCGCTGCGATGGATGAGCCCGGCGTATTCCGCGTAGCGCGGATTGGCGTGCGGGCCGAACGTCGCGAGCGCGGTCAGCTCGGAGAAGCCGAGGATCGCGTTCAGGGGCGTGCGCAGGGCATGGGCGAGCCGGGCCAGGGGATCGAACCCGTCCCGGGCCTGAGCCGCGCCCTTGCGTGTGCGTCGTCTTGCGTCCATGGCCAGTCGAGGCATCATAGAGGGGCTCGCCAGCCGCGTCGTCCCCTCTCGCCCACAGGACCCGCCCGTCGTCGCCATGCCCCCCGCATCGGACACGCAAACGCCACATCCCGATCCCGGCCTCGCGCGTGACCTCGCGCTGCTGCGCGAGGGGGATCGCCTCATGGCGGCTGGAAATCCCCATGCGGCGCTGCCGCTGTTCACCAAGGCCGGAGATGGCCGGCTCGCCGCCTACGCGAAGCTCCGCCGCGGCGAGGCGCTGATCGCGATCGGCGCGCCCGACCAGGCGCGCGTCGCCCTGATGCGCGCGGCGGTGCTCAAGCCGGACGATGCGCCGATCCTCTTCGCCCTTGCCAATCTCGACCGCACGCAAGGTCGCTGGAGCGAGGCCGAGGAACATTACCGCGCGGCGATGCGGTGCAGCCCGGGGGCGCCGGAGCCAGTCGTCAATCTCGCGAGCATGCTGCGACAGCTCGGACGGCTGGAAGATGGCCGCGCCCTCGTCGTGGACGCGCTCGCGCGGATCGGGGCGCGTGCGATCCTGCACGATTGCCTCGGTCAGATCGAACTCGAAGCCGGCGATGCGGCCGCCGCCGAGCGCGCCTTCCGAAACGCCCTCGCCGCCGACCCCGGACGCGTCACCGCCCAGGCCAATCTCGCCGAAGCCGTCGCCAGCCTCGGACGTCATGACGCGGCGATCCTCCTGCTCGACGAGGCGATCCCGCGCCTCGACGACCCCGGTCAGGCGCGGCTCAACCGGGCCTACGCGCTGATGGCGAGCGGCCAATGGCCGCGCGCCTGGGCGGATTACGAGGCGCGCTTCGACCGGCCCGCGATGGCCCAGGCGCCGCGCCGGCCGGAGCACTTCGCGCTGCCACGCTGGCGTGGCGAACCGACGGACGCGCCTATCTTCATCTGGGGCGAGCAGGGTCTCGGAGACGAGATCCTGTACGCGGGCGCCTTCGCGGCCACGCGCGCGCGCTGCGGCGGGCTCGTGATCGAGACGGCGCCGCGGCTGGTGTCCCTTTTCACCCGCAGCTTCCCTGCCGCGCGCGTGGTGGCGCGCAGCCTCCTGCCGCCACCACCGGATTGCGGCGCGCAGATCCCGGCAGGCAGCCTGATGGGCACGCTCGACTGGACGCCGGAGACCGCGAGGCCGCGCCCATATCTGCTTGCCGACCCCACAGCCGTCGCGGCGGCGGCGGCGCGCCATCGCCGCAGCGGTCGCAGCCTCATCGGGCTCAGTTGGGCCAGCGGCGCCGCCCGGTTCGGGCCCGCGAAGAGCCTGCACGTGGCGCAGCTCTGCCGCCTCGTGGCCGGGATCGACGCCGTCTTCCTCGACCTCCAGTACGGCGACACGGCGGCGACGCGTCACGCCGTCGCGGCCGCGACCGGCGTCGAGATCCGCCACGACGACGACATCGACCTGCGCGATGACATAGACGGCCTCGCCACGCTGACGGCGGCATGCGACGCCGTGGTGACGGTGAGCAACGTCACGGCCCATGTCGCTGGCGCGCTGGGCGTCGCGACCCATGTCCTGGTCCCCGAGGGGCAGGCGCGGTTCTGGTACTGGTTCGACGTCGACGGCGCATCGCCCTTCTACCCGGCGGCCTGCCTTCACCGGCAGCAGGGCGCGGATTGGGACGCCGCCATCGCCGCCGTGCACGCCGCACTCGGCGCATGACGGCGATTGACGCGCCGCGCGGCGGTCCTGCCTAGTGCCACGCGCATGACCGACACTCCCACCGACATCTTCGCGGCGCTGCGCCGCCTCGGGCTTCTCGGGCCGGGTCCCGATCCGCAGGCCGAACCGCTCACGGGCGGCGTCTCCTCCGACATCTGGCGCGTCGCGCTGGCCGATCGGACGATCTGCGTCAAACGCGCGCTCGACAAGCTCAAGGTGGCGCAGGACTGGCGCGCGCCGGTCGAGCGCAACGGCTTCGAGGTCGCCTGGATGGACGTCGCCGGCGCGATCGTGCCGGGGGCGGTGCCCCGCCTGATCGCGGTCGATCCCGCCGCACGTCTCTTCGCGATGGAATTCCTGGATCCCGCCGCACACAAGCTGTGGAAGGCCCAGCTGCGCGACGGCATCCTCGAGCCCGGCACCGCGCGGGAGACCGGCGCGCGGCTCGCGCGCATCCATGCCGCCACCGCCGGACGCGCGGAGATCGCGGCGCGATTTCGCAGCGACGCGATCTTCCACGCGATCCGGCTGGAGCCGTATCTCGAAGCGACGGGGCGCGCGCATCCCGATCTCGCGACGCCGATCGCGGCGCTGGTCGCGCGCACGGCCACCACGCGGCGCGCGCTCGTGCACGGCGATGTCAGTCCGAAGAACATCCTGGCCGGACCTCGCGGCCCGGTCTTCCTCGACGCCGAATGCGCCTGGTATGGCGACCCCGCCTTCGACCTCGCCTTCTGCCTCAACCACCTGCTGCTCAAATGCGCGTGGCGGCCGCGTCATGCCGCCGGCTATCTCGCGCTGTTCGACACGCTCGCGGCCGCCTATCTCGCAGGGTGCGACTGGGAGCCGCCGGAGGAACTGGAAGCGCGGGCCGCATCGCTGCTGCCGGCCCTGTTCCTCGCGCGCGTCGACGGAAAGTCTCCGGTCGAGTACATAACGACCGACGAGACGCGCGCCGCCATCCGTCGTGTCGCGCGCCCGCTCGTCGCCACACCGCCCTCGCGCCTCGCGACGATCCGCGACGCCTGGCGCGAAGACCTGACGGCCTGGAGGCCAGAAGAGACATGACCTCGACCCGCATCGAGCGCGTCATCGGACGCCGCGTCTGGGATTCCCGTGGGCGTCCGACCGTGGAGGCGGAATTGCATCTCGCGGGAGGCGCCGTCGGCCGCGCCATCGCGCCGGCCGGCGCATCGACGGGCTCCGGCGAAGCGGTGGACCTGCGCGACGGCGGCGCACGCCAGGGCGGCTACGACGTCACCGGCGCAGTCGCCAACGTGAATGGCGACATCGCCCTCGTGCTCGCGGGCATGGACGCCGCCGACCAGGCCGCGCTCGACGCCGAACTGATCGCCCTCGACGGGACCTCCGCAAAGCGCCGGCTGGGCGGGAATGCGACCATCGCCGTGTCGATGGCGGCGGCGCACGCGGCGGCGGCGCAGCGCGGCGTACCGCTATGGCGGCATCTCGGCGGCGCGCGTCCACGCGTCGCCCTGCCCGAGATCCAGATCATCGGCGGGGGCGCCCATGCCGCCGCGCGGGTCGACCTCCAGGATTTCCTGGTGATCGCCACCGGCGCGTCGTCGGTCGTGGAGGCGCTCGACTGGACCGGCGAGGTCTATCGCGCCGCCGGCGAGATCCTGAAACGCCGCGGCCTCCTCCAGGGCGTCGCGGACGAGGGCGGCTGGTGGCCGGCCTTCGACTCCAACGAGGCGGCGCTCGAGACGCTCTACGCGGCGATCGAGGCCGCCGGCTTCGTACCGGGCCGCGAGATGTCGATCTCGCTCGACATAGCGGCGACCCAGTTCTTTTCCGACGGCCAGTACCGGCTCCGCCGCGACGATCGGACGATGGACGCCGCCGAGCTCGGCGCGCTGCTCGCGCGCTGGGCGGAGGCGTATCGGATCGTCGCGATCGAGGATCCGGTCGCGGAAACCGATCGCGAGGGGATGGTTGCCTTCACGCGTGCCCTCGGCGCGCGCTGCCTCGTCGTCGGCGACGATTTCCTGGTGACCAACGCCGCGCGCATCGCCGAGGCCGCCGCTTCCGGCGCCTGCAACACCGCACTGATAAAGCCGAACCAGGCCGGCACGCTCACCGAAACCAAGGCCGCCTTCGACGCGGCGCGCGCGGCAGGGTGGCGCACCATCGTCTCGGCGCGCTCGGGCGAAACCGAGGATTGCACGATCGTCCATCTCGCGGCTGCCTGGGGCGCCGATCTGCTCAAGGTCGGATCCTTCACGCGCGGCGAGCGCACCGCGAAATGGAACGAGAGCCTGCGCCTCGCGGAACGCGAGGACGCGACATTCACCGCCTGGCGGCCGATCGGAGGCTGAAACCATGTCCATCGTTGCCAAGACCGTGTCGATCGACGCCGCCTTCGACGGCGGCAACATCGAGGTGATCGACGCGCGCGATCCCGGCGATATCAGCCTGGCGATCCGTCCCGATCGCTTTTCTTCCTACTTCCAGTGGTTCGCCTTCCGCATCGTCGGCGCGCGCGGCGTTCCGTGCCGGATGCGGATCGTGAACGCCGGTGCGGCGAGTTACGAGCCGGGCTGGCGCAACGGATATCGCGCGGCGTTCTCCTCCGACCGCGTGCGCTGGCGCCGCGCGTCGACGAGCTACGACGGCACGGCGCTGACCATCGATCTCGTGCCCGACGCGGATTGCGTCTGGGTGGCGTATTCCGCCCTCTACACGGAAGAGCAGGAGGCGCGCTTCCTCGGTCGTATCGGCGCCGATCCTCGGGTGACGATCGACGCCCTTGGCAGGACCCTGGATGGCCGCCCGATCGCCCGCGCGACGATCGGTACGCCGGCACCGGGCAAGCGCATCGCCTGGATCGTCGGCCGGCAGCATGCGGGCGAGACGATGGCATCCTATTTCGTCGAAGGCTTCGTCGAGCGCCTGCTCGATGCGCAGGACGCGACGGCGCAAGCTCTCAGGGACGCGTTCGTCTTCCACATCGTGCCGAACATCAACCCCGACGGCTCCCGCCGCGGCCATCTGCGCTGCAACGCCGCGGGCGTCGATCTCAACCGCGAATGGGCCGCGCCCTCGATGGCACGGAGCCCGGAGGTCTTCCTGGTCCGCCAGCGGATGATAGACACCGGCGTCGATCTGTTCCTCGACGTGCACGGGGACGAAGCGACGCCGCACAACTTCCTGATCGGCTCGATGGGCGTTCCCAACCAGACGCCAGCGATGACGCGGCTGTTCGAGGATTATCTGGCCGCCTTGTGCGCCGCGACGCCGGACCACCATCCGCATAACGGCCATTGGCGCGCCGACCCGCCCCCGGTCAATCTTACGATCGGCAGCAAACACGTCGCCAATCGCTTTGGCTGTCTTGCGATCACGATCGAGATGCCGTTCGCGGACGAGGACGACACCCCGGACGCGCAGGAGGGATGGTCGCCGCAGCGCAGCCACCGCCTCGGACGCGCCCATCTCGACGCGGTCGCCGCGGTGGCGCCGCGGTTGCGCTGAGACGCCGCCGCGA
>CAYSUY010000151.1:0-10561 GCA_964434345.1 uncultured Acetobacteraceae bacterium
CAGAGCTCGGGCGAGGCCGGCTGGTTCCAGCATTCCTGGGCGGTCTACGACCGCGCGGGGCAGCCCTGCCCGGGCTGCGATTGCGGCGGCACCGTGCGCCGGATCGTCCAGGCCGGCCGCTCCAGCTTCTATTGCGCCCGCCGCCAGCGCTGATGTAGAGCCGCGCGCGATGAGAGCCCCTCGCCGCCCCGCCTGGCCCGCCGCACCCGGCCTCGCGGTCCTGCTCGCGGCCTTGCTCGCCGGATGCACCGCGATCGAGGGCGACACGTATTTCGCGGGCATCGACGATCTGCCGCTGATGCCCGGCTTCGACGAACGTCCGGCCGAACGCACCAGCTTCGAGACGCCAGCCGGACGCATCGAGGCGCGTGGCGCCGCCGGCAACGCGGACCGCGCGGCGGTCCTGCGCTTCTACGCCGAGACGCTGCCCCAGCTCGGCTGGCATCGCCTCGCCGGCGACGTCTACGCGCGCGGCGAGGAGCGCCTGCGCCTCGATCTCGCGCCGGCGCCGGACGAGCCCGGCGGCCTGCTGCTGCGCATCCTGATCACCCCGGGCTGACGCCCGCCCTGTTCCAGTCCCCAAGCGAGGATCCCATGGCCTACGAAAACATCCTGGTCGAGACGCGCGGACGCGTCGGCCTCATCACCCTCAATCGGCCAAAGGCGCTGAACGCGCTCAATGCGGCGCTGATCGCCGATCTCGGCCAGGCGCTCGACGCCTTCGAGGCCAACGACGAGATCGGGGCCATCGTGCTGACCGGCTCGGAGCGCGCCTTCGCGGCGGGAGCCGACATCAAGGAGATGGCCGGCAAGTCGTACATGGACGTCTACCTCGCCGACTTCATCACGCGCGGCTGGGAGCGCATCACCACCTGCCGCAAGCCGATCGTCGCCGCGGTCGCCGGCCATGCGCTGGGCGGCGGCTGCGAGGTCGCGATGATGTGCGACTTCATCATCGCCGCCGACAACGCGCGCTTCGGCCAGCCCGAGATCAGCATCGGCACGATCCCCGGCGCCGGCGGCACACAGCGCCTGCCGCGCTATGTCGGCAAGTCGAAGGCGATGGAGATGTGCCTCACCGGCCGCATCATGGATGCCGCGGAGGCCGAGCGCAGCGGACTTGTCAGCCGGGTGGTTCCGGTCGCGGACCTGCTGCCCGAGGCGCTCAAGGCCGCCGACAAGATCGCGTCGATGTCGCGGCCCCTCGCGATGATGGTCAAGGACGCCGTGAACCGCGCCTACGAGACGACGCTCGCGGAGGGCGTACGCTTCGAGCGACGTCTGTTCCACGCGACTTTCGCGACCGAAGACCAGAAGGAAGGCATGGCCGCCTTCGTCGAGAAGCGCCAGCCGCAATTCAAGCATCGCTGATCGCGGCTTCGCCTCAAGTTGACGCTCGCGGGGCTGCGGGGCTATAACCCGCGGCCTTTTCGGGCCCACCCCTCACACTCCGGAAGATCGCCATGGCCAATACGAAATCCGCCGCGAAGGCAGCCCGCCAGTCGCTCAAGCGCAAGGCCGTGAACGACGCGCGCCGCTCGCGCATGAAGACGACCGTGAAGGCATCCGAGGCCGCGATCGCCGCCGGCGACAAGGCCGTCGCGGTCGACGCCTTCAAGACGATGCAGGGCGAGCTGATGCGCAGCGCGCGCAAGGGCGTCATCCATCCCAACGCCGTGGCGCGCAAGATGTCGCGCCTGTCCAAGCGCATCAAGGCACTGAAGGCCTGATGCGCCGCGCGCGACCGCGTCCCGGACGCGGATCGCGCGCGCGCTGATCCGGCGAGAACAAGGCGTCGCGAAGAGTCGAGAAAAAAATTTTCGGCGCCGGCGCGTGCGCGAGTTGCCCCCCGCCGAAACCGGTGCTTAGAGTCGCCTCGCTCGATCGACGGACCGCCACGCAAAGCGTGACGGCGACGCCGGGAGAGCCCGGATCAGCAGCTTCGTTCCACGCGCGGCACCCAGCGTGCCGCACCGACAACACCTCCGACGGGAAGCGGCTTCGCGGCACGCTTCCCGCGCCCGGATGATGTTGTCTGCGCGGGACGGAACGGCCGAGGCCGGACAAGGAGGGGACGGCGTCGGCTGACAGGGTCCATCTTCGCGCGGCGGCGGGACAACAAAGATCGCGGCGAACGCGACCAGGCGAACGAGAGGCGGAGTGGGTGCGATGACGCAGCAGGCCGGGGCACAGCAGATCGGGGCACAACAGACCAGCGACGCCGCATATGCGGGCGATCTCGCACCGCGCGAGGCGTGGGATCTGCTCGCGCGCGATCCTGGCGCAGCCCTCGTCGACGTGCGGTCCCGCCCGGAATGGAGCTTCGTCGGCGTCGCCGACCTGTCGTCCCTCGGAAAGCGCCCTCTTCTTCTCGCCTGGCAGACATGGACGCCCGGCCCCCAGGGCGCGACGATGGTGCCGCATGCAGGGTTCGCGGACGAACTCGCCGCCGCGCGTCCCGACCGCGACGCACCGGTCATATTTCTCTGCCGGTCCGGCGTGCGCTCGCGCGCCGCGGCGATCGCGATGGCCACACGTGGGTACACCCGCGCCTACAACCTTGCCGGGGGCTTCGAGGGCGCGCATGACGCCGCGCGCCATCGCGGTCAGGTCGAGGGCTGGAAGGTGGCCGGCCTGCCCTGGACGCAGGATTGAGGGGGGATCCCATGGCGGACGACAAGGATCCCTCGGTCGAGGCCCAGTGGGCTCGTGTGCGGGCTCGACTGCGCAAGGAGGTCGGCGAGACCGCCTATCGCAGCTGGATCAAGCCGCTGACGCTGCTGGCCATCGACCGCAACGAGGCGCGGCTCGGCGCGACCACGCGCTTCGTGCGCGACTGGGTGCGTTCGCACTACGCCGAGCTCATCCGTACCGCCTGGGCGACGGAGAACCGCGACATCGCCGCGGTCGACATCGCGGTCCAGGCGGCGACGACGATCGCGCGCAGCGAGACGCTCGCGCGGCCGGAGCCGCCGCGCCCGGCGCTGACCATCATCCGCCCCTCCGAGCCGCCGGCATCGACCGGCACGCTGGCCGAGAATGTCGATGATTTCGGCGCGCCGCTCGATGCGCGCTTCACCTTCGACACCTGGGTGGTCGGCAAGTCGAACGAGTTCGCGACCGCCGCCGCGCGCCGCGTCGCGGAGGACACCAAGGCCTCGATCAATCCGCTGTTCCTCTATGGCGGGGTCGGGCTCGGCAAGACGCATCTGATGACGGCGATCGCCTGGCATATCCGCCGCCGGCATCCTCAACGCAAGGTCATGTACCTCTCGGCCGAGAAGTTCATGTTCCAGTTCATCCGCGCGATGCGCTCGAAGGACACGATGTCCTTCAAGGAGCAGTTCCGCTCGGTCGACGTGCTGATGATCGACGACGTGCAGTTCATCGCCGGCAAGGACGCGACGCAGGAGGAGTTCTTCCACACCTTCAACGCGCTGGTGGACCAGAACAAGCAGATCGTCCTGTCGGCGGACAAGAGCCCCTCGGATCTCGAGGGCGTCGAGGAACGTGTGAAGTCGCGGCTGGGCTGGGGGCTCGTCGCGGACATCCATCCGACCACCTACGAGTTGCGCCTCGGCATCCTCCAGGCCAAGGCCGAACGCGTCGGGGTCGCGGTGCCCGCCAAGGTGCTCGAATTCCTCGCCCACAAGATCACCCAGAACATCCGCGAGCTCGAGGGCGCGCTCAACCGCATCACCGCCCATGCGACGCTGATCGGACGCCCGATCACGATCGACAGCGCGCAGGAGGTCCTCCACGATCTCATCCGCGCCAATGACCGCCGGGTGACGATCGAGGAGATCCAGAAGCGCGTCGCCGAGCATTTCGCGATCCGCCTCGCCGACATGCACAGTCCACGCCGCGCCCGTGCCGTCGCCCGGCCGCGCCAGGTGGCGATGTACCTGTCGAAGCAGCTGACCTCGCGCTCCCTGCCGGAGATCGGCCGCAAATTCGGTGGCCGCGATCACACGACGGTGATGCACGCGGTGCGCAAGATCGAGGAACTGCGCGCCTCGGACCACAGCTTCGCCGAGGACATCGAACTGCTCCGCCGCATGCTGGAATCCTGAGCCAGGCCACCCCGCGCCATGCGCAGCGTCCTGGTCACCGGCTTCGAGACCTTCGGCGGGCACGACGAGAACCCGAGCGCCCTGGTGGCCGCCGCGCTCGATGGCCGCGAGATCGCCGGGGCGCGGGTCGTCAGCCGGATCCTGCCGGTCGATCTGGACGCGCTCGACGCGGCGCTCGATGCCGCCCTCGCCATCCAGGCGCCGGACGCCGTGCTGGCTTTCGGCCTCGCCGGCAACGAGGCGGTGATCCGGCTGGAACGCGTGGCGCTCAACGTCGCGGATTTCGGGATCCCGGACAACGCGGGCGTCATGCGTCGCAACGCGCCGCTCGAACCCGGCGGCCCCGACGCCCGGTTCAGCCGTCTGCCGCTCGAGGCCATCCTGGATGCCACCCTTGCCGCCGGCATTCCCGCGCGGCTGTCGGAGACCGCGGGCCTCTATCTGTGCAATGCCGCGATGTATCGCCTGCTCGGACGGCTCGACGCCACAGTGCCGTGCGGCTTCCTCCACCTGCCGCCGCTGCCCGGCCAGATCGCCCGGCGGCTGCGCGCCGCGGATGGCCGCCCGGCGGAGCGCGGCATGAACCTCGCCTCGCTGCCGCTGGAGCTTCAGGTCGCGGCCGCCACGATCGCCGTGGCGACCACCCTCGCCGAACCTGGCCGCGGCGCCGGTGGCTCCTAAAATCTTTTTTAGACTTCAAGGACTTCAGATATAATTGACGGTCTCTCGTACGGGTCGGCGGAGCGGCGTTCCGCCGCCGCCCGGCGAGGCGGTCCGTCCGGATGGTCCGGCCGGGCCGGCAAGCGCCGCGGCGCCTGACGATCGCCGCCGCAGCCCCAACCGGAACGCACGCGAACAGGGTCGCCCCCGTCCCATGAAGCTCACCATCGAACGCAGCACGCTTCTCAAGGCGCTCGCCCATGTGCAGAGCGTCGTCGAGCGGCGCAACACGATCCCTATCCTGTCGAACGTCCTGCTCGACGCGCAGAAATCCCGTCTGCTGCTGACCGCGACCGACATGGACATCGCGATCGTCGAAAGCGTCGAGGCCGATGTGGCGCGGTCCGGCGCCGTGACCGTGCCCGCCCATACGCTCTACGACATCGTGCGCAAGCTCTCGGAAGGCAGCCAGGTCGGGATCGAGGCGATCGCCGACAAGGGCCAGGTCGCATTGCGCGCGGGCCGCTCGAGCTTCGCGCTCGCAAGCCTGCCGCCCGGGGATTTCCCGCATATGGCCGGCAGCGATCTGCCGCACCAGTTCGAGCTCGCCTCGGCCGAGCTCAAGGGCCTCATCGACAAGACGCGCTTCGCGATCTCGACCGAGGAGACCCGCTACTACCTCAACGGGATCTATCTGCATGCCGGGCAATCCTCCGGCATCGGCGTGCTCCGCGCGGTGGCGACCGACGGGCACCGGCTGGCACGTGTCGAGATGGCACTGCCGGCGGGCGCCGACGCAATCCCCGGCGTGATCCTGCCGCGCAAGACCGTGATCGAACTGCACAAGCTGATCTCCGAGACCGACGCCACGGTGCAGATCTCGCTGTCCGAAAGCCGCGTGCGCTTCACGATCGGCGAGATGACCCTGACCTCGAAGCTGATCGACGGCACCTTCCCCGACTACGAACGCGTGATCCCCGCGGGCAACGACAAGGTGATGGAGGTCGATCGCGTCGAATTCACCGCCGCCGTCGACCGCGTCGCGACCATCTCGACCGACAAGTCCCGCGCCGTGAAACTGTCCCTCGGCAAGAACCAGCTGACGCTGACCGCGTCCAGCCCGGATGCGGGCAACGCGGAGGAGGAGATCACGGTCCGCTACGCCGGGCCGCCGATCGAGATCGGCTTCAACGCGCGCTACCTGCTCGACATCGCCGAGCAGATCGAGGGCGAGGGCGCGCGCTTCCGCATGGCCGATGCGGCGGCGCCGACCCTGGTCGAGGACATCGCCGATCAAAGCGCGCTCTACGTCCTCATGCCGATGCGCGTGTGAGGGTGATGGCAGCGGCCGCGCACGCTTCTTCGTCCTGGACCGACCCGCGCGCCGTGACCACCGCGGACGCGGTGCGGCGGGTGACCCTTGCGGCGTTTCGCTGCTACGGCCAGCTGCGCCTGGAGGTCGACCCGAGCCCGGTCGTGCTGACCGGACCGAACGGCGCCGGGAAGACCGCGCTGCTCGAGGCGCTGTCGATGCTTGCGCCCGGCCGCGGCCTGCGCCGCGCCGCGCTCGGCGATCTCGCCCGACGGATGCCGGGAGGCGAAGCGCCCACCCCCTGGTCGGTGGCCGCGCGGATAGACGCGGCCGGCGGCGAGATCGCGCTCGGCACCGGGCAGGATCCCGCCAGCCGCGAGCGCCGCGTCCTGCGCATCGATGGCGAGAAGATCCGCGGCCAGAAGGCGCTCGCCGAGCGACTCGCGATCGCCTGGGCGACACCGGAGCAGGATCGGCTCTTCCTCGACGGCCCCGGCGCGCGGCGCCGATTCCTCGACCGGCTCGTGCTCGGCTTCGAGCCCGGTCATGCCACCGAACTCGCGGCCTACGAGCATTGCCAGCGCGAACGCGCGCGGCTGCTTGCGGAGGGATCGGGCGACGATGCGTGGCTCGCCGCGCTCGAAGACGGGATGGCCCGCCACGGCATCGCCGTCGCAGCGGCGCGGCGCGCCGTGACCGAGCGGCTCGACGCCGCCGCAGCGGCGGGTGCGGGACCTTTCCCGGCCGCGCGGCTGCGCATGTCCGGCGCCGTCGACCAGGCGCTCGCGAGCATGCCGGCGCTCGCGGCCGAGGACAGGCTGCGCGACGCGCTCGCCGCATCGCGCGCCCAGGATGCCGCCCAGGGCGGGGCCGCGCACGGACCGCATCGCAGCGATCTCGAGGTGCGCTTCGCCCAGAAGGGTATCGCCGCCGCCGAGGGATCGACCGGCGAGCAGAAGGCGATGGTCCTGTCGATCGTGCTCGCCAACGCGCGCGCGCTTGCGGCGGAACGCGGCCGCCCGCCGCTCCTCCTGCTCGACGAGGTGGTGGCCCATCTCGACCGCGCGCGGCGCGCGGCCTTCGCCGACGAGATCGCCGCGCTCGGGGCGCAGGTCTGGCTGACCGGCACCGACGACGATCTCTTCCACGGGCTGCGTGGCCGCGCCCAGTTTTTCCGCATCCTCGACTCCAGCGTGACCAGGACATGACCGACAGCGTTCCAGCGACCGATCCCTCCAGCGACTACGGCGCCGACTCCATCAAGGTGCTGCGCGGGCTCGATGCCGTGCGCAAGCGCCCGGGCATGTATATCGGCGACACCGACGACGGATCCGGCCTGCATCACATGGTCTACGAGGTCGTCGACAATTCGATCGACGAGGCGCTGGCCGGTCATTGCGACGGCGTCGACGTGCGGCTCGAGCCGGACGGCTCGGTCACGGTATCCGACAACGGGCGCGGCATCCCGACCGACATCCATACCGAGGAAGGCGTGTCCGCGGCCGAGGTCATCATGACCCAGCTCCATGCCGGCGGGAAATTCGACCAGAACTCGTACAAGGTGTCGGGCGGCCTGCACGGCGTCGGCGTATCGGTCGTCAACGCGCTCTCGCAGACGCTCGAGCTGACGATCTGGCGTGGCGGCAAGGCGCATTTCATGCGCTTCCGCCATGGCGAACCCGAGGCGCCGCTCGCGGTGACCGGCGACGCGCAGGGCCGTCGCGGCACCCAGGTGCGCTTCAAGCCGTCTTCCGCGACCTTCTCGAAGACCGAGTTCGACTTCCAGACGCTCGAGCACCGGCTGCGCGAACTCGCCTTCCTCAATTCGGGTGTCCGGCTGACGCTGACCGATGCGCGCGGCGTCGAGCCGCAGACCGTGGAGATGCGCTATGACGGCGGCATCGAGGCGTTCGTGAAGTATCTCGACCGTTCGAAGCAGCCGATCCATCCGACGATCTCGCTGCGCGGCGAACGCGACGGGATTTCGGTCGAGCTCGCGATGGAGTGGACCGACGCCTATCACGAGACGGTCCTGTGCTTCACGAACAACATCCCGCAGAAGGACGGCGGCACGCATCTCGCCGGCTTCCGCGCCGCGCTGACCCGCCAGATCAACAAGCTGGCCGACGAGTATCAGACGGCGAAGAAGGAAAAACTCGCGATCTCCGGTGACGACGCGCGCGAAGGCCTGACCTGCGTCCTGTCCTGCAAGGTGCCCGATCCGAAATTCTCGTCCCAGACGAAGGACAAGCTCGTCTCGTCCGAAGTCCGTCCGATCGTCGAGCAGGTCTGCACCGAGAGGCTGGAGAACTGGTTCGCCCAGCACCCGCAAGAGACCAAGCGCGTGATCCAGAAGGTCGTCGAGGCCGCGATCGCCCGCGAGGCGGCGCGCAAGGCGCGCGACCTGACGCGGCGCAAGGGCGCGCTCGACATGGCCTCGCTGCCGGGCAAGCTCGCCGACTGCCAGGAGCGCGATCCGCAGAAATCCGAGATCTTCATCGTCGAGGGCGACTCGGCAGGCGGCTCGGCGAAGCAGGGACGCAACCGCGCCTTCCAGGCCATCCTGCCGATCAAGGGCAAGATCCTCAACGTGGAGCGCGCACGCTTCGACAAGATGCTGTCCTCGGCCGAGATCGGCACCCTGATCGCCGCGATCGGAACGGGCATCGGCCACGACGATTTCGACATCGCGAAGGCCCGCTACCACAAGATCATCATCATGACCGACGCCGATGTCGACGGCGCGCATATCCGTACGCTGCTGCTGACGTTCTTCTACCGGCAGATGCGCGCGATCGTCGATGCGGGCTACCTCTACATAGCGCAGCCGCCGCTGTTCAAGGCCGCACGCGGCAAGTCCGCCGTCTATCTGAAGGACGAGCGCGCCCTGGACGACCACCTGATCGCCGGCGGCATCGACGGCATGACGCTGACCGGATCGGATGGCGTCCAGCACGCCGGCGCCGATCTGCGCGGCATCGTCGAGAAGGCGCGCGTCGCCAAGGCGCTGCTCGCGCCGCTCGCGCGCCGCGTCGGCAACCGCGACGTCGTCGAGCAGGCCGCGATCCTCGGCGCGCTCGACGCGTCGCTGCTCGCCGATCCCGCACGCGCGGAGGTCGCGGCGCAGGCTGTCGCGCGACGCCTCGATGCGCTCGCGCCGGAGACCGATCGCGGCTGGACCGGGACGCTGCGCGACGGCGCCTTCGCCTTCGAGCGCCGCCTGCGCGGCGAGACCGATCGCGCGGCGATCGACGCGGCGGCGGTCAACGCGCTGGAGGCGCGGCGTCTGCTGGAGATGGCCGGCGAGCTCCAGGAAATCTACGGACGCTTCGCGAAGCTGCAGCCGCCGAAGCCCGAGCGCGGCGACGCGTCGTCCCCGATCAACGTCACCGGACCGACCCGCCTCTTCGACGCGGTGATCGAGGCCGGACGAAAGGGTCTGACCATCCAGCGCTACAAGGGCCTCGGCGAGATGAACCCCGACCAGCTCTGGGAAACGACACTCGATCCGTCGGTGCGACGCCTGCTCCAGGTGAAGATCAACCACAGCGAGGACGCCGACGGGATCTTCTCGACCCTGATGGGCGACGTCGTCGAACCCCGGCGCGACTTCATCCAGGACAACGCGCTGAAGGTCGTCAATCTGGACGTCTGACGCCGCCGCGAGCCGGCGGCAGGAAGGATCGCACGCGATGGACATGTTCGATCTTGCCGGCCGCGTCGCGGCGGTCACCGGCGGCGCACAGGGCATGGGCCGCGCGATGGCGACGGCCCTGGCCGAGGCCGGCGCGGACATCGTGCTGCTGGATCTCAACGCCGAAGGCAACGAGGCGACGGCGGAAAGCCTGCGCGCGCTCGGGCGCCGTGTACTGACGATCACCGGCGACGTCACGGACATCGCGCTCCTCGATCGTGCCTTCGATGCCATCGACACGGAATTCGGACGCATCGACATCCTCGGCAACGTCGCGGGCGCGGCGCGCACGGGGCCGGCCGTGGACATGACGCTCGAGGATCTGCGCTGGAGCTTCGACAGCCTCGTGATCAGCCGCTACCACGCCTGCCAGCAGGCGGGACGGCGCATGCTCGCGCAGGGGCGCGGGTCGATCATCAATATCGGCTCGATCGCGGGCGACCGCTCGCTGCAGCGCCACCAGTCTGTCTACGGCATGTGCATGGCGGCGGTGATGCACATGACCCGTGAGCTGAGCACCGAATGGAGCGGCCGCGGCGTGCGGGTCAATTGCATCGTTCCGGCCCAGGTGCTCGGCGACAACGGACTCAACGCGCGCATGGCCGCCGATCCCTATCTGCGCGACACCTTCCTCCACGGAATTCCGCGCGGCCGCTTCGGGCGACCCGACGACATCAGGGGGCTGTCGGTCTTCCTGGCCTCGGACGCCGCCGACTGGATCACCGGCGCCTGCATCCCGATGGATGGCGGCAACATGGCGAAGAACGGTGGCGGCGGCCTGCTCGCGCCGGTGATCGCGAAATACGTGCGCTGAGCGCGGCG
>CAYSUY010000152.1:0-9809 GCA_964434345.1 uncultured Acetobacteraceae bacterium
GCTTCACCGGCCAGCCCGAGCACGTGATCAACTACTTCTTCTTCGTCGCCGAGGAACTGCGCGCCATCATGGCGAAGCTGGGCTTCCGGTCGCTCGACGAGATGATCGGACGGGTCGACCGGCTCGACATGCGTCGCGCCCTCGACCATTGGAAGGCGAAGGGCATCGACCTGTCCCGGCTTCTGCATCAGATGCCGGCGAAGCCCGGCGTGGCGATCTGGAACGTCGAGCGTCAGAGCCACGGCCTCGAGACCGCACTCGATCGCGACCTCATCGCGCTGGCGATGCCCGCGCTCGAGAACGGGCAGCCGGTGCGCATCGCGCGTCAGGTGCGCAACGTCAACCGCACGGTCGGCGCGATGCTCTCCGGCGAAGTCGCCAAGCGTCACGGCCATGCCGGGCTGCCGCCCGCCACGATCGAGGTGAAGCTGACCGGGACGGCCGGGCAGAGCTTCGGCGCCTTCCTCGCGCGCGGCGTGTCGCTCGAGCTGATCGGCGACGGCAACGACTATGTCGGCAAGGGCCTGTCCGGTGGCCGCATCGTCGTACGCCAGCCGCCGCAGTCTGAGCGCGATCCGACCCGCAACATCATCGTCGGGAACACGGTGCTCTACGGCGCGATCGCCGGCGAGGCCTATTTCCAGGGCGTCGCTGGCGAGCGCTTCGCGGTCCGCAATTCGGGCGCGGTGTGCGTGGTCGAGGGCACCGGCGATCATGGATGCGAGTACATGACCGGCGGCGTGGTCGTCGTCCTGGGCGAGACCGGGCGCAATTTCGCGGCCGGCATGTCCGGCGGCGTCGCCTATGTCTACGACCCCTCGGGACGGTTCCGGTCGCTGTGCAACCTCGCGATGGTCGAACTCGAGCCGGTCGGCGCGTCCGATCCGGCCGCGGCCGACGATCCCGCGCGGCCGCTTCCGGCTTCGCCGAGCGTCGACGACAACGGCATGGGCGACATGCTGCGCTTCGACGCCGAGCGGCTGCGGCTTCTCGTCGAGCGCCATGCCGCCCATACCGGGTCGCTGCGCGCCAAGGCGCTGCTCGCGGATTGGGAGCGGGCGCGTGGCCTCTTCGTCAAGGTGATGCCGAAGGATTACCGCCGCGCCCTGACCGACCTGCGCAACGCCGCCGCGCGCGTCGCGGCGGAATAGTCAACGACACGTCCAGAGCGGAGTTCCAGCCATGGGTCTACCCACCGGCTTCCTCGAGATCGCGCGTCAGGACCGTCCTTACGAGAAGGTCGAGTCGCGGCTCAAGACCTGGAAGGAATTCGTCCTTCCGCTGCCGGCCGAGGAGGTCAGCAAACAGGGCGCGCGCTGCATGGATTGCGGCGTTCCGTTCTGTCACAACGGCTGTCCGGTCAACAATCTCATCCCGGACTGGAACGACCTCGTGCGCCGCGGCAAGTGGCGCGAGGCGCTCGAGACCCTGCACTCGACCAACAACTTTCCGCAATTCACCGGCCGCATCTGCCCGGCGCCCTGCGAGGCGTCGTGCACGCTCAACATCGACGACAATCCGGTGACGATCAAATCGATCGAATGCGCGATCGTCGATCGCGGCTGGGACGAGGGCTGGATCGTGCCGCAACCTGCCGCGCGCCGGACAGGCAAGCGGGTGGCGGTCGTCGGTTCGGGACCGGCGGGGCTTGCCTGCGCGCAGCAGCTGGCGCGCGCCGGGCATGCCGTGACGCTGTTCGAGAAGGCGGATCGCGTCGGTGGCCTGCTGCGCTACGGCATCCCCGATTTCAAGATGGAGAAGCATCTGATCGACCGGCGGATGCGGCAGATGGAGGCCGAGGGCGTCGAGTTCCGCACCGGCGTCGAGGTCGGCGCGACGATTTCGGTCAAGTCTCTGCTCGAGGGCTACGACGCCGTCGCCATGACCGGCGGCGCGGAATGGCCGCGCGACCTCCAGGTGCCGGGCCGCGAGTTCGACGGCATCCACTACGCGATGGATTTCCTGACGCAGCAGAACAAGCGCGTCGCGGGTGACGACGAGTCGCGCGCCGCGCCACGCGGGACGCTCAGCGCCAAGGGCAAGCATGTCGTCGTCATCGGCGGCGGCGACACCGGCTCGGATTGCGTCGGCACGTCCAACCGCCATGGCGCGGCCTCGGTGACGCAACTCGAAGTGATGCCGCAGCCGCCCGAGAAGGAAGACAAGGCGCTCACCTGGCCGGACTGGCCGCTGAAGATGCGCACCTCGTCCTCTCACGAGGAAGGCTGCGAGCGCGATTTCGCGGTGCTGACGAAGCGGGCGCTCGGCGAGGGCGGCAAGCTGCGCGCCCTCGAATGCGTGCGCGTCGAATGGGCGAAGGGCGAGGATGGGCGCATGGCGATGCGCGAAGTGCCCGGCAGCGCCTTCGAACTCAAGGCCGATCTCGTCCTTCTGGCGATGGGCTTCGTCGGGCCGCGCAAGCCCGGGATGATCGAGCAGGCGGGCGTCGCGCTCGATGGGCGCGGCAATGTCCTGGCGAACACGACGGATTACCGGAGCTCCGTGCCGAAGCTGTTCGCCGCCGGCGACATGCGCCGCGGTCAGTCCCTGGTCGTCTGGGCGATCCGCGAGGGCCGCCAATGCGCCCGCGCGATCGACGAAAGCCTGATGGGGCGCAGCACGCTTCCGCGCTGAGCGGCGGCGTCCGGGCCTGAGCTTCGAGCCTGATCCGCGCGTCCACCCGCGCGGATCATCCGCTACGCGCCGGGAACGTCGTCGAGCGCGATGCGCAGCGTGCGGACCAGCGCGCCGCCCGGCGGCAGCATCACGCTGCCCGGGCGCCGCGCGAGATCCCCGTCGTCGCCGATCTCCGGCGCAAATCCCTGCCAGGGTTCGATGCACAGATACGGTGCGCCGGGACGCATCCACACGCCGAGATGCGGGCAGTCCGGGAAGTCGACGCGCAGTCCCGGTCGCCCGGGCACGCCGAACCAGACCCGGCGGCTGACGAGTCGGTCGAAGATGATCGCGTCGTCGGTGAACAGCGTGTCCACGAGGTCGAGGCGCCGGCCCCGCACCGGCGTCGGCAGGCCGTGACGCAGCATCAGGCCGGTCCGATCGATCCGCCGGATCGGGGCGGGCTCCGGCGCGTCGAAGACCAGCGCGTGGCTGGTCTTCGCGGCATCCTCGACCAGAGGCCACGCGAAGCCCGGATGGAAGCCTAGCCCCGCGGGCATCGGCGTCTCGCGCGACAGGTTCTCGGCGCTCGCCGTCATCGTCAACCCGTCGGCATCGAGGCGGTAGGCGACGACGAGCCGGAAGGCGAAGGGATAATGGCGGCGCGTGGTCGCGTCGTCGCGCAGTTCGAAACGCGCGGCGTCGGCACGGGCCTCGAGCACGGCGAACCTGCTCTGCCGCGCGACGCCATGGGGTGGCATGTCGAAGCTGGCGCCGCGCCAGCGTGCGCGGCCGTCGGGAGAGCGGCCGACCACCGGGAAGAGCAGCGGTGCGCGGCCGCTCCACCAGGCGGGATCGCCCTGCCACAGGATCTCGCGCGCGCCGTCCACGCGCAGCGAGGCAAGCTCGGCACCCAGCGGATCGATCGTGGCCGCGAAGCGGCCGCCGGCGATGGCGACGCGATCGGCGGTCATGACGCCGCGCCCGACCCCAGCCGCTCCGCCCGCCAGCCGCCACCGTCGCGCCGGAAGCGCAGCGGGGTGGCGTTGCGGTGCAGGTCGGCATGGAGGTCGATGTCGAGCAGCGCGGTCAGGACCAGCAGCACGCCGCCATGGGCGACGACGAGCCGTTCGCGCCCGGGCGGCGCCTGCGTCGCCAGCGCGTCGGCGAGGCCGCCGCGCACGCGGGTCACGAAATCATGCAGCGTCTCGCAGCCGGGCGGATCCTTGGCCCAGTCGAAATCGTGGTTGGGCTGGCCGAACAGCGCCTCGAAGACGCGCTCCCGGATGCGATGCTCGGGCTGCGGCGCCAGCGCATGGGGCTCGGCCGCGAGCGACGCCGTCCGCCAGGCGCGCGCCATCGGGCTGGCGACGATCTCGCCGATCGCTTCGCCCGCGAGGATGCGCGCCGCCGCGGCGGCCTGGGCCTCGCCGGTCGCGTTGAGCGGCTGGTCCTCGCGCTGGTAATGGCCCTTGAGATTGCCGTCGGTCTCGCCGTGACGCAGGAACAGGAAGCTCGTGGGCACCACGGGCAGCGGCGCGGTGCGGGCGAGTGCCGCGAGGCGATCGGCTCCGGCCTGCCAGACGACGCGGGTCATGGTTCGCTCAGCTCCGCAGCAGGCCGCGCGCGGCCAGATTGCGCATCAGCGCGAGGGTGCCGAAGCTCCAGGGCGCGCAGTCGGTCGAGAGGCGGACCCGGTTGACGAGCCGGCCCAGACGCGGCGTCGCGATCGTCACCACGTCGCCGATCTTGTGCGTGAAGCCCATGCCCTTGCCGTCGCGATCGTCGGTCGGCGCGAACATCGTGCCGCAGAACAGCACGAAGCCGTCGGGATACTGGTGGTGCCGCCCGGCGGCCTGGGCGGCGATCGCGGCGGGCGAGCGGCTGATGCGCGACATCGAGCTCTTGCCCTCGAGCCGGTAGTTGTCCGGTCCCTCGACGGTCAGCGCGATATCGGCGTTCGACACGGTGTCGAGCGTGAAATCGCCGTCGAAGAGGCGGATGAAGGGGCCGAGCGCGCAGCTGGCGTTGTTGTCCTTGGCCTTGCCGAGCAGCAGCGCCGAGCGGCCTTCGAAATCGCGCAGGTTGACGTCGTTGCCCAACGTCGCGCCGACCAGCCGCCCCTGCGGATCCGCGACGATCACCACCTCGGGCTCGGGATTGTTCCAGGTCGATTCGGGGTGCAGGCCGACATCGGCGCCGTGGCCCACCGCCGACATCGGCTGCGACTTCGTGAAGATCTCGGCATAGGGGCCGATCCCGACCTCCAGATAGGGCGACCATTTGCCCTTCGCGACCAGGATCCGCTTGAGTTCTTCGGCCTGCGGCGAGCCGGGGACGATCTTCGACAGGTCGGTTCCGATCGCCGCCGTCATCTCGCTGCGGATCGCGTCGGCGGCCGAGGCGTCGCCGCGCGCCTGCTCTTCGATCACGCGCTCGACCATGCTCTGCGCGAAGGTCACGCCGGCCGCCTTGATCGCCTGCAGGTCGACCGGCGCGAGCAGCCAGGGACGGCCGGGATCGCGGCCGGCCTCGTCGGAATTGGCGATCGTCTCCGCGAGTCCGGCGAGGCGCGCGGCATTGGCGATGTGGCCGCGCAGCTGCGCGCGATCGAGGCCGTCGAGCAGCCCGCTCGAGGTCGTGTAGACCGGCGACAGGTCGACGAGGTCGCCGCCGCGCACGGCGACGACGCACGGGCCGCCATTGGCGCCGGGCTTCCAGGCGCGTCCGATCAGCAGGGCCGCGTCGTGGTCGACGGGCAGGCAATCGGCGACGGGCAGGGCACGTGTCATGGGCGGATCCTCGCGACGGGCTTTCGGGTGCGGGCGTATGCCCGAAGAGTGATGCAGCAAACCGGTCCGGCGGCGCGAATTCAAGCCTTTCGCGCGTTGCCGCTTCGCATCCGGGGTAATGCGCGTGCCTCGGCGACATTCGCGCGCCGGCGTCGGAGGCTGGCGGCATGACGGATGCGACGATTTCGGTGGCGGATCTCGCTGCGCTCGCCCTCGACGAGGGCTGCGAGGCGCTCGACCTGCGGTTCACGGACGTGCTCGGCCGCTGGCTCGGCGTGTCCTGCGGCGCTGCGCTGCGGCGGCGCGAGGACGGCGCTCTGCGTGTCTCGGCGGCGAATGTCGCGGGCTGGCGCCTTTCGGGCACCGGCGACCTCGTGCTGTCCCCTGTCGCAGGCACGGCCTATCGCGATGTCGGCGCGGCGCGGCCGACGCTCGCCGCGATCGCGCAGGTCCACGAGGTCGGCCGCGCCGCGCCCTCCGCGCTCGATTCCCGGGCCACGCTTGTTCGGGCGCTCGCGGCCCTGGCGCGCCGCGGCGTGGCGCCGGAGATGCGCGTGGGCGCGGAACTCGAGTTCCATCTCTTCGACGCGGTCAGCTTCACGGTCGGGCCGACCGCCTGCGGCTTCGCCGTGGCGGCCTGGGACACGGGCGTGGCCGGCGTGCATCGCGGGCATGGCGTGCGTCATCCCGGCCTGCATCTCGCCCTGCCGCCCGCCGACGTCGCCGCCGGCTGGCGCGCGGAGGTCATGGCGGCGGCGGAGCGCAGCGGGTTCGAACCGCTGCGCCACCAGCACGAGGCGGGGAGCGCCCAGCACGAGATCGCGCTTCGCCATGCGTCTGCCCTGATCGCGGCGGACCGGATCCAGGGTGCCAAGGCGCTGGTCCTCGCCATGGCGGCCCGCGCGGGCAAGGTCGCGACCTTCATGCCGCTCCCGCTCGGGCAAGGTCCCGGCTCCGGACTGCATCTCAACCTGTCCTTCTGGCGGGACGGCGTGCCGCTGCTCGCGGCGGCGGGCGGCGAACCGCTGGCGCGCGGCTTCGTCGGCGGGATCTTCGCCCATGCGCGGGCGCTCAACGCCCTCGCCAATCCGGCGACGAACAGCTTCAAGCGCCTCGCGCGGCTCTATGCGCCCAGCGCGCGGCTGGTCTGGGGCATCGCCAATCGCGGCGCCGCGGTGCGACTGCCACACGCGGAAACGCCGGCCGCGATGCGGCTGGAACTGCGTTTTCCCGATGCGGCCGCGAACCCCTATCTCGCGCTCGCCGCCGTGGTCATGGCGGGGCTCGACGGCATCGCGCGCGGCCTCGATCCCGGGCCACTGGTCGCGGAGGATCCGCGCCACCGCACGCCCTGGGACATGCGCCGCCGCGCCACGCCGGGATTTTCGCTGACGCTGGCGGAGGCGGTGGCCGCGCTCGATGCCGATCGCGGATTCCTCATGGCGGAGGGGGTCTTCGACCCGGCGCTCTGCGACGCGCTGGCGAGCGAACTGGCCGACAGCGTGCGGCGCGACTGCGCGACGCCCAGCCCGCAGGACTATCTCGCCTATCTGGGCGTATGACACCCGGGTGGTCCGGTGGCGGTCGCGGCGGCTGCGCGCGGTGCGCAGCCGCCGCCACCGCTCACAGCGGATAGTCGCGGGCGGGATCGACGCCGCAGGTGACGAGGAATTTCCGCAGCTGCGCCACGTCGTCCTTGGCGAGGTGGTGATGCGGCGTGTGGAACACGGCGGTGTGGCCGTGCAGCGTCACGCCGATCCGGGCCTTGTGGCGATTGTCGATCTCGGCACCGAGATGCGACAGCACCGACGCGACATCGCCCATGGCGATGTTGGCGCTGATCGGATGCGCGAAAAGGGCATGGAGCGTCTGGCGGTGATGATGGTTCATGGATCCTCGCAAGCGCCGCTCGAAGCGCGGCGGTCGCGAGTATCGCGCCGCGCGCGCGCGCGTAGCCCGCGGCCAAAACGTCGCAGCCCCGCGACAGGTCAGCGCATCTCGGGAACCTTTTCGCGCTCGCGTCGCCAGTCGCGCAGACGTGCGAGGATGCGCGCGCGGGCCGGCTCGTCGAGATCGGGCCAGCCTGCGATCTCGTCGACGCTACGGCCGCAGCCGACGCAAAGGCGCGTGCGCGGATCGAGCCGGCATACGGCGATGCAGGGGCTCGCGCTCATGCGCGGCGTGGCGGCCGCCTGCCGGCTCAGCGCTGCAGCGGTTCGAAGAACGTGACCACGACGCCGTCGGGGTCGAGCATCGCGAATTCGCGGCTGCCCCAGGGCTTCTGGGCCAGCTTGCCGTCCGGATGGACGACCCCGCGATTGACGCAGCGCGCGTAGAGCGAATCGATGCCGTCGACGCGGATGCGGCACCCGGCCGTCTCGAGCGCCCGGGGATCGTCGCAGCGGAAGAAGTGGATCTCGGCGCCGTCGCGCTTCATGCCGGCATGCTCGGTCGGTTCGCCGCGGGCGAAATCCCGGCGGAAGCCGAGCACGGATTCGAAAAAGGTCAGCGTCGCGTCGACGTCGCGCGCCGGCAGCATCGGCACGGCGAAGGCGAAGATCGTTTCGGGAATGTCGAGGTGTCTGTGCGCCATGGCCATCCTGTCCTGTCCGCCCGTCCGGGGCGGGTCACAGAATGATCGAGACGCTGCGTGGTCCGGAAGCGGAAAGGCGGTCGGCGCGCGCATAGGCGCCCCGCGCGCCGCGCCAATCCTCGATATGCGCCTGGGTGCCGGGATCGCGCTGGGCCAGATACTGGGCCACGAACCCGGCGGGCATCGCGGGCGGCGGGCGGCGCATGGGCGCGCGCTGCTCGCGCCAGGCCGCCCAGCCCGACGCGTCGCCCTCGTCCTGCGCGTGCGCAGCGTCCCGTTCCGCCTGGCGGGGCGGCAGGATCTCGACGCGGTCGGCGCTGCGAGGC
Organism: uncultured Acetobacteraceae bacterium; assembly: GCA_964434345.1. Taxonomy (GTDB): domain Bacteria; phylum Pseudomonadota; class Alphaproteobacteria; order CACIAM-22H2; family CACIAM-22H2; genus CAIOSQ01. The sequence goes on from CAYSUY010000152.1 coordinate 8,328, forward strand.
GCGTAGCGTGTCGCGAGGGCTGTAAGGGCGAGCGGTTGCATCGCGGTTTTCCGAGGCGAGCATAGGTGCGGGCGATGCGACGTTTCAATAGAAACCAATTAAAATCATAGTTAATGATGAATTCATCACTTATAATCGGGCTCAAGCCAGCAGATTCACCTCGTGTTAAGATCTGAAGCCTAGCTTCGGCAAGACGTGCGCGACTCCGACACGGGGCGCGGGCGCGACGAAAACCTCCTCCCTCGAATTCAAGGGACAGACGCGGTCCATGCAGGACACGGTGCCAGAAGGGCAGCGGTTACTGACGGCTCTCCTAGCCGCCTCGGATATCGCCTACGCCTGGAACGTTCGCTCCGGAGCCATCGAATGGCTGTCGGATCCGGCGGTGCTTGGCGCGCAGTTCGCGTCGATCCGCAACGCCGATTCGCTCGCCGCGCGCATCCATGCGGAGGACGCGACCAATCGCGCCGAGGCGCTCGCCCGGCATCTGGCCGGCGGCGGCGCCGAACCCTACGAGTGCGAATACCGGATCCGCGACGATCACGACGATCCGGTCTGGGTCCATGATCGCGGGGTCGCCGTCTATGACGCCGCCGGGCAGCCCGTCTCGATCACCGGCATCCTGCGCCTGGTGGGCGCGCGCAAGGCACGCGAGGCGCAGCTCGAATATCTCGCCAACCACGACGAACTCACCGGTCATTACAACCGCGTGCGCCTGCGCGATGCTCTGGAACATGCGCTGGGATCGGCGCGCCGCTACGGCGTCGCCGGCGCGTATCTCGTCGTGGGGATCGACAAGCTCGGCCCCATCAATGACGCGTTCGGCTTCGATGCGGCGGATGCGGTGGTCGTCGCGATTGGGCGCCTGCTCGACCGCAGCCTGCGCAACACCGACATCATCGGCCGGATCGGCGCCGACCGCTTCGGCGTCGTCCTCAGCCATTCGCCGGTGGTCGATCTCGCGATCACCGCCGAAAAGATCCTGTCCGCTGTGCGGCAGGCACGCATCGACACCGAGGGCGGCGAGTTGCATGTCACCGTCTCGATCGGCGGCGTCGCCTTCCAGGACAATCCGCCCGCTGTCGCGGACATCATGAGCCGCGGCGATTCGGCCTTGCAGACCGCCGAGCAGCAGGGCCGCGACTGCTTCGCCCTCTACCAGGACGCGCCGTCGCATCGCGAGCAGCGCCGCCATGCGATGTGGGTGGTGGAGGAGGTCCAGTCGGGCCTCAAGGACGGGCGCGTCATGCTCGCCTTCCAGCCGATCGTCGATGCGCTCAACCACAAGCCCGATCATTACGAGTGCCTGATCCGGCTGCGGCGCCGCAACGGTCAGGTCATCGCCGCCGCATCCTTCGTGCCGCTCGTCGAGCAATCGGGGCTGATGCGCCAGGTCGATCGCCGCGCGCTCGAACTGGCGGTCGAGGAACTCTGCGCCTACCCGGATGTCCGCCTGGCGGTCAACGTGTCGGGCCATACGAC
>CAYSUY010000152.1:9819-10506 GCA_964434345.1 uncultured Acetobacteraceae bacterium
GCGACCGCAACTGGCTGCGGACGCTCGGGACGCTGGTGCGCGGCATCCCCGAGGTCGCGCAGCGCCTGACGGTGGAGATCACCGAGACCGTGGCGCTTCAGGACATCGACGAGACGGCGCGCTTCGTGCGCAAGCTGCGCGATCTCGGCTGCCGCGTGTCCCTCGACGATTTCGGCGCCGGCTATACGAGCTTCCGCAATCTCAAGGCGCTTGAAGTCGATTGCGTCAAGATCGACGGCTCCTTCGTGCGTGGCCTGTCGGACAACATCGACAACCAGCTCTTCGTGCGTACGCTGATCGGTCTCGCCGACGGCCTCGGGCTGTTCACGGTCGCGGAATGCGTCGAGAACGATCAGGACGCAGCCCTGCTCACCCGCCGCGGCGTGCGGTTCATGCAGGGTTGGCGCTTCGGAAAGCCGAGCATCGAGCGTCCCTGGCTGATCCCCGCGTCGTCGAGCCAGACGGGCGTCGCGCTGCCCAAGCTGACGGTCGTCAACGGCGGTCGTGCTGGAGCCTGAGGGCGTTCAGGTCCTGGTCAGCGCCGCGAGCTGGCGCTGGATCGCTTCCATCTGGCGCTGAAGATCCTGCAGCGACGGCGCGGCCCCCGGCTTCGTCGGCTCGCCGGCCTTGGCCGGACTGGGGCCGGTCGCGCCCGCGTTGCCCGTCTGGCCCGTACCCGCCGAGCCT
>CAYSUY010000153.1:0-10391 GCA_964434345.1 uncultured Acetobacteraceae bacterium
GGCGAAGGCCCGCGCACTCGAGAACCTGGCGTCCGTCGGCCTGCCGAAGGAGGTCGGAGAGCTTTCGCCCGCCGAATTGTCCGGCGGCATGAAGAAACGCGTCGGGCTCGCGCGCGCCATAGCGACCCGCCCCGAGATCATCTTCTTCGACGAGCCGACGACCGGGCTGGATCCGATCATGTCGGATGTCATCAATAACCTGATCGTCGCCTGCGTGAAGGATCTCGGCGCGACCACGGTTTCGATCACGCACGACATGCATTCGGCCCGCAAGATCGCGACCCATGTCGCGATGCTCCATGGGGGCCGGATCATCTGGACCGGCCCGATCGGCGACATCGACCGCAGCGGCAACCCCTATGTCGACCAGTTCATCCACGGTCGCGCCGAAGGGCCGATCCAGATGCAGGTGCGCGCCTGAGGCGCCGGGAGAATCATGGCGAAACGCGATAGCCGCTTCGTCTGCCAATCCTGCGGCGCGATCCACTCGAAATGGATGGGACGCTGCGAGGCCTGCGGCGCCTGGAACAGCGTCATAGAGGAAGCTGTCGAGGCCGGCCATCCCGGCGGGTTGTCCGGCAAGGGTGGCCGGACGCTCCAGTTCGAGAGCCTAGATGGCGCCTCGCAGACCCCGCCGCGCGCCCTGACCGGGGTCGCGGAATTCGACCGTGTCCTGGGCGGCGGTCTCGTCGCGGGATCCGCGGTGCTTGTGGGGGGCGATCCGGGGATCGGAAAATCCACCCTGCTGCTCCAGGCAGCCGCCGCGCTCGGCCGCACGCGCCGCATCGCCTATGTCTCCGGCGAAGAAGCGATGGATCAGGTGCGCCTGCGCGCGGCGCGGCTCGGGCTTGCAAAGGCCAATGTCGCGCTGGCGGCGACAACCTCGGTCCGCGAGGTCCTCTCGAGCCTCGACGCCCGCGACGCGCCCGACGTCATCGTCATCGATTCGATCCAGACGATGTTCGTGGACACGCTCGAATCGGCCCCGGGAACGGTGGCCCAGGTCCGCGCCTCCGCGAGCGAACTGATCCGCCTGGGCAAGAAGCGCGGCATCGCAATCCTGCTCGTCGGCCACGTCACGAAGGAAGGCGTGCTCGCCGGCCCGCGCGTTCTCGAGCACATGGTCGACACCGTCCTCTATTTCGAGGGCGAGCGCGGCCACCAGTTCCGCATCCTCCGCGCCGTCAAGAACCGCTTCGGCCCGACCGATGAAATCGGCGTCTTCGAGATGACCGATCGCGGCCTCGTCGAGGTGCCCAATCCCTCGCAGCTCTTCCTCGCCGATCGCCGCGACGATGTGTCCGGCGCGGCCGTATTCGCGGGCATGGAGGGAACGCGACCGGTTCTCGTCGAGATCCAGGCGCTGGTTGGCCCACCCGTGCAAGGTACGCCGCGCCGTGCCGTCATCGGATGGGATACCGGACGCCTCGCCATGGTCCTCGCGGTGCTGGAGACGCGCTGCGGCCTCGTGTTCGCAAACCACGATGTCTACCTGAACGTGGCCGGGGGCCTGCGCATCGCGGAGCCCGCCGCCGATCTCGCGGTGGCCGCCGCCCTCGTCTCCGCGCTCGGCGGCAGGCCGGTTCCGCCCGATGCCGTCGTGTTCGGCGAGATCGGACTCGCCGGCGAGGTCCGCGCGGTCAGCCAGAGCGACGCGCGTCTCAAGGAAGCGGCGAAGCTCGGTTTCGCGAGGGCCTTCGTCCCGGCACGCCGGCGTCAGGCACGCGGATCGGGTGAGGCGGCGATCCGTATCGACGGGATCGAAGATCTCGGAACGCTTGTGGCGCGTTTATCGGGCCCACGAAGGCCCCAATCTCTCGACAAGACGGAGGCGGCGTCATGAACCCGGTCGATCTCGGTGTCCTCGGCGCGATCCTGCTCTGCGCCCTGATATCCCTCATCATGGGGTTCGTGCGAACGATCCTCGCACTCTCCAGCTGGGCCGGCGCTGCCCTGGTCACGGTCTGGGGCTTCGCCTATGCCCGCCCCTTCGCGCGTGATTACGTGTCCCCGCCCCTGCTCGCCGACATCGCCGCTGGTCTCGGCGTGTTCGTCGGTGCGCTGATCGTCTTCTCCGTCGTCAGCCATGTGCTGTCGTCGATGGTGCGCGGCAGCCCGCTTTCCTTCCTGGACCGTACCCTGGGGTTCGTGCTCGGCGGCGTGATCGGCGCGGTCCTGGTTGCTGTCGCATGGCTAGGTGCCGCGGCATTCATCGAGCGCGACAAGATGCCCGAGGTGCTGCAGACGGCGCGGACCCTGCCGATGGTCGAGCAATTGTCCGAACTCGTCCGCAGCCTGCTTCCCGTCGAACTGCGCGGCACGATGCGCGACGCGACCGACGAGGCGACGCGCCGCGGGCGCCAGGCCGAGTTGTTCCGCGGCGCGCTCGAGGCGCCGGCGACACCCACCCCAAGAGCGGCTCCGCCCGCAGGCGAAACCGGATATAAGACCGACGAGCGGAGGCGGCTCGACAATCTCTTCGAGACCCGCCAGGGAACAGCCAGCGGAGGGCCGACACGATGAACCATGAGGGCGGGCTGACAACCAATCCGTTCGACGACGACAAGTTGCACGAGGAATGCGGGATCTTCGCCGTCCACGGCCACAAGGATGCGGCCGCCCTGACCGCTCTCGGCCTGCACGCGCTGCAGCATCGTGGCCAGGAAGCTTGCGGCATCGTCACGTCCGACGGGCATCAGTTCCACAGCCATCGCGCGCTCGGCCAGGTCGGCGACAATTTCAGCTCGCAGCGCGTGATCGACGCCCTGCCGGGTCGGCTTGCCATCGGCCATAATCGCTATGCAACGACGGGCGAGACCATTCTGCGCAACGTGCAGCCGCTCTTCGCGGAATTCGATTTCGGCGGCTTCGCCATCGGCCATAACGGCAATCTCACCAACGCCGCCTTTCTCCGCCGCTTGCTGGTTCGCCAAGGTTGCCTGTTCCACTCGACGACCGATACCGAGGTCATCCACCACCTGATGGCCAGGGCCCATGGAGACGTCGAGACCCGCCTGCTCTCCGCCCTCAACCAGGTCGAGGGCGCCTATTCCCTCGTCGCGATCGATCGCGACCGGATCATCGGCGTGCGCGACCCGCTCGGTGTCCGACCGCTCGTGCTCGGCAGGCTCGACGAGGCCTGGATCCTCGCATCCGAAACCTGCGCGCTCGACATCATCGGTGCGCGCTTCGAGCGCGAGATCGAGCCGGGCGAACTGGTGGTCATCGACGGCGACGGTCCACGTTGCACGCGGCCCTTCGGTCGCGCGACGCGCCAGCGCTTCTGCGTCTTCGAATACGTCTATTTCGGCCGCCCCGACTCGGTCGTCGAAGGCATCTCGATCTACGACGCCCGCAAACGGATCGGCGCGGAGCTGGCGCGCGAGAGCGGCGTCGCGGCGGACATTGTCGTGCCGGTCCCGGACTCAGGGGTCCCGGCCGCGCTCGGCTACGCGGAGGGCGCGGGTCTGCCCTTCGAACTGGGCATCATCCGCAACCACTATGTCGGCCGGACGTTCATCGAACCCACCGACCACATCCGGCATCTTGGCGTGAAGCTGAAGCACAATGCGAACCGCGCCAAGCTGGAAGGCAAGCGCGTCATCCTCGTCGACGACTCGATCGTGCGCGGGACGACATCGAAGAAGATCGTCGAGATGGTACGCAGCGTCGGCGCCGCGGAAGTCCATATGCGGATCTCCAGCCCGCCGACCGCGCATCCCTGCTTCTACGGGATCGACACGCCGCAGCGGGAAAAGCTGCTCGCCTCGCGCTACGACGTCGACGGCATGGCGCGATTCATCGGCGTCGACAGCCTCGCCTTCATTTCGATCGACGGCCTTTACCGGGCGATGGGCCAACCGGGACGCGACCCCGCCGCGCCGCAATACTGCGACGCCTGCTTCACCGGCGAATACCCGACGCGACTGACCGACCAGGACGGCGCGGCGGCGCCTGCGCCGCTGTTGCGCACGGCGTCGCCAGCCGCATGAGGACAGGGATGGGACAGCTCTCGGGACGCATCGCCCTGGTCACAGGCGCTTCGCGCGGGATCGGCCGCGCGGTCGCGCTGCGCTACGCCGCCGAAGGTGCGCAGATCGTGGCCGTCGCCCGCTCGGTCGGCGGGCTCGAGGAACTTGACGACGAGATCCAGGCGCTCGGCGCGCCTCCCGCGCTGCTCGTGCCCGTCGACCTCGCCGATCTCGATCGTATCGATCCGCTCGGACCGCAACTCTTCCAGCGCTTCGGCAAGCTCGACATCCTGGTCGCCAACGCGGCCCTGCTCGGCACGCTCGGCCCCATCGGGCATCACGATCCAAAGCTCTGGGACGAGGTCTTCCGCGTCAATGTCCACGCCAATTGGCGACTGATCCGGACGCTCGATCCGCTGCTCCGCCGCGCCGACGCGGGGCGCGCGATCTTCGTCACCTCGGGGGCAGCGACGCGTGCCAACGCGTATTGGGGCGCCTACTGCGCGAGCAAGGCCGCGCTGGACCAGATGATCCGCGTCTGGGCGCTCGAACTCGAACGCACCGCTGTCAGGGCAAATCTGCTGTCGCCGGGCGCGACGCGCACCACCATGCGCGCCAACGCCTTTCCCGGCGAGGATCCGATGACGTTGAAGCCGCCCGAGGCCCTCTGCGATCTGTTCGTCGAACTCGCGCTCCCCGGTTGCCTGCGCAACGGCGAGACCGTGGTCGCGACACGCTGAACGCGGTCACTCCCGCCGCGGGCGTCGCGCCTTCTCGGCATAGGGGTTTTCGGTCTGGCGGAGCACGAAGCGGATCGGCGTGCCCGGCAGATCGAAGCTGTCGCGCAGACTGTTCTCGAGATAGCGCAGATAATCGTCCGGCAGCGCCACGAGCTTGTTTCCGAACAGGGCGATGGTCGGCGGGCGCGTGGTCGTCTGACGGCAGAACCGGAGCCGAGGACGCCGCCCCTGTACGATCGGCGGCGGATGCGCGGATGTCACGCCCTCCAGCCAGCGATTGAGCTTCGATGTCGGCAGGTCGATGTTCCAGATGTCGAAGGCGGCGAAGACCGCTTCGGCCAGCGAGTCGAGCTTGCGGCCGTGGAGCGCGGACACCGTCGCGAACCGTACGCCGCGGATCTGCGGCAGCGACATCTCCAGCCGGTCGCGCAGCGCACGCAGCACGGCCTGGGGATCTTCGACGAGATCCCATTTGTTGACCACGATGACGAGGGCGCGCCCCTCCTCCACCGCCAGACGCGCGATCTGGAGATCCTGCTTCTCCAGACCAAGCGCGGCATCGAGAACGAGCGCCACCACCTGGCATTCGCGGATGACACGCAGCGTGTCGCCGGTCGACATCCGCTCCAGACGATCCTCGATCCGCGCCTTCTTGCGGAGCCCGGCCGTATCCACCAGTCGCAGCGGCCGACCACGCCAGGACCATTCGGTCTCGATCGCGTCGCGCGTGATTCCGGCCTCCGGTCCGGTCAGCATGCGCTCCTCGCCCAGCAGACGGTTCACCAATGTCGACTTCCCGACATTCGGGCGCCCGACCACCGCGAGCCGGATGGGACGCTGCTCCGGCGGCAATGTCGTGAGGTCGACCTCCTCGTCGCCGCCAGCTGCCACCGTCTGGGGCAAGGCCGCACGCAGGGCGTCGGCGAGGGCGTCGAAACCCTCCGCATGCTCGGCCGAGACGGGAACGGGATCGCCGAACCCGAGAGCGTGGCCTTCCGCGAGCCCGGGAATTCCCGCCTTGCCTTCGCATTTGTTCGCGACCAGCAACACCCGGCTCCCCAGGCGGCGCAGGACGCGCGCGAATTCGCGATCAAGCGGGGTGACGCCGGTCCGCGCATCGATGACGAACATCACAAGGTCGGCCTGGGACGCGGCGGTCTCGGTCTGGCGGCGCATCCGCGCCTCGAGGCTCCGGCCATCGGCATCCTCGAACCCGGCGGTATCGATCACCCGGAAACGGAGAATACCCAATCGCGCCCGCCCTTCGCGGCGGTCGCGCGTCAATCCTGGCGTGTCGTCGACGAGCGCCACGCGACGCGCCGTCAGACGGTTGAAGAGGGTCGATTTGCCCACGTTCGGGCGTCCGACGATCGCGATACGCGCGAGCGGCGGCGCCTCGGCGAGAGGCTGCTCCTGGGGTTCTTTGTCCATATCGGGGCGATCGCTCAACGCAGAGCGACCAGCTGGGCGTCGTCCGTCACGACATAGAGGCTGCCGCGCGCGACCGCCGGAGGCAGCGTGACGCTGCCCGGTAGCCGCAATCTCTCCGTCACCTGTCCGGTCGCAGGCGAAAGCGCGACGGCCTGGGCCTCGGAATTGAACACGACAAGGCGGCCACCGACCAGCGTCGGCCCGGTCCACACGATGCGACCGCGCTTGCGCTGCGGATCGGTGAATTGCTCGAGCGGCGTCACCCAGTTGATACGGCCATCGCGCCGGCGCACCGCGACGATCTCGGCGTCCAGCGTGGTCACGAAGAGATAGTCGCCGGCGAGCCAGGGCGTATTGAACGACCCGACATTCTGCTCCCAGATGCGCGCGCCGCCCCGCAGATCGATCGCCGCCATCCGGCCGCTATGGCTGACGGCATAGACGACGCCCCGATCGATGACGGGCAACCCGCGCACGTCCGAAAGCAGCGACAGGGCATCGGAACGCTGCGACCCCGCGAGGCTGTCGGACCACATGACCCGGCCGCTTTCGACACGCATCGCGAAGAGTTCGCCCGACGAGAACGCGGCCACGACCGTGTTGCCATCGACGGCGGGGCTCGACGCCCCGAAAAGACCTGCATTCTCCGTGATCCCCGCCTGGGACCACAATTTGCGCCCGCTCGCCGCGTCGAGCGCATGCAACTGATTGTCGACGGAGATCGCGAAAAACCGGTTGCCGGCGATGGTCGGCCCGGATCGCGCCGGCGCCGTGAGGCCGGCGCGCCAGGCCTCCTTGCCGGTGTTCGCGTCGAGCGCGACGACCTGGGCCTGGCCCGTCGTCGCGTACACCATCCCTCCTGAAACCGCGACGCCGCCGCCGCCTGCGGTCGATCGCGAATCGGGCATGGCGAGATCGGCCTGCCAAAGGCGCGCACCCGACCCCGCATCGACAGCGGTCAGAAGCGTCGCCGCATCGATCGCATAGACCCGACCATCGGCGACGACCGGCGTACCGGTCACCCGGCCGTCCCGGGACGCGCCAGCGCCGATCGAGGTGCTCCAGGCGACGCCGATCCCGGCGACAGCGATATTCTGCATGCCGTGCGACGGCGTACCTCCAGGCTGCGGCCACGCGTCGACGGGCACCGCATCCGGGACCTGTACCGTGACACCGGCGAGCCGCGGATCCGCCTGGACGCGCTCTTCGCCCCGCAGCATCGACCGCCGCTCGCCGGGCAAGGGCGTCTTTGGCGGGCCGCCGATATACCGGTCGAGGAGATCGCAGCCGGAAAGCGACAATCCGGCCAGGAGCAGCAGGGTGATGCGCGCGCGCATGATCGTCGTCAACCAGCCAACGCCTGGAGCATCTCGGCCGCACGCGCGCGCAGACTGGCCGGCGCCGCGGGATCGTCGGCGATGCGCGTGTAGAGGTCCTTCGCCCGGCCGCGATTTCCACCCCGCAACGCAGCCGCGGCGCTGACCTCGAAGGCCGAGAAACGCCAGGCCGAGTTGCCCGACGTCAGTCCCCCCAGCATCGCGTCGACCTCCGCTTGCGACAGCTTATCGACAGCCACGAGCGCACCCAGCAGCGTCGCCGCGTCGCGAAGATCGGCATCGGCCGCAGTATCCGCGGCCACGGCCCGGTAGAGCGCAAGCGCCCCGTCGATGTCCTTCGCGCGCGCCTTCAGACCGGCCTCATGCATGAGGGCAAGCGTCCGGTATCCGGACCTCGCCTCGCGACCGACAGCCGCGAATTTCTCGATCGCGGGTCCAGGTTGGGTCGGATCCATCGTCGCGAGTGCCGCGAAGAAGCGGTCACCCTCGGCTGCGGCCTGCTTGCGCTGATGATCCGTCCACCACGTCCAGCCGCCCGTGCCGAGAACGATCAGCACGGCCAGGGCAAGCACGTAGTTGCCGTATTTTTTCCACAGCCTTTCGGCGCGGTCGCGTCTGAGGTCTTCATCGACCTCGGTGAAGATGTCGGCCAAGGCGAATGCTCGCGGCTGGGAATGCGAAAGGGCGCGTAACATAGCGATTGGCGCGCCGACAGGCAAACCACGTTCGCGTTCGCGCCGATGACGGAAACCGTTGAGAAATCCTGGGAATCCCGCCCGACCGCCGGCCTCGTCCGGGGCGCTTAGGACTTCGTTAAACCGCCGCGTGCGATCGGTGCGCCGATGCGTGCGCGATCTCTGACCCTGTTCGTCATGTCCCTGGTGCTCGGCGCCTGCGAAGCCCCGGTCGTCCTCGGTCTGATCGAGACCAACAACTACCGCACGCATGGTCGCAGCGCGACGGGATGGCTGATGTCGGTCGTGGCTGACGAGGATTGCGATCCGATGCGCCGGATCGACCGCAAGCCCATCTGCAAGGCCGATCCCGGGCCGCCGCCGGTGGATCCCGTCTGCTACCGCTCCCTCGCCGCCGTGACCTGCTTCGAGACCCCGGATCCACTGCTGTCGCGCGGCCGCATGCTTCCGGCGCCTGGACAGACCTATTGAGATCAAGGCAACGTCGGTGCTGCCGCTCGGCTGAGTTCGTCGGAACCGGCGGCAGGAGCATATGGGCACCCTCGTCCGGCTACAGGACTTCAGGCAGGCCAGCGCCGCGCCTTTCTTCGACCGGCGCGAGCTTCGCGCGATTCTCGCGTTCTACGCGGAGCGCGTCGCGCGCGGCGAATGGCGCGACTACGCCATCGAACAGCAACAGCGCTACACCGGCTTCGCGGTCTTCCGCAGCAGCCATGACTGGCCGCTCTACGTGATCGCGAAATACCGGCCGCGCGCCCAGAGCCGTGGCGATTTCGTGCTGTTCAGCGGGGACCGAAGGCTCGCGCAGACGCGCAGCGTCGAAGACCTGCTCGCGCGACTACGGACCATCCTCGAGACCGAACGGCGCTGACCGGTTCAGCCACCGAAGCGGGCGGTGTAGGCGTCTGGCCTGAAGCCGATCTCCAGTTCGTCGCCGACCTCCACGACCGGCCGCTTGATCAGCGACGGATGCGCCTGCATCAGCCTGATCGCCGCTTCGCCGTCGAGGTTCGTGCGGCGGTCCTCGGGCAATTTGCGGAAGGTGGTCCCCGCGCGATTGACCAATCGCTCCCAACCGACACGCGCGACCCAGCGGCGTAGCGTCGCCTCGTCGATCCCCCGGAGCTTGTAGTCATGGAAGTCGTAGGCGATCCCGGCGGCATCGAGCCAGGCCCGCGCCTTCTTCATCGTGTCGCAGGCCTTGATGCCGTACATCGTCACGCGCATGTCGTCCCCTTCTCATCGTCCTGGAACGCGAACCCGCCTGGGTGGCTTCAGGTCGGCAAGGCCGCGGTGATGATGATCTCGATCAGATCGCCCTCCGGCATGCGCGATTCCACGAAGGATCGCACCGGTCCGTATCCCGCCGGCATCCAGGACGCCCAGACCTCGTCGAAGGCCGGCTTGTTGTCATGGTCGGTCACGACCACCTCGGCCTTCACGACACGCGTCCGGTCGAGCCCGGCCTCGGCGAGATAGCGGTCGAGGACCGCCAGCGTGCCGCGCGTCTGGGCGCGGATGTCCTGGGTGCGATCGGGCGACACCGCGACGGCCCACATGAAACCGCCGCCCCCGGGAAGCCGATAGATCGCGACCGATGACTTGCTCGGCATCCGCGCATTCGGAACGCGGGATATATCGCTGCTCATCGCCACCTGCCCTTCCCGCGCGCTTCGTTCCTCGGCGTGCGTCGCCCTCTCCGAGTCATTGCCACCCGATCGTGCCGGGTGGCTTCGAGGTCACGTCGTAGGTGACGCGGTTGATGCCCTTGACCTCGTTGATGATGCGCGATGCCGTCTTCTTGAGGAGCGCATGCGGCAGTTCCGCCGCATCGGCTGTCATGAAATCGCTGGTCAGCACGGCGCGCAGCGCGACCACGTAGTCGTAGGTGCGTCCGTCGCCCATGACGCCGACGCTCTTGACCGGCAGGAACACGGCGAAGGCCTGGCTGGTCTTGTCGTACCAGCTCCGGCCATCCTCGGGATCGACCGTGTGCCGCAACTCCTCGATGAAGATCGCGTCCGCGCGCTGGAGCAGCGAGACATACTCCGCACGGATCTCCCCGAGGATGCGCACGCCGAGCCCGGGCCCCGGAAACGGATGCCGATAGACCATCTCCCGCGGCAGACCGAGCGCGACACCGAGTTCGCGCACCTCGTCCTTGAACAGGTCCCGCAACGGCTCCAGCAGCTTGAGCCCGAGGCGCTCGGGCAGACC
>CAYSUY010000154.1:0-10347 GCA_964434345.1 uncultured Acetobacteraceae bacterium
CAGGTCTTCACCCGCTACGTGCTGAACGACCCGCTGTCCTGGACGGAGGAGGTCGCGCGCTATCTCTACGTCTATATCGTCTTTCTCGGCGCCAGCGCGGCCATCTCGGACCGCACCCATGTCGGCATCGACTATTTCGCGAAGATGCTGCCGGTCGTCGTCCAATGGACGCTCTCGGTCGCGATCAATCTGCTGATCCTCGGCGCGCTCGGGCTGCTGACCTATTGGGGCTGGCGCGCGGCGATGCGGCAATGGAACATGCCGATGATGGTGCTCGATATCCCCTACACCTGGGTCTATCTCGTCGTACCGGTCACCGCCGTGCTGATGTCGGTCCGCACGCTCGCGCTGATGCGCGCCGACTATGCGGCGATGCGCGCGGGCAGTCAGGTCGCCACCGACGCGCGTGGAGGCCTGTGACATGATCGGCTATTTCCTCGGTTGGCTCGGCCTCATCATCGCCAACATGCCGGTCGGCTTCTCGCTGATCGTGATGGGCCTGTCCTGGCTCGTCCTCGAAGGCCAGACGATGACCTCGGCGCCGCAGCGCCTCATCGGCGGCGTCGATTCCTTCCCGCTGCTCGCCGTGCCCTGCTTCATCCTCGCCGGGATCGCGATGAACACCGGCGGCGTCACCGAGCGCATCTATGGCTTCGCGCGCGCCCTGGTCGGCCATCTGACGGGCGGGCTCGGTCATGTGAACATCACCGGCAGCCTGATCTTCTCGGGCATGTCGGGCTCCGCGATCGCGGATGCGGGCGGGCTCGGCCTGCTCGAGATCAAGGCGATGAAGGAGGACGGATATCCGGCCGATTTCGCCGGCGCGCTGACCTGCGCGTCCTGCATCATCGGACCGCTGGTGCCGCCATCGATCCCGATGGTGCTCTACGGCGTGATCGCCAACGCCTCGGTCGGCGCGCTGTTCCTGGCGGGGATCGTGCCGGGCCTGCTGACCGCGCTCTTCCTGATGGTCCATGTCTATTTCTATGCCAGGAAGCGAAACTTCCCCCGCCATCCGCGCTCGACCCTGCCGCAGCTCTGGATCGCCTTCAAACGCGCCTTTCTCGCCCTGGTCACGCCGGTGATCATCATGGGCGGCATCTTCGGCGGCATCTTCACGCCGACCGAAGCCGCGGCCGTGGCCGCCATCTATGCCCTGATCCTCGGTCTCTTCATCTATGGCGACCTGAAAGTCTCGGACCTCCCCCGCATCTTCAAGGAGGCGGTCAATACGTCCGCCGTCGTCGGCTTCATCGTCGCGGGCGCGAGCCTGTTCAGCTGGGTCCTGGCGCGCGAGCGCGTGCCGCAGCAGATCGCCGAGGCTTTCCTCGGCCTGTCCGACAATCCGCACGTCATCCTGCTCGTGATGAACCTCGTGATGCTGATCCTCGGCTGCTTCATGGAAGGCATCGCGATCATGATCCTGATGGTCCCGGTCTTCATGCCGGTGATCCAGCAGCTCGGCATCGACGTGAACCATTTCGGCGTCATCGTGGTCATGAACCTGATGATCGGCATCCTGACCCCGCCCTTCGGGGTTGCGCTCTTCACGGTCGCCAAGGTCGGGAACATCCCGTTCGAGCTTCTGGCGCGCGCGATCGTCCCGTTCCTGCCGCCGCTCATCCTGGTCCTGCTGATCTGCACCCATTTCCCGGGGCTGGTGATGTGGCTACCCCGCCTCGTCTATGGCTGAGCAAGGATATCGCGCCCATGTGGCAACCCAGTGAACGCTACCCCGACCCCGCGGTGGAGATCCTCGATCCGGCCTTCACGAAATACCGGATCTTCAGCGCCGCGGTCGAACGCCTGGCGACCGGATGCCGCTGGTCCGAGGGGCCGGTCTGGTTCGGCGATGGCCGCTTCGTGCTGTGGAGCGACATCCCCAACGACCGCATCCTGAAATGGGAGGAGGAGACCGGCACGGTCTCGATCTTCCGCAAGCCCTCCAATTTCGCCAATGGCCATACGCGCGACCGCCAGGGCCGGCTGATCGGGTGCGAGCATGGTGGCCGGCGCGTCGTGCGGACCGAGTACGACGGCTCGATCACGATCATCGCCGACAGATTCCAGGGCAAGCGACTCAACTCGCCCAACGACGTGGTCGTGAAATCCGACGGCTCGATCTGGTTCACCGATCCCGCCTTCGGAATCATGGGCACCTATGAAGGCCATCGTGCGGCACAGGAACTGCCGCTCAACGTCTATCGTGTCGATCCCGCGACCGGCGAGATGGATGCGGTGGCCAGTGACCTGCGCGCGCCCAACGGCCTCGCCTTCTCGCCCGACGAAAAGATCCTCTACGTCGTCGAATCCCGCGCGACGCCCAACCGCGTCATCCTGGCCTTCGATGTCGGCGCAGACGGCAGGACGCTGTCGGGCAAGCGCGTGCTGATCGACGCCGGCCCCGGCGGGACGCCCGACGGTTTCCGCGTCGATGTCGACGGCAATCTATGGTGCGGCTGGGGCATGGGCAGCGCCGAGCTGGACGGGGTCATGATCTTCTCGCCGGCCGGCAAGCCGATCGGACGGATCGCGCTTCCCGAGCGCTGCGCCAATGTCTGCTTCGGCGGACGCAACCGGGATCGCCTGTTCATGGCGGCAAGCAAGTCGCTCTATGCGATCTACGTGAACACACAGGGCACGACAGTCGGCTGATACGGCCGGGCGACGGCGCGCGCGACGCGACACGAGGCGCATAGGTGACGGACGCACGACAGGCGAGCGCACCGACGGAGCGGCGCGAGGCCAGCATCCTCGTCGCCGACATCGTCAACTCCGTCGGCCTGATCGAAGCCGACGAGGACGTCGTCGTCGGGCGGTGGCGCGACTTCCTCGCATCCCTCGAGGCGCGGATCCTGCCGCGCTTCGATGCGAAGCTCGTCAAGAGCCTCGGCGACGGCTTCCTCCTCGAGATCCCGGATCCGGTCGCCGCAGCACGCTGCGCCTTCGCGATCCAGCGCGAGATGGGCGCGCGCGAGGCCGTCCAGGCGAGCGACCGGCGCATCCGTCTGCGCATCGGCATCCACCATGCGCGCGTCATCGCCGACCGGATCGACATCTTCGGCGAGGGCGTCAACGCGGCGGCACGGATCGCGTCCGCCGCGGAGGGCGGACAGGTGATCGTCTCGTCCGAGTTCAGGGACCGCATCGTCGACGGGCTGTCGGCGGACGTGGAGGATCTCGGCGACCGTCTGTTCAGGAACATGGCGCGGCCGGTGCGGCTCTTCCTGCTCGCCGATCCCGAGGCGCGCAGCGAGCGCCGCCCGCGTCGCTCGCGCGCCACCGATGGCAGGCCGTCCATCGCCGTGCTGCCGCTGTTCACGCCGGAGGGCGACGAGGACATGCGCCTCGTCGGCGAAGGTTTCGCGGAGGATGTGACATCCTACATGTCGCGCATCGGAGACCTGTTCGTGATCTCGCAGCTCACGACCCTGGGTTTCAGGGGTCGCCGCGTCGGGCTGCGCGAAGCGGGCGACGCGCTCGGCGTGCGCTACGTCGTGTCGGGATCGATACGGCGCTTCGCCGATCGCGTGCGCGGCACGCTCGAGCTGTCCGACACGCAGGAGGAGCGGACGATCTGGTCGACGCGCATCGACAGCCGCGTCGCCGACATGTTCGCCGTCCAGGACGAGGCCGTGCATGCGGTGATCCGGCAGGTCGCACCGTCGATCCACCGCGCCGAACTGCAGCGCGCGCGCCGCAAGCCGCCCTCCGATCTCGACGCCTATGGCCTCATGCTGCGCGCGATCGAGCATATCGGCGACTGCTCGCCCGAGGGCTTCGCCGCGGCGCGCGACTTCCTGGTCGCGGCGATCGAGCGGGCGCCGCATTTTCCGACGCCCTATGCGTGGATGGCGCGGTGGCACAGCCTGCGCATGGGCCAGGGGCTGTCGGACGACATCCACGCCGATTCGCGCCTCGCGATCGACTTCGCCGACAAGGCCCTCGCGCTCGATCCGATGGATCCCCTCGCGCTGTCGATCAAGGGCCACATGACGGTGATCGTGGCCCGCGACTACCGCGCCGCGCGGGAGTATTTCGCGCGGGCGCTGGAGATCGAGCCCAACGCCTCGCTCGCCTGGTGCCTGAGCAGTCTCGCCTTCGCCTATGACGGCGACGCCACGGCGGGCGTGGTGCGCGCGCAGCGGGCGCTCGACCTGTCGCCGTTCGATCCCTTCTCGTTCTATCTGCGCTGCACGCTGGCGATCTGCCACTGGCTCGCCGACGATCAGGACCTCGCGCTCGAGCATGCCCGGGCCGCGCTGCGGCTGAACCGACGCTTCACGGCGGCGCTTCGCGTGGCGATCTGCGCGCTTTCCCTGCTCGGCCGCGCGGCGGAGGCGAAGGAGCATGTCGCGACGCTGCTGGCGCTCGAACCCGATTTCAACGTCGCCGCCTATCGTCGCCGCCTTCCGCTCACCGATCTGCGCAAGCTCGAGCGGTTCTGCACGGCGATGCGCGAGGCGGGCTGTCCGGCTGGGCCCTAGCCGTCACCGCGCCCACCGCTCGATTCATTGCCTTCGCCAGATGTTTGGGGAAAGCTCGCGCGCGACGTCCGGGCACGCGCCGCCCGACCAAAGCCCAGGAGACCGCGATGCCCGATCCCCAGAGAGTGCTGCTGCAACCCGCCGGCGCGCCGCGGGCCGGGCTCGCCGATCCGGCGGACCCCGCCGATCCTGCGGACCCCGCGGACCCTGCGGACCCGGCGGACCCGGCGGACCCGGCGGACCCTGCGGACCCGGCAGACCCGGCAGATCCCGCGGACAGAGCCTCCACGAGCCGGTCGCGCCGGACGGGCCGCGGAACGGCGCGTGTCCTGCGGCAGGCCCTGACATCGACGCGGGTCGCGCTCGGGCTCGAGCCCGATCTGCGCCCGGGGGCGGCCAACCAGCGTCTCGACGAATTCCCGGACGCGCGCTGGGATCCGTTCCTCGTGGGCATCGCGCTGGCGGGGGAATTCGCCGTGCGCTGCCGGCTGGCGCGGATAAAGGTCGCGCCTGCGCGCTATCCCGGCGATGCGAACGCCACGCGCGCCGAGATCAACGCCGTGATCACCGCGGCGGCGAAGCGCGCCGAGCGCCGCGCCGAGATCCTCGCGCAGACAGGCCCCATCTATCCGTTCTACGCCGACCTCCTGGACATGACGCCGCGCACGCGCCCGCGGACCTACGAACTCTTCATCGCCGGCGATCAGGTCGCGCGCCTGGCGACGATGTACTGGAAGCGGCGCCTGCGCGCGCCGCGCCCGGTCCAGCTCTCCGCCGTGATCCAGCCGCTGATCGCGACGCCGCCGCACGCCTCCTATCCGTCGGGCCACGCGACGAACGCGACGATGGCGGCGCTCCTGATGACCGAGGCCACGCGCGCGGCCAGGGATGGTCGCGTGAAGGCGGGCCGCAGACAGCTGAAGACGCTCGCCCTGCGGATCGCGGAAAATCGCGAGATCGCCGGCGTGCATTTCCCCGCGGACAGCGAGGCCGGGCGGGCGCTGGCGCACGATCTCTTCACGATGTGGACGACGAATTGCGGCGACGACAGCGAATTCGGCCGTCTGCTGAAGGCCGCGCAGGACGAGTGGCGTTGATCACCCTCGCCTAGGACGACGCGGCGGCGGCGACAGCCGCGGTCCGGGAAACACCGGATGGGCGGCGCGCCCGCGCGGGTCGCACAGCGTCCGCACCGCGGCGAGGAGATCGCGGCCACCGGGCAGGTTCTCCTTGCGTGCCGCCGCGCGCTGGAGGAGCAGCGCCAGTAGCCCCGCGATCTGGGGCGCGGCCATGCTCGTGCCCGATCCGGTGCCCGCATGGCCGCCCGCGGCGGCAGCCACGATCCGCTCCCGCGGGGCGATCTCGCCGGGCGCGAGGACATCGGGTCGCGCGCGGCCGTCGCGCGTCGTGCCGCGCCCGGAATACGGCGCCGCGGCCCCGGTGGACCGGATGGATGCGCCCACACAGATGGTGGCACGACCACAGGCGAAGGAACTGACCGTCGATCCCGTGCACGCAACGGCCGACACGAATCGTGACTGGTTTTCCAGGCGCCGTCCGCCCGGCACGCGCTCGTCGCCATCGAGCCACGCATGGCACGTGACCGGCCGCCGCGTGCGGTTGCGGACGACGATCCGCCAGACACCCGCCGTCGGCGCATCCGCCGCGGCGGCGACGGTCACGAGCACCTGCCCGTCGCGATGGGCGGCCGAGTCCTGTCCGCGATGGACGACGCCGCCGATCCGACGCCCTGCATGGCGGATGTCCTGGACATGGTCGGGCGGCACGCCGGGGCCGGCATCGGCCTCGTCCCGGCCCGGCGGGATCACGCGGATGTCGAGCGCGTCGCCCGGACGCGCGCCCGGCGTGTACCAGAGCTCGAAGCGGTTTTCCGATCGGTCCTGGACGGGGATCGCCCAGTCGAACGCCGCGGTGGCGCCAGGTGCGATCGTCGCGCGCGCGTGGATGTCGTCTCCATGGTCATTTCCGGCGGCGAGGACGATGGCGCGGCCGGGATGCGCGGCGAGCACGTCGAGCGCGAGCTCGAACAGCGACGTGCCGTCATGTGGACCGGCCTGCGCAGCGAGGCTGAGATTCACGACGGCCGGCATGCCGAGCCGCGCGGCGCGCGCGAAGATGTAGTCCACGGCCTCCACGACACGCGTCGAATGCGCGATGCGGTAGGGCTGGTCGAATTCCGCGGCGGGGAGCTGGACGAAGACGATGGACGCGCGCGGCGCGAGGCCGGCTGCGCCGGTCAGCGCGCCATTGCCGGCGGCGAGGTCGAGAACCCGCGTACCATGGCTGTCGCGCGGCGGCGGGAAATCCGGATCGAAGGGGGCGTCGCCGGCGCGCGTCGCCAGCCACGCGTCGATCTGCGCCGCGCCGGTCTCGCGCCCATAGCCGTATTCGGGCGGCGAATCGGCCCGCACGCCATGTCGCTGGTCCCAGTGATGGAGGATGCGTGTCCGCAGCGGCGCTCCGGGAACGGCCGACGGCACGAGGAAATTGGGATGCGCGAGATCGCAGCCGTCATCGACCACGCCGATGACGACGCCGTCGCCGTCGAGCCCCGCCAGCTGCCCGGCGATGCGGGCTGCCTGCGCGTCGATCGTCGCCGGATCGGGCGCCGCAGCCGCGGCGCGCGACGCGGCCTTGCCCTGCAGGCGCAGGAACGGGCTCGCCTTGAGGCGCCGGATGGCGGGCGACCCGCCTCGCAGCGCCGCGAGCGCCGCAACGGCACCCGCGCGCGGCAGCCACAGCGTTCCGGTGGCGATCGATCCGACGATGGCCCGGATGTCCAGCCGCATGCCGCCCGGCACGACGCGACGCGCGAGGGCGACGCGATCGCCGCCGCACGCTGCCGATATTTCAGGGTCGAGGTCGAGGAACACGTCGATGCCGAGTTCGGCCGCGTCGCCATAGGCGCCATCCTCGACACGCGCGGCGATCTCCAGCAGATGCGGATCCATCGGGACCCGGCAGCGCCTCGGCCTGCCCGGACGGATCGCGTTGCGGAGCTGCGTCTTCGCCATGGCGATCTCCCCCGTCGTGGCCGGCACGACCGCCCTTCCCGCCGGGACACTCGCAGAGGCGCGGTGGCGCCACAAGCGGCGGCGGCCCTCACCCGCCATTCGATCGATGCGGTCAGGGCAGCGGCAAGACCTTGTGCGCGGTTTCGCGATGCCCCTAACATGTGTCCGGGGATGTGGCGCCGCGATGCGATGGCGTCGCGTGCAGCAAGGGGGAGAGACACGCATGACCAGGACCACTCGACGCCGCTTCGCGGCGGGCATGACCGCCATCGCCGCAGCGCCGGCGATCATCGGCACGGCACGCGCGCAGGCCCGCACGATCACCTTCGGCGGCTCGATCCCGCTGTCCGGCCGCGCCGCCGAAACCGGGCTCAACGTCCACGCGGGCTATCTCGCCGCGGTGAAGGCGGTGAACGACAAGGGCGGCATCGAGATCGGCGGGCAGAAATACATGCTCGACCTCAAGATGTTCGACGACGCCAGCGATCCGACGCGCGCGACGACCCTGATCCAGCAGCAGATCGACCAGGGCGTCGATTTCTTCCTCGGATCCTTCGGCTCCAACATCGTCCTGCCGACCGCGGCGATCACCGAGCGTGCGCGCAAGCCGATGGTCCAGGCCGGCGGCGGATCCGATCAGATCTTCACCCAGGGCTACCGCTACGTGTTCGGGTTCTTCCCGCGCGCGTCGCAGCAATTCATCTCCTCGGTGGAATACTTCAAGACGATCGAGCCGCGCCCGCGCACCTTCTCGGTGATCTTCACCAACGACGCCTTCAGCCGCACCCAGGCCGATGGCGCGATCAAGGACATGGAGGCGGCGGGCTTCCAGCTGATGGACCGCTATCAGCTGCCCGAGACGATTACCGACGTCTCCAGCGTCCTCAACTCGCTGCGCGGCAAGACACCGGACATGGTGATCTGCACCACCCACGACCAGAATTCGCTGCTGATCTCGCGCCAGATGGCGGCGACGGACACGCATGTGAAGCTGCTCTACCAGACGCTCGGACCGCAGCTGCAGAGCTACCGCGAGGCGCTGGGCCGCTTCGCGAACTCGATCATGGTCCAGATCTACTGGGACGAGCGCGCCAACTACAAGGATGCCGTCTTCGGCAGCGCCAAGGGCTTCGCCGACTACTACCGCTCGGTCAATCCGCGGCCGCTCGCCTACCACACCGCGGCCGGCGCGGCCTGCATCGTCGTCTATCTGCAGGCCATGCAGAAAGCGCGCGGCATCGCGCCGGCGGCGGTACGCGAGGCGCTCGCCGCCACCGATGTCGAGACGCTCTACGGGCGCGTGAAATTCACCAAGGACGGCGATGGCGACCCGATCCTGCTCGGGCCGCGCATCGGCCAGGTGCAGAAGGGCGCCGTCGAGATCGTGTTCCCGACCGAGGCCGCCTCGGCGAAGACGGTCTATCCGGCGCCGAAATGGTCGGAGCGGAGCTGATCATGGCCGGCGCATCCCTGCCGCCCATCCCGCATTCGCGTCCGGAGATCGTCTGGCCGAACGGCGCCAAGGTCGCCGTGATGCTCAGCTTCGATTTCGACGCCGAGACGCTATGGGTCAGCCGCGATCCCGCGAACTGGAAGAAGCCCGGAACGCTGTCTCAGGGCACGTACGGCGCGCGCGTCGCGGTGCCCAAGATCCTGGAGCTGCTCGCCGACATGGAGCTCAAGGGGACGTTCTTCGTGCCCGGGTGGACCGTCGAGCAGCACACCGATCGCTGCGCGGCGATCCTCGCCCACGGGCACGAGATCGGCCATCACGGCTATCTGCACGAGTATCCCGACGCCGACGACCCGCAGGGTCTGGTCGCGTCGATCGACAAGGGGCTGGAGAGCCTGCGCCGCGAGCTCGGCTACATGCCGGTCGGCTACCGCTCGCCGGCCGGAGAGACCAGCCCCGAGCTGATCCAGGTCCTGCACGAGCGTGGCCTCGAATACGATTCGTCGATGATGGACGACGTGTTCCCCTATCGCCATCGCCTCGCCGACGGTACGCCGAGCCTGATCGAGCTGCCCTGGCACTGGTCGCTCGACGACGCGATCTACACGATCTTCTCGATCCCGCGACCCCGGCCGGTCTTTCCCAACGGGCACATCGAATCGATCTGGAAGGAAGAGTTCCAGGAGATCTACCGCTGGGGCGGTCTGTTCGACCTCGTCATGCATCCACAGGCGATCGGACGCCCGTCGCGTCTCGCGATGCTGCGCCAGTTCATCGCCTGGATGCAGCGCTTCCCGGATGTCTGGTTCGCGACCGGCGCCGAGATCGCGCGGCATTTCCGCACGCAATGCCCCGGGCATTTCGGCGGCGAGGTCGTGCATCTGAAGCCCTGACCTCCTGACATTCCGCATCGCGCCGGCCATCCGGACATGACCCTGGTCCTCCAGACCCTGCTCGACGGGCTCGTGCTTGGCGGCGTGTTCTCGCTTGCCGCCGCCGGGTTCTCCCTGATCTTCGGCGTGATGAACGTGGTCAACCTGACCCACGGCATCTTCGTGCTGATCGGCGCCTATCTCGCCTGGTCGGCGCAGCATGTCCTCGGCGTCGACCCGCTGCTGTCGATCCCCGGCGTGATGGCGGTCCTGTTCGCCGCCGGCTACGCCTATCAGCGCACGATCATCCAGAGCGCGGTGGACCGCTCGTCGCTGCTCGCCTCGCTGCTCGTCACCTTCGGCGTCGCGCTCGTGCTGCGCAATCTGCTCGTCCTCGCCTTCGGCCCCGACTTCAAGAGCATCACGCCGAGCTATGCCTTCATGAACCTGAAGCTCGGCGCGCTGACGCTCGACATCGTGCGCATCTCGGCGCTCGCCGC
>CAYSUY010000155.1:0-10288 GCA_964434345.1 uncultured Acetobacteraceae bacterium
GAACCCGTCGATGCTCGGTGTGCCGGCCGCGTCGGTCGCCACCGCCCCGGGCGGTCCTCTCGCGGCGCAGCGCGGGGTCGCGCTGCACCTGATGTTCGAGATGCTTCCGGCCTTTCCCGATGCCGACCGGCCAGAGGCGGCGCGCCGCCTTCTCGCGCGCGCGATGCCGGGGCTGCCGGAGGAGGCGCGCGCCGGGCTCGCCGCCGAGGCGCTGGGCGTCCTCGCCGCCTGCCCCGAGCTGTTCGGGCCCGAGGCGCGGGCCGAGGTGCCGGTGATCGGGACCGTGGCCGGGCATGCGGTCTCCGGACAGATCGACCGGCTGGTGGTCAGGCCGGACGAGATCGTGATCGCCGATTTCAAGTCGAACCGCGTACCACCCGCCTCGCAGGTCCAGGTCCCGGACGCCTATGTGGCGCAGCTCGCCCTCTACCGCGCGCTGCTCGCGCACCTCTATCCCGGCCGCGCCATACGCTGCATCCTGGTCTGGACCGTCGGCGCGGTGGTGACCGAGTTGCCGGCGCCACGTCTCGATGCGGCTCTTGCCGCCCTCCTGCCGTCTCCGGCTATGGCTGTCGCGCCGGACTGAAGGGCGCTACGTGCCGTGACGTCAGCTGCGTTCGTTGCGGTGCGAAACCGCGGCAGTTTGGTGTCGGTAGACGTGGACACTGCGATCGCCTGACGCGCAACCTGCGAACAGCGCGAAAGCGGCTGCGTCGATCAAGGATTTGAACGTGACGTCTGTGGCTATTGCGGTTTGCGGCATGTCTGCCAGCCATGGCTGTGTGGACAGCCGTGCCGGCACATCGGTGCGACCGGGTCACCGGCAGCCGGGCAGCGACGCATGACGTCCCCGGATCGGACACGACAGACGGGGACGCGGCTGGCTGACATCCGTCGCGATCATGTGAATCGGTATTTCCTCGCGGTGCGCATGCTTCCATGGGGTGCATGCGTCGTCGATGTCGGCTGTGGCGTCGGCTATGGGACACGCATCCTCTTCGACGCCGGTTTCGATGTCTCAGGGTTCGATGTCGCACCGGAGGCGCTGGTCCAGGCGGAACGGGATTTTCCGGGTCCGCGCTACGAACTGCGCGATGCGATGGCGGGCGGCGTGGTCGCTGATGCGGCCGTCGCCTTCGAGGTGATCGAGCATGTCTCCCAGCCCGACATGCTTCTCGCCGGGCTCGACTGTTCCATGGTGATCGCCTCGGTGCCGAACGAGATTCATTACCCCTTCGTTGCGGAAAATTTCCGGAACGACCGGTATCCGCATCTGCGCCACTACCTTCCCGACGCGTTCGATGCCCTGTTCGCCGCGCATGGTTTTCGGCCGGCGCACCGTTTCTGCCAGCGCGACAAGGATCCTGGCCGTATCGAACCCGGGAACGACGGGCGGTTCATGATCAATGTCTACGTGCGGCCCTGAATGATCGCCTTCTATCTGTCGGGCAATCCGGAACATGATCATGTCGTCGAGGCGATGTGCGAAGGATGTCCGGTCGACAGCGTGCTGGTGCGCGGATTCGATTATCGTCCCGCAGCCATCGCCGTCGTATTCGGGGTGTTCAAGCGACATGTCCCGGTTTCGATCCCGCGCGGACGTGTCTTCCAGGAGCAGCGTCGCCGTGGTCTCGACGTGCTGGTCCTCGAGACGGGCTATCTGTTCCGCGGTTCCGGTGCCGACGACTACTACGCGGCGGGCTTCAACGGACTCAACGGGCGGGCCGATTTCCGGAACGCTGGAAGCCCGGCGGACCGCTACGAGGATCTCGTCGCGCGACGCGGTCTCGTCGTGTCGCCGTGGCGATCGGATGGCCGGCGCGTCCTGGTCTGCGGCCAGGTGCCCTGGGACGCCTCGGTCGACCATGTCGATTTCCGGGCCTGGGCCGAAGCGACGGTGCATGAACTCCGCGGCCTGACGCAGCGGGAGATCGTCTTCCGTCCCCACCCGCTGCATCGCATGGCACCGATCCCGGGAAGCACCTATTCCAACAGCACGCTTGCCGAGGACCTGTCCGATGCCCATGCCGTCGTGACGTTCAATTCCAACTCGGGCGTCGACGCGGCGGTCGCCGGAGTTCCCGTCTTCGCAGCGGATCCGGGATCGATGGCCCTCCGCGTCGCCAATCGCGATCTGTCACGGATAGCGGCGCCAGACAGGCCCGACCGGACGCAATGGCTGCGCGACCTCGCCTATGCCCAATGGACACCCGCGGAGATGCGCCGGGGAGATGCCTGGGCGCATCTGCTGCGCGCCCCCTGAAAAGTTGAACGAGGTCGACGATGGCACGCGTCTCCAGACACGTCGTGACGAGTTTCACCGAGGATGGCTATGTCCGTTACGGGGCGTCCTTCGTCTCGTCGTTCCTCGAATTCTGGCCGAAGGATGTCACGCTCACAGTCTACTACGAGGGCGAGAATTTTCCCATCAGCCCGCGCATCGACTGGGTGCCCATCTCGGAGGTGCAGCACCTCGACGATTTCATGTCGCGCCTCGCCTTCCCGCTGATGACGGGTCATGTGGGGGGCGGAAGGTACGATATCGACTATGATGCACGTATGGGGCGCAAGGCATTCATCCAGATGCACGCGATGCGTCGCTTCGGGGGCAAGGTGTTCTGGATCGACGCGGATGTCGTGACGTTCGCGCCGGTCCCCGATGATCTCCTCGACCGTTGCCTGCCCGACACGAAGTTCAACTGCCATCTTGGTCGCGACGGCTGGTTCTACACCGAATCGGGATTCATCGGCTTCAACGCCGCCCATCCGATCGCCGAGGATTTCGCGCGCCGCTATCTGAACACGTTTCTGAGCGGTGTCGTGTTCACGCTCCGCGGCTGGCACGATTGCTACGTCTTCGACGCGGTGCGCCAGAGCTTCGGCAACCCGGAGCCTTTCGTCGACCTCGCAGCCGGTCTGCCCCGTGGAACCATGCACCCCTTCGTGAACAGCGAACTCGGCCGGTACATGGATCACCGCAAGGGGCCCCGGAAGGAAAGCCGAAGCGGTGCAGACGATCTCGTCGTGACGCGGACCGAGCCCTACTGGACCGGCGACGGGTGACCGGTGCGCGCGTCGGTCTTGCCGGGTGCGGGTTTGGCCTGGCGGGGTGGCTTGACCGGTGACGGAGGGGGTTCCTACATTCGCGGTCCTGCGCCGGGTATCCGGCGTGGGATAGCCCCGAAGGAGCATCTTCATGAGCGCGACCGTCAAGATCACCGATACGTCCTTCGAGGCCGATGTCCTGAAATCGGGATTGCCCGTGCTGGTGGATTTCTGGGCCGAGTGGTGCGGACCGTGCCGCGTGATCGCGCCTGCGCTCGAGGATCTCGCCCGCGACCTCCAGGGCAAGGTGACGGTCGCGAAGATCAATATCGACGAGAACCCGGGGACGCCGCTGAAATACCGCGTCCAGGGCATCCCGACGCTGATGCTGTTCAAGAACGGGCAGGTCGCGGCGACCAAGGTCGGCAGCCTGCCGAAGAGCAAGCTCTACGAATGGGTCAACTCGGTCCTCTGAGCGATCCGGGCCGGCGGCGATGTTCACGGCCGACAAACTCGCCGCCCTGCGGGCCCGCTACGCCGGCGCGAAGGCCGGCGACGTCCAGGATCCCGAGTTCCGCAAGGTCTCGGAGATGCTCTTCGCCGGAACCGAGCGGCGCCGGCTTCCCTATGCCGGGGTGAAGACCTTCCTCGATGCGCCCTACCGCCCCGACGAGGGCGGCGCGGCACGGCTCGACGGGCTCGACGCGGCCCTGATCGGGATCCCGATGGATCTCGGCGTCACCCATCGCAGCGGCGCGCGCTTCGGCCCGCGCGCCGTGCGCGGCGTCGAGCGCATCGGCCCCTACAACCATGTCCAGCGCATCGCCCCGGTGGCGGCGCTGCGCGTCGCGGATATCGGCGACGTCCCGTTCTCCAGCCGCTACAGCCTGGAGCAGTCGATCGCCGACATCGAGGCCCATTACGCCACGATCGCCGCGGCTGGCGTGGTGCCGTTCGGCGTCGGCGGCGACCATTCGGTGACCTATCCGATCCTGCGCGTGCTGGGCCGCGACCGGCCCGTGGGCCTCGTCCATATCGACGCGCATTGCGATACCGGCGGCCCGTTCGAGGGCTCGAAATTCCATCACGGCGGGCCGTTCCGGCAAGCCGTTCTGGACGGCGTGCTCGACCCCGAGCGGACGATCCAGATCGGTATCCGCGGCGCGGCGGAGTTCCTGTGGGAATTCTCCTACGCCGCGGGGATGACGGTGATCCATGCCGAGGAGGTCACCGAGATGGGCGTCCGGGCGGTGATCGCGAGGGCGCGCGCGGTCGTCGGCGACGGCCCGGTCTACGTGTCCTTCGATGTCGACGGGCTCGATCCCGCCTTCGCGCCGGGTACCGGGACGCCCGAGGCGGGCGGGCTGTCGGCCCGCGAGGTGCTGGCGATCCTGCGCGGCCTCGCCGGTATCGACATCGTGGGCGGCGACGTCGTCGAGGTGGCGCCGCAATACGATGCGGGGACCAACACCGCTCAGATCGCGGCCCAGGCCCTGTTCGAGCAGTTGACGCTGCTCGCGCTGCGGCGGCGCGGCTGATCCACGCCGCCGCGCGCGGCGGCCGTCACTGGCAGCTCAGCTCGCGCCAGCGCTCGTGGTAGTCCGGATACCACGTGTATCCGCGCATGCAGGTCGGCATGGCCTCGAAATGGCCGGGATAGGCGATGTAGACCCAGGTCGCGTCCTCGGCGTGCAGGCGTTGCGCCGCCTCGCCCATGGCGAGGCGCTTGGCCGGGTCGATCTCCACCGCCGCGTCGTCGAGCAGCTTGTCGAAGGCCGCGTTGTTGTAGTCGTTGCGGTTCGAGGCGCCCTTCTGGTGCGCGTCGTTGAACATCTTGTAGATCGGGTCGAGCGCGAAGGGGAAATCCTTGAAGGTGAAGAGCGGCAGGTCGCGCCGGTTGATCGCCGCGCGCGCGCGCATGTCGGCGTCGGTGATGCGCTTGGGCGTGGCGCGGATGCCGGCGGCGGCGAGGCTGCGCTGCATCTGGATCGCGATGCCCTCCTCCCACCATTCGAGCCCGGCATACTCGATCGTCACGTCGATGCCGTCGGGATGGCCGGCCTCCGCGAGCAGCGCCTTGGCCTTCGCGATGTCCGGCTCGATGCGCGGCAGGCTCGCGAGATGGCCAGGGATGATCGGCGGCACGACGCTGACCGGGCGCGTGCCCAGCCCCTCGAAGACCGCGGCGTTGATGCCGTCGTAATCCGTCGCCAGCGCCATGGCGCGGCGCACGCGCACGTCGTCGAAGGGCTTGAAGCGGGTGTTCATGCGCAGCGAGGCCATGGCGGTGCCCTCGACGCCGCTCACCT
This sequence comes from uncultured Acetobacteraceae bacterium, assembly GCA_964434345.1. Taxonomy (GTDB): domain Bacteria; phylum Pseudomonadota; class Alphaproteobacteria; order CACIAM-22H2; family CACIAM-22H2; genus CAIOSQ01. The sequence continues at coordinate 5,355 of CAYSUY010000155.1, forward strand.
TCACGCGCCGGTCGCGGCGCAGCTCGGCGACCTGCTTGTGGGTCAGCTCCTCGATCCACTGCGCCTGCCCGGCGAGCAGCAGCTGGTAGCGCGCCGCGCCCGAGGGGATCTCGCGATAGACCACGCGCTTGTAATGCGGCGCCGGCCCGAAATAATTCGGATTGGCGACGAAGATGGCCTGCTCGCCCTGGCGCAGGCTTTCCATGTGGTAGGCGCCGAAACCGGCGGTGTTCGCGTCGATCCATTTGAGCGCGTAGGGATCGTCGGGCGTCGCGTGCTTGCGCGTCTCGGTCGAATCGTAGACCGCGGGCACGTAGTTGGTGAGCAGGTGCAGGAAGACCTGGCTCGGCGCCTTGAGCGAGAACTTGACCTCGTAGCGGTCGAGCTTCTCGAAGGTCTCGACGCCGGAGACGCTGGCGATGAACAGCCCGGTGCGCTTCTGCTCGATCGACTTGCGCCAGCTCCAGACCACGTCGTCGGCGGTCAGCTCGTTGCCATGGATGCTGCGCACGCCCTGGCGCAGGCGGAAGACATAGGTCCGGCCGTCGGGCGAGACGGTCCAGCTCTCGGCCAGATGCGGCACCACGCGGGTGAAGTCGAGGCGCCCGTTGCCGTCGGCGTCGAGCGTGCGCGCATAGGCGGTCAGGCCCTCGTAGACCTGGGTCACGACGTTCTGCGTGCCGGGCTTGAGCGCGTCGCCGTCGACGCCGCCGGGCGTCTTCAGCGCGGCGACGACAAGCGTCTGCGCCGCGGCGTCCGGCGATGCGGCGGGCAGCGCTGCGCAGGCGAGGGTGGCGGCGAGCGCCAAGCGGCCGATCCTGGTCTTCATGAAGGCTCCATCCTTCCCGTGCGGCGCCGCGGCGCCTTGTCGTCATGCGCCTCGCGGCGGGCCGCCAGTTTGGGCAAACTCGTCGGCGAACGAAAGCCCCAGCGCAGAGGTTCCCCGCGCATGACGTCCACGCGCTACCCCAACGCCCTCGCCCCGATCCGTGTCGGCGGACTTGCCCTGCGCAACCGCATCTTCGTGCCGGCGCATACGACCAATTACGGCCGCGACCATCTGCCGGACGAGCGGCACCTCGCCTATCACCGCGCCCGCGCGCGCGGCGGCGTCGGCCTCGTGATCTTCGAATCGATCCGGGTGCAGCGGAACACGGTCGGCCGGCCGCAGGGCGTCGCCGGCTACGACCCGCGCTGCGTCGCGCCCTTCGCGCGCATCGCCCGCGCCGTCCAGGACGAGGGCGCGCGGATCTTCGGCCAGATCATCCATCTCGGCCGGCAGATCGAGGGCGAGTGGGAGCGCACCGTCTCCTGGGGGCCCTCGGCGGTGCGCTGGAGCCCGACCGCGCAGCTGCCGCATGCGATGACCCCGGCCGAGATGGACGCCGTGATCGAGGGCCATGTCGTCAGCGCCCGGCATCTGCGCGAGGCCGGCTTCGACGGTATCGAGGTGACGGCCGGGCACGGGCATCTGCTGCAGCAATTCCTGTCGCCGGCCTCGAACCGGCGCGCGGATGCGTATGGCGGCTCGCTCGCCAACCGGCTGCGCTTTCCGGTGGCGACGATCGCGGCGGTGCGCGCGGCGATCGGACCGGACATGCCGATGGGCATCCGCATCAGCGCCGAGGAATATCTCGAGGGCGGGCTGACGCTCGACGACATGCGCGAGATCGTCGTCGCGCTGGCGGGCGCGGTGCGGCTCGACTTCGTGAACGTCTCGCATTCCGCCTATCACGCCAGCTATTCGCTGGCGACGCAGATGGCCGACATGAATGTCGACGCCGCGCCGTTCCGCGCCCTGCCGGCGGCGATCCGCGCGGCGCTGCGCGACGCCGGTCACGACATGCCGGTCTTCGCGGTGTGCAAGTTCCGCGGCCTCGCCGAGGCCGAGGCGACGATCGCCGCGGGCGATGCCGATCTCGTCGGCATGGCGCGCGCGCATCTCGCCGATCCCGACATCGTCGCCAAGGCCATCGCCGGTCGCGAGGACGAGCAGACCCCCTGCATCGGCTGCAACCAGGGCTGCGCGGGCATGCTGGAGCGCAACCTGCCGCTGACCTGCCTCGTCAATCCGCGCGGCGGGCGCGAAGGCGACATGAAGCTGCCGGAGGAGAGCCCGGCCGCGACGCCACGCGACATCCTGGTGGTCGGCGGCGGCCCGGCGGGGCTTGAGGCGGCGTGGGTCGCGGCCGCGCGCGGCCATCGCGTGCGGCTCTGGGAGCGCGCCGAGGAACTCGGCGGGCAGCTGCGCTGGATCGCGCGGATGCCGCATCGCCGCGACTTCATGGGGCTGCGCGACCATCTGCTCGCGCGATGCGCGCGCCATGGCGTGCGCGTGGAGACCGGGCGCACGGCCGATCTCGCGGCGATCCGCGCCCTGGCGCCGGACCTCACCGTGGTCGCCACCGGCTCGGTCCCGGTGGCGGCGGCGCTGCCCGGTGGCGGCGCGGTGCTGACCATGGAACAGGCGCTGGCCACCGACGCGTCCTGCGGCCGGCGCGTCGCGCTGCTCGACACGATCGGCGAATGGAGCAGCCTGTCGCTCGCCGAGCATCTCGCGCAGACCGGGCGGCATGTGACGGTCTTCGTGCCGGTGGCCGGCTTCGCATGGCGAACGACGATCTACTCGACGCTGGCGACGCGGCGGCGGCTGCGCGAGCTCGGCGTGCGGATCGCGCCGCTGCGCGTGGCGCGGCGCTGGGACGGCGCGACGCTGGAGGTCGAGGATGTCTCGACCGGCGTGATCGAGCCGCTCTCCGGCTTCGACACGGTCATCGAGGCGGCGTACAACCGGGCCGAAGACGGATTGTTCCGCGCGCTCGAGGCGGCGGGGCTGCCGGCGCGCGCGATCGGCGACAGCCTTGCCCCGCGCACCGCCCTTGAGGCGGTCTTCGAAGGCCACGAACTGGGATTGGCGCTATGAGCGAAACGATTCTCGTCACCGGAGCCAGCGGCTTCGTCGGTCTCAACATCGTCGAGGCGCTGCTGGCGCGCGGCGACCATGTCGTGGCGCTCTCGCATGACGCGATGCCTGCGGTCGCGGCCGCCGCCTTCGCGCGGCTGCCCGGCCGGCTCGAGGCGATCGCCGCGGACATCGCGACGCCGCGCCTGCTCGGCGAGACGATCCGTGCGCATGGCGTCGGCGCCGCGATCCATCTCGCCGCGATCACCTACGGCGCGCAGCAGGACCTGCGCGGGACGTCGCGGGTGCTCGACGTCAACGCGATCGGCACGCTGGCGATGTTCGAGGCCGCCGCCGCCCACCGTCTGCGCCGCGTCGTCTATGCCAGCTCGACCGCGGTCTATGGCGAGGCGCCGCTGCACGAGGCGTCGCTGGACGAGGACACCGCGCCGCGTCCCTTTACGCTCTACGGCATCACCAAGCTGCTCGGCGAGCGCATGATGATGCATTTCCGCGACCTTCATGGCGTCGATGCCGTGGCCGCGCGCTTCGCCTCGGTCTTCGGGCCGTGGGAGCGCGATACCGGCCTGCGTGCGACGCTGAGCCCGCCTTACCAGCTGGCGCGCCTCGCGCTGCGTGGCGGCGAGGCGCGGTTGCACGTCAACGGCCAGCGCGACTGGGTGCATGGCGGCGACGTCGCGCGCGCGGTGCTGCTGCTGCTCGACGCCGCGAAGCCGCGCGCGGCTGTCTACGACGTCAACATCGCGGAGATCTGGCATCTGCGCACCATGGCGGAGGCGCTGGCGGCCGAGTTCCCCGGTTTCTCCCATCGTCTGGTCGAGGCCGAGGCCGAGAGCGACATCGCCTATTTCATGCCCCTCGATCGCGCGCGTGCGATCTCGCGCAACCGCAACCTCGTCTCCGAATTCGGCTTTGTCCCGGCCTTCCCGCCGGCGACCGCCGCGCGCCATTACGCCGCCTGGGTCAAGGCCCATCCCGGCATCTTTCCGGGATGAGGCGTGGCTATCCGCTCCAGGTCGATGTCTTCTGCCGCGTTCTCCGGCGGGCGTGCCGGAAAAGGCAATCCGGATACGATTTTGCGCGACGCCTCATGACGAGTGACGAACCATGACCAGCGACCCGTCCTGGGAAGAGATCCAGGATCGCCAGATCTCCGACTCCCTGAAGCAGATCGACGGGCATGACGACGACGAGTCTCCGGTCGTGCGGCTGATGTCCTTCAGCGACGACCTGATCGGCGAAAAGCACCTGACCAACGCGATTGCCGTCTTCAGGAGAACCCAGGATTTCTCGGTCTTCGACGTGGGATTCGGGCGCGGTCGATTGCTGGCGCAGATCGGCGGTCATTTCCCGAATGCCCGGCTGGGCGGCGTCGACGACAACGACGACAGCCTGGAGCGTGCCCGCCTTCTCGTGCCGCGCGCCGACCTCGTCAAGGGTCCCTATCGCAGCGCCGGCGGCCAGCACGATTTCGTGGTCTGCTCGCAGGTCTACGAGCATGTCGCCGATACCGAAGACCTGCTCGACGCGCTGTTCGATCTGACGAGACCGGGCGGCTATATCAGCCTGTCGACACCGTCGGGATGGACCTATCGTCGCCCCCGTCTCGGGAACATCTATCACGCGGTGTCGAATTGGGATTTCTACCGGCGCGTCCGGCTCAACCCGGAAAAGAACTGGGCCATGGCGCTGCCGCATCACCCGTCGACGCAACCGTCGAAGCTCATCCGGCGGATCGAGGCCCGCGGCGGCGAGGTCGTGGCGCGCCGGTCGGCCATGTGGCTGACCCGGGTCGGCAGCCCGCTCTTTCACCTCTGCAACGCGGTCGGGGGCATTCGCGGTGCCCTGCTCGCGCGCTCGCTCCTGGTTTTTCTCGACGCGGCGATGAACGCCATTCCGGGAATGTTCATCTTCGAATCGCAGTTCGTCCTGCTCATCCGCAAGCCGCGCGCGCCCTGACCGGCCGCGTAATCGGATCCACACGTAATCGGATCCAGACAACTATTCCCCT